>QGNN01000033.1 GCA_003228105.1 Chloroflexota bacterium
AAATGAAACTCGCATAAAAATTGGGAATTTCATCGTCAGAACCGATGCTGCATCCAGCAGCACTGCGGGCATAGTAGCACTTTCGTCCTTCAGCGTCCAGAATAAACACAGTTCGATTATCTAGAATTAGATCCAAGCCCGCCTGCAACCGCTATAAATTCTCTAAACAAGGGATGAGGCCTGGTTGGACGAGATAGAAATTCCGGATGAAACTGTGTACCGGCCATGAACGAATGGGATTTGTATTCCACGATTTCAACCAACTTTCCGTCGGGTGAAATTCCTGTCGGGAGAAGTCCGACCGATTTAAGATCCTCTTTATAGGCATTATTAAACTCAAACCTATGACGATGTCTCTCCATTATTGTTTTTGTCCCATAGGCTCTAGAGATGATGCTTCCATCTTCGATCACACACGGGTAGACACCTAGTCTCATCGTCCCACCTTTTTCTTTAACATCAACTTGATCCGACATGAGGTCTATAACCGGATCTTTTGTATCTGAGTCAAATTCAGATGAATTTGCCCCTTCCTTGCCCAGTAAATTGCGGGCGGCCTCGATAACCATAACCTGCATTCCAAGGCATAAGCCTAGGTAAGGAATGTTATTTTCTCTGGCAAATTTCACTGTATCTATCATGCCCTCAACCCCTCGATACCCAAACCCGCCCGGAACCACTATTCCGTCAACATTTGATAGATAGTTAGCTGCCCCGTCTTTCTCAACATCTTCAGCCCCAATCCAATCTATTTCAATATCTCTATGGTGAAATAAACCTGCGTGTATTAAAGCTTCCTTGACAGACATATACGAATCATGGAGATCCACATATTTACCAACAACAGCGATTTTGAGCCGTTCTTTTGGACTTTTGATCAAATCGACCAAATCTGACCAGCCATTCAACCCAAGTTTCTGATCCTCAACATCAATAGCCATAGCATTAGTGATTAAAGCCGCAAGACCTTGCTCTTCAAGAATCAATGGAACTTCATATATGCTAGCCACCGTGGGGACCATCAGAACTCCTTCCAGCGGCACATCACAGTGGATCATTATTTTTTTTCTCAAATCCTCAGGAATCTTCTCATCGCTGCGGCAAACAATGGCATCAGGTTGAATACCGATACTCCTAAGTTCTCTTACGCTGTGTTGTGTGGGTTTAGTTTTAAGTTCATCCGTGGAAGAAATATGCGGAAGGAATGTGAGGTGCATGTAAAATACGTTATCTCTACCAACCTCATTTCTCATTTGTCTTATAGCCTCAAGAAATGGTAACCCTTCAATGTCGCCAACAGTCCCCCCGACCTCAACTACAATCACATCCGCCCCACTTGATTCAGCCAAATTCAATATGTGCTGTTTTATGTTGTCGGTAACATGAGGAACAACCTGGATCGTGCCACCTAGGAATTCTCCCTTCCTTTCTCTGGCTATTACGTCGCTATACACCTGGCCTGCTGTGAGATTGGAGGCTTTGGTCAATTCAACATCCACAAATCTTTCATAATGACCCAAGTCAAGATCGGTTTCACTCCCATCATCTGTGACAAATACTTCTCCATGTTGATAAGGGGACATAGTCCCTGGGTCAACATTTAAATAAGGGTCCAGCTTCAATAAAGAAACAGTCATACCTCTAGATTTTAGTATCTTACCGATAGAACCAACGCAAACTCCTTTGCCTACCGAACTCACTACTCCACCTGTTACAAATACAAATCTAGTCATTGGTAAACCTTTTAAACTGAGAAAAAAGAACTGTTATTTTGAACTTCCGTAGGCCAGGTTTGGCAAGGCTGTATTGTCAGCACCAACGGGGCAATTTTTTGCGGTTTGATTACAAGTTTGAATGGGACAGATATCTGCAGGAAGAGTTCCCAGTCCAAGAATTGTCCCAAATTTTGAATCCTGGCGATAAACGATAACCAAGTATCCCCTTTGTCGGTTTCTGTAGTATAGCCACGCTCTTTTTTCTATGTCAAACAAGGCTCCTTTCAACACAATCGTATTTGATCTTGGTAGAATTAGTTAAACACCTTAATTCAGGAGGTTGAATAACTTTGCGTTACTACCGATTAGTTAACTCCATAGGCGACGTGTGTTTATCAGCAGAAACAGGAGAAGGATTGCTAGAAAATCTAACTTCCGTGGAAGATGACGTAACAGACATTTTAGACTTGATCAAGGCATCCTCTATCACTGGAGAGTCAATCGACGACTTAGCAAGACGAATATTGGATTCAGGGGATTCAGAACAAATATTGCTGTCAGACATAATTCAGGAAAACCCTGACTTTGACGGTGGTTGGACAATCGATAGGCCTTTTGACCCACCAGAAGTTTGGGCTGCTGGTGTTACATATAAAAACAGCGAATTGGAGCGCCGCCGTGAAAGCGACACCCCTGATATATATTCGAAAGTTTATAACGCAGAGAGACCTGAGATATTTTTTAAATCCACCTCAGAAAGATGCATGGGACCATTTGATAATGTGGGAATACGATCTGATTCTTCATGGGACGCGCCAGAACCAGAATTAGCCTTTGTTATATATAAAGGTGAGATTGTTGGGTATACGATTGGCAACGACATGAGCAGCAGATCTATCGAAGGAGAAAATCCGCTCTACCTACCACAGGCAAAGATGTTTGATAGTAGTTGTTCCATAGGGCCTTGTTTTGCCACGCCAGAGACTATTTCAAACCCTCAAAACCTCAGTGTAGATTGTGTAATAGCAAGGAATGGGGAAGAGGTATTTTCAGGGTCCACTTCAACATCTGAAATGGCAAGAACTTGTCAGGAAATATGTGAGTGGGTAATCAAAAGCAATTTTGTGCCCGATATGACCACCGTTCTTACTGGCACATCAATAGTACCGCCACCAGATTTTACCCTTCAAGAGGGAGATAGGGTGATAATATCGATAGAAAATCTGGGTGTGTTAGAAAACAACGTAATTGAAGTCTAGATATCCAAATCATTTTCACTTTGAGAACTTATTTCGATTTTTTCCTCGAACGCTTTTTTGATATCAGTAATCTTTATTTCAGTATCGGATAGTCTTTTGCTTGCCTCTTCCGCTAATTTCATTCCTTTCTCATAAACCTCTGAAGCTTTGCTTAAAGGTAATTTTCCGTTTTCTAGGTCTGAAACGGATTTTTCCAACTCATCCATTATCTCTTCAAAAGATAAAGCGCCCAATTCATTTTCTGACATGGTACTCACAAGCCCTCCAAAAGCCCAATACTATAAAAGATTAAGTTGATGCTCCTCTGGGACTCCGAGTCCCATATTTTCTCCAACTGTTTTGGCATCAATGACACCATCGCTCACTGTGATCGTTATATTTTCACCACTGCCTATATCACCTACCCTGCTAATGATCTTACCGTCCAAGGATTTTTGAAGTACGGAATACCCTCTTGCTATAGTCGTATGAGGGGCTAAGGCAGTCATTTTTTCTGCCAATCCTCTCAAGTACTCCTTGGTTAATTCATTCTTGTGAAGAACGTTTGAGTTCGCCCTGGTTATCAAATCGTCAAGTCTTATCTTATGTGTCACAAGATCTGGCAATGCACGATCAAGTTTGGTCACCGAATATTTCAATTCATTTCGCCCAACGTCGATCCTAGCAGAACAATACAAATGCATCTGAGATGTATAGTAATTTAGTTTACCCTTTAATTCCTCTAAATCTGGGACCGCCAACTCTGCGGCAGCTGTTGGCGTAGATGCTCTTAAATCGGACACCAAATCGGCTATGGACCAGTCGGATTCATGTCCTACCCCACTAATCACCGGAGTAGCAGAAGCAAATATAGCTCTTGCAACAACCTCCTCATTAAATGGCCATAAATCCTCTGGGGATCCTCCACCTCTGGCTACGATGATTGTATCTATTCCACCAACCTGATTTAGGGAGTTTATAGCCTCTGCTATCAATGTGGCCGCAGTGTTCCCCTGCACAGGGGTATGCGCCAGCACCAATTCTACTCTTGGAAATCTTCGAGCAACCGTCTGCTGAATATCCTGCCATGCAGCAGCATCTTTAGAAGTAACGATCCCCATTACAGACGGAAAAGAAGGAATGGGCCTCTTCCTTTCCCGGTCAAAAAGGCCTTCAGATTCCAACTTGTTTTTCATCTCTTCAAACCTGGCCTGGAGGATGCCATCCCCAGCCGGTTCTACCAAATTAGCTATAAGTTGCAACCGGCCACTTGGACCATATACTGAGACTCGGCCAAATACGAATACCTCCGCGCCTAATTCCAAATGCTCAACACCAATGCCACCTCTGAATAAAGCAGAATCTAACACTCCATCCTCATCCTTCAGGGTAAAATATGCATGTCCAGATGCGGACCTTGTGGCTCGAGAAACTTCCCCAATTACACATACATCACTTAGAATCGGATCGTATCCGAAAAGGTTATTGAGATGTAATATAACTTGTGAAACACTTAAAGCAGGCATTCAGCTAAACTCTAGAAATATAGCTTCCGGTTCTGGTATCTACCTTGATTACATCACCTCGATTTACAAAAAGAGGTACTTGAAGCTCAAATCCGGTTTCCAATGTAGCCAATTTAGTCGCCCCTTGTGCCGTATCGCCTTTTACTCCCGGAGGTGAATCGTCGACTTTTAAATCAACTGTTGTAGGTAACTCAAGAGAAATAGGGTTATCTTCAAAGAAAATTAATTCCACCTCAGTCTGTTCAATCATGAAATCGAGTGAACCAGCGATTTGCTCTCTACCCATGGGGAATTGGTCGAAGGTTTCAGTGTCCATGAAATAATAAAAATCTCCATCCGGGTATATATATTGTGCTTTTCTCCTATCAACGGATGCGGGAGTGAAGCTAACGTCGTAACCAGAAAAAGTCTTGTCAATAGTCCGACCGGATCTCAAATTCCTAAACCTTATCCTCATCACCGGAGCTCTCTGCTGCATCTTGCTTCTTTCGTAACCCACGACTGAGTATGGTTCACCATCGAGCTCTATCGACATGCCTTTTTTTAATTCACCGTATCCTATCGTCATTGTGATAACCCCTATATAAAATATATGTGAAGTAAAAGACTCATCTAACTATTTCGGAGCGTTAGTTAACAAAGATACCTCAGTTTCCTCAACCAATACCATGTCCTCTATTCTAACTCCACCCCACCCAGTCAGATAGATCCCAGGTTCCACAGTAAAAATCATACCTTTTTCCAAAATATGGTCAGAGGAAGAAATTACCATTGGCATCTCATGAACATTAAGGCCAACACCATGGCCCAATCCATGCAAAAAATTTTGCCCAAATCCATGCTTTGTTATTACTTCCCGAGCGATTAGATCTAACTCTTTACCGATCATACCTTCCTTCGCGGCTCCTATTGCAGTGATCTGGGCTTCCAAAACCACCTCGTATACACTTCGAAATTTTTCGTCCTCACCATCAACTAAAACTGTTCGTGTTATATCGCTTCTATATCCATTCAGTAAAGCCCCCATGTCGATAACTAACGGATCGCCCGCTTTAATAATTGTGCTTCCAGCCTTATGGTGCGGTTTAGCAGAATTAGCACCTGTCGCTACTATAGTGTCAAAGGCGACACCGTCAGCTCCGTTTTCCTTCAAAAATTTTTCTATAACCCATGCTATTTCAAACTCAGATTTGCCTGGTTTTGATTCTTTGATGCCGAATGTTACGGCATCGTCAGCAAGGGAAGCAGCTTTTCGAATTAGATCTATTTCATCCTTGTCTTTAACAGATCTGGTTTTTTCTACTACTCCCTTGGAGGAAATCAAATTTACTCTAGGCTTCAGCAATTTTTCCAAGCCTATGAATTCAGAGTATGTTAAATGGTCTGATTCAAACGCAATATTAGTTATGGAACAAAGTCTTGATACTTCCTCTAACGCACTAAACCCCGATGATAAGGAAACTGTAATTTGATCGCAGGTCTGTTCTCTACCTTGTTCCATATATCTGGAGTCAGTAAAAAGAAAATCATTATTTCCGTAAATCAATAAAAACCCGTTGCTTCCGGTGAATCCGCTCAAGTAACGAACATTTACCAAATTTGACACTAAAAAAGCATCTGCATTTAAAACATTGCAGGCTTTCTTTATCTGTTTTCGTCTATTCTGGTACTTAGGCTGCATTTTCGAGATAATGTATCAAGAGTTCGATAGCATACAAATATCCAGAAGTCCCAAACCCGGCAACTTGTCCGATAGCCACAGATTCCACCACAGAAGTTCTCCTATACTTTTCCCGCTGATGTATGTTGGATATATGTATTTCCACTAGAGGAATTTTTGAATCTATCAATGAGTCCCTGAGAGATAATCCATAATGGGTCAAAGCTCCAGCATTAATCACAATACCATCTGAAGAAGACGCTTCGTTTTGAATAAAACTAATCAATTCGCCTTCTGAGTTACTTTGGAAACAATTTGTTTCGACGCCGGCCTCTTTGGAAAATTTTTCAATCGTTATAATAACGTCACTAAATAATTCAGACCCGTAATGAGATTCATCTCTTTTACCTAAGTTGTTAAGATTAGGTCCATTGACAACCAGGATTTTCACTTATATTTTCTCCTCCAATTCCTTCGCCATCGGATGTGCGTCCAAATAGCTTTTCCTTGCTTCTACACCTGTAACATGGGTATATATTTGGGTTGTTGAAGGGCTGGAATGTCCTAGCAAATCCTGAACAATCCTGAGATCTGCCCCCCCGTTTATTAGATGCGTTGCAAATGAATGTCTCAAGGTATGAGTGTGAACCTCATTGCCTAATCCTGCCAGCCGCGCATATTTTTTTACCAAATTCTGTATTGACCTAATACTAAGCCTAGATCCCTGTTTACTTAAAAATAACGAATCGCTTTTATCAAAGTCTTTAATCTTCGGTCTATCCACAATTATGTATCTGTGTAGGCTAGATTTAGCAGCAAGTCCGAATAATGTCAGCCTCTCTTTATCTCCCTTACCGATCACTTTAGCAGTCTTGGAATGAAAATCCACATCGCCTATATTCAGTCCGTGGACCTCACTTACCCGCAGGCCCGAAGCATAAAGTAACTCTAAAAGAGCTACATCTCTATTTCTAAGTGTTTCAGAATATATTCCCGATTTAGGTGAATCAATTAGCCTTACGACCTCGTCGTTGGTCAAAAATCGAGGTAATTTCACTTCCTTTTTCATAGTAGAGCGCCTAGGAACAGGATCTACTGACAACACACCTTCTGTTACCAGCCACCTATAAAATCCTCTGAGTACGGAGAGTTTTCTGGAGATACTAGATCTTTGGTAATTTTTATCGACCAAAAAGACCAAAAACCCTCTCACGGTTCTACGGTCAACGTTTCTTAAATCACCAACTTCCATCATCTCCAGAAATTTTACAAATGTTTGCAGATCTTGAAGGTAGGTTTTGACTGTGGCATCAGACAAGCCGCGGTAGCCCACTATATGCTCTAAATAGGCCTCAATATATGAATTCATGTCTTTGTCGGTTGGTTCGTATCCCATGAAAATAGGATATTAACGTCTCTCAATATTTACCAGCAGTTAAGACACTAATTATTCGCTGTGCTGGGTTAGCTGACTGATCCAGCATTAACGGTCTCTGCCTCTTCTTCAAATTCTGTAATAGACCCACGAAATCCACATTCTTTCGACGGACACCTAACATTATCCCTACCTGATGGTAGCAATATTCCATCACAATCAGGACACGGATTGCTAATGGGTTTGGTATTTACAGCAAACTTGCAATCTGGGTAGTTGGTACAACCGAAGAAAATTCCTCTTTTGCTTTTACGTTCTGCTAACTCGCCCACATTACATTCGCGGCACTTTATCCCTATAATCAAAGGCTTAGTATTTTTACAATCTGGAAACCCGGAGCAGGCGATAAACCTGCCATTTCTGCCTCCTCGTATAACCATGGGCCGCTCACATTTTTCGCACACCTCATCACTCTCTTCATCGATCTTTTCTCTAGGGACCCTCACAGCCTCAACTTTAGCTGTCTCAATCGCTTGGTCAAACGGTTCATAAAATTCTTGCAGCATAGGATTCCATTGCATCAGTCCTTCCGCTATATCATCAAGCTGCTTTTCCATGCCTGCTGTAAAACCAACATCAACAATATCTTCAAAATGTTCTTTTAAAAACTCGGTCACTGCAATTCCTAATTTAGTGGGAGTAATACGACCGCGATCTCGACGAACGTAGTCTCTTTCCAGGATAGTACCTATTATCGAAGCATAGGTACTTGGTCGACCGATTCCCTCACTCTCCAAATTCCTTATTAAAGATGCTTCAGTGAATTTAGGAGGTGGTTCTGTAAAATGCTGTTCTTTGATAAGTTCATCGCGGTGCATTTCTTGACCGTTGGTAAGGATTGGAAGGCCTTTCTCTTCCTCTTCGGTTTCATCGTCCTTGGCCTCTGTGTAAAGGATTCTAAAACCGTCAAATTTCAAAACAGACCCAGTGGCCCTGAACGTATAAACTTTTGATGAAGACACGCTTTTCGAATCAAACTCGACGGTAGTCCTGTCATATAGTGCCTCGGCCATCTGGCTTGCTACCAAACGCTTCCATATAAGATCGTACAAACGATATTGATCTCTATCTAATTGATCCCGTAATGCCTCTGGAGTCCTCAACACTGAAGTCGGCCTTATAGCTTCATGAGCTTCCTGGGCACCTCGCACTTTTTTCGAAAAAGTCCTGGGCTTTTCAAGAGAATAGTCTGAGCCATACTTGCCATTTATATATTCTTTTGCCTCAGTGAGTGCTCCCGCTGAAATATTAGTGGAATCCGTTCGCATGTAGGTTATCAATCCCTCAATACCGGCGGGGCCCATGTCGATCCCCTCATAGAGTTGCTGAGCAAGTACCATGGTCCTAGAGGCGGAAAACCTCAATCTTCGAGAGGCTTCCTGCTGCAAAGTACTCGTGATAAAAGGAGCAGAAGGTCTTCGTTTACTTTCTTTGGTTATGTAACTTCGAACTACAAATCCAGAATCTTTCAAATCTTTAAGTATTAATGCAGCGTCGTTTTCATTATTAATTTCGGGCTTTTTCTTGGAACCTTCAATCGAGACCAAAGAAGCTTTCAGCAAGTTTTCTTTAGGCTTTACCCCCAGCAAGGCATCGATAGTCCAATATTCCACCGGCTTGAATGCTTCTATTTGGTGCTGGCGGTCGACAACCATTCGCAAGGCGACAGACTGGACACGTCCAGCAGAGGTACCTTTCTTTACCTTACTCCACAATACTGGGCTCAACGTGTATCCGACCAACCTGTCCAATACCCGTCTAGCTTGCTGAGCGTCTACCAAATCCACATCAATATCTCTTGTGTTCGCAAAAGCCTCTTCAATCGCTGGTTTGGTTATCTCGTGGAAAACAACTCTTCGGGTTTTCTCAATATCGATATTTGCTGCCTCTATGAGATGCCAAGAAATAGCTTCGCATTCCCGATCTGGGTCTGTTGCCAGATAAACCAAACCTGCACTTGCTGCAGCCTTTTTTAATTCCGCAACTATTTTTCTTTTATCAGCCGATACCGTATAGGTAGGTACAAATCCGTCATCACCGATATCTACTCCTAATTTCTTTCTAGGCAAGTCTCTGACATGCCCCATAGAAGCTTTTACATCATAGTTCTTCCCGAGAAATCTACCGACCGTTCTAGCTTTTGCGGGAGATTCCACGATTACAAGGTCTTTAGCCATTATTTATAGTCACCAAACATTATGAATTAATAAAACAAGATTTTTAGAAAGCCTTCCTAAACAGTTCGCAATAATACTTTATCAAAATACTCCATCGCCGATACTATCCTTAGATCCATTAAGCAAGCATTCAAATTATCCAGAGGTCACATCAATGGCGGAGAGAGTGGGATTCGAACCCACGGTTCCCCTTGTGAGGGAACACGCGATTTCCAGTCGCGCCTATTCGGCCACTCTAGCATCTCTCCATATTGATCGTTCCGGGTCCTCTACGGCGGAGAGAGTGGGATTCGAACCCACGATGAGATTACTCCCATACTGGTTTTCGAGACCAGCGCCTTAGTCCGCTCGGCCATCTCTCCCAACCCTGACAAACGAGTATATCAGTCGATTTATAACAATTGAAATCTTAATCGGTTTCTAAGAAAGGAGATGGGTTCTGAAACTAGCTGCCATCTCCCTCCACATATCCCAACGGTCTAGCAGTCTAGGGTTTTTCGCCTGCATAATTTTATTCTTGCAAACCTGAAGAACCCGGCTTTACAGAATAGTGAGTTTAGACATCCTTTGGAGAAAAAATAGAGCCTTTTTTAGATGAAGGCGGTCTCCTGTTCAAAGCAGAAGCCATCATTCTCGAACCTACAATACTTATTGCTGCTGCTCCAATTATACCAATCGGTAAACCTTTCAAAAAAGTTCTACGCGAAAAAGATTTTTTCCGTTGAGATGCCTGATCCATATAACCACCTTAAACCAATTTACTGAGTTTCCATTCAAATTATAAGGATACCAATCTAATGGATCAAGAATAAATCCCAAATCCTAAATAGCAATCGATTCGTACTTTGCCTTCTTTTCAAGAATAAGTTTTTCTTCCACTAAGTCAACGTATATACAGTCCCCATTATCAAAATCTCCTTTTATCAGGGCAGTTGATAGAGGATTTTCAATATTTTTTCTAATGCTACGTCTAAGGGGTCTGGCACCATATTCTCTGTCAAATCCGTCGGACGCAACCCAAGATTTAGCGGCTTCGGACAACTCTAGATCAATATCATGTCCCACGAGTTTTTTTCTTAAGTTTTCTATCATGATATCCACTATTTGGCGTTGATCTTCTTCTGAAATAGGTTGGAATATTAAAATTTCATCGACCCTGTTCAAGAATTCTGGCCTGAATGATTTCTTTAAGGCGTCTTCTATTGAAATTCTTAATATTTCGCTATCTTTTGAGTTATCTGTGTCTCTCAAAAACCCTAACGACTCAGAAGCACTAATCGACGAACCTAAGTTACTGGTCATGATTATTACTGTGTTTTTGAAATCTACGACTCTACCTTGGCCATCAGTAAGCCTACCGTCTTCAAGAATTTGCAACAATATATTGAAAACATCAGGATGTGCTTTTTCTATTTCATCAAAAAGGATGACCTTGAAAGGCCTTTTCCTCACCGCTTCTGTCAGTTGACCACCATCAGAATATCCCACGTATCCCGGGGGAGAACCTATCATTCTCGCTACTGAGTGAGACTCCATATATTCACTCATATCCACACGCACCATATTTTCCTCATCGTCAAATAAGTACCAGGCAAGCGATCTAGCCAGTTCAGTTTTGCCAACTCCCGTTGGTCCTAAAAATATGAAACTCCCTATTGGTCTATTTTCATCTTTGATCCCAGCACGTCCTCTTCTTACGGCTTCACAAACTGCCGAAACAGCTTCTTCTTGACCAACAAATCTACTTTGAATACGAGATTCCATGCTAAGAAGTTTGTCCGCCTCACTTTCTAACAATCTTTCAACAGGAATGCCTGTCCAAGTAGCAATGAGGGAAGCTATATCCTCAGAAGTTACCTGCCGTTCAGAGGTTTCAAAAATATTTAATTGGTTTTTTTCGTCTGTATAGTTTTCCCCGATTCGAGCTATTTCCATTTTTATTTCTGCCGCTTTCTCAAAATCTCCCATCTCAGAGGAAGCTATCTCTTCTCTCTGAAGTTGACGCAGTTTAGATTCTTTTTCTCTCAAAGACATGGGATGGAGCTGTTCATCGATTCGTATTTTACTTGCTGCTTCGTCTATTAAATCGACAGCTTTATCTGGCAGCAATCTTCCAGATATATATCGATGGCTCAACACTGCTGAGGAATTGAGAGCTTCATCTTGTATTTTCAGCCTGTGATGGGCTTCGTATTTGGGACGAAGAGCTTTCAGCATCTCTATACTCGTGTCTATATCCGGTTCTTCAACCAGAATTGGTTGGAATCTTCTTTCAAGAGCGGCATCAGACTCAATGTACTTTGTGTATTCTTCCTCGGTCGTAGCACCTAAACACTGAAGTTCGCCTCTGGCGAGAGCAGGTTTCATCATGTTGCTGGCATCAAGGCTACCGTCTGTAGCCCCGGCGCCAACCACCGTATGAATTTCATCGATAAAAAGGATGACTTGACCGTTCGACTGTTTTACTTCGTCCATAACAGCTTTTAGCCTTTCTTCGAACTCACCGCGGAATTTTGATCCCGCAAGTAAAGATCCCATGTCTAAGGCAAGAATTCTCTTTGACTTAAGTTCAAAAGGAACATCTCCAGCAACTATCCTTTGTGCCAGACCCTCGGCTAAAGCTGTTTTACCTACGCCAGCCCCACCGATCATTACTGGGTTGTTTTTTGTTCTCCGTATCAAAGTCTGCATGACTCTAGATATTTCTAAATCACGCCCAACAATAGGGTCCAAGCGGCCTTTTTCGGCCAACAAAGTCAAATCCGTGGCAAATTTTCCTAAAGACCTATATCGACTTTCGGCTCTTTGATCTGTAATTCTATGGGAGCCCCGAATACCTTGAAGAGCTTTATACACCTCCTCAGTTGTGACTTTAAAATCACTCAGTAGTCCGGCTGATTCTCCTGTCTCTTCCTCAGTGAGGGCTATAAGAATGTGTTCCGTTCCAATAAATTCATCATTTAATCTTTGGGATTCGTCGTGCGCCCTTTCAAACAATTCAGATAATCTGGGTGTAATAAAAATTTGATTTACTTGACCAGCCATCCTGTCACCTTCTTCCAAGTTAGCGTGAAGAGTGGCATGCAGAACGTGTAGATTCACCCCCAAAACATTGAAAATTTCCGAAGGAACCCCCTTTTCTTGCTCTATTAAAGCCATAAACAGATGTTCGGAATCCCACTGGTTGTGCCTATATCTGTTGAGTAAATCCTGAGAGGCAGCTATTACCTCTTGAGCCTGTTCAGTAAACCTATCTGGACCTAAAACCATGTTATCGCCCCATTACAAATGATATTTTCATCGTCCGACTTATATAATATCAATAAGATTGATACGATTCAACTCAAGCTTGCGCAACATAGCTGCTGGAGCCCCTTATTTATCATTGATTTTTAGTTACCTTGGAAAATTCATAACCTGACCATCAGTAACATGTAATACAATCAATACACATGCTAATAGATATTCACACCCACACATACCCAACCTCAGACGACAGCACCTTGACCCCAGAAGAACTCATCACTCGAGCAAAATTGATTGGCTTGGATGGAGTTTGTTTGACTGATCACGACGGATTTTGGAATCCCTCAGAAGTGGAAAAGCTCGGCAAAGATAATGATTTCCTTGTAATCCCAGGTTGCGAAGTAACCACTGAAGAGGGTCATTTACTAGTGTATGGCTTAAGTGAATATATTTTCGGAATGCACAAATCAGCCTTTGTAAAAGATCTCGTAGATGAGGCAGGCGGCGCTATAGTGGTTGCTCACCCATACCGAAGAGTGTATCGCGAAACCGCTCCTCAGGATAAAACTTCCTATGCCGAAATGATAAGCCGAGGGTTGAGAAATGAGGTGTTTGGAATGGTAGACGGCATAGAAATAAGAAACGGTAGGGGAACGGAAAAAGAAAATGAATTTTCTGGTAATCTGGCTAAGGAACTTAAAATGCCTGGGACTGGGGCAAGCGATGCACACAAGCTATCAGATATAGGCACGTATGCCACAGAATTTTATGACAAAATCACTGGATTAGATGATTTCATCGTTTCGATAAAATCGGGCACATATGACGCCAGAAAATTGGATGTTCATACTGTATAACAGTTCGTTATCGAAGTTCTGATATCAGCAGATCAAAGGATTCTTGTTCAGTTAATTTCCCTTCCCTCACACGAATATTAGATTTCAAAAGATTATCGTGCATACTCATTATCTTGACCTGGGAAATTTTTTTTTCCATCTCCAAGGTCTTCTGCAAGGGATAGCCAGACAAATTAATATGCTTGCCAATATCCCCTGTTGGAATTTTCCGACTTAATAAATGTTTAGCCAGTATTAAAAAGCGAAGTTGCCTTTCTATCATCCTCACAATCCCAAAAGGAGATTCCCCCAGATTTATAAGCATCGATGAAGCATTTAGAGCATCTCTAGTCCGGCCTTCTATTACTGAATCTACAACTCTAAAGACATTTTGCTGCCGCACATAAGGCACCATGAGGATTATGTCTTCTCTAGTTATTAAACGGCCACGCGAGTAGGTTTTGATTTTATTTAGTTCGGAATCGATTAAACGCAATTCACTTCCTACAGAATCTGCTATAAGAGTTACCGCAGTGCGTTCGATGTCTAGACCCAGTTTCGAAGAACGGGTGTTTATCCATTCTAATAGATCTCGATGTCCAAGCGGTGAAAATTTTTCAACCTGTCCAAGTTTGAGAATAGTGGACAAGAATTTATTAGAAGGTAATGATTCTCTCTCAATTAGCAATAAATTGGCTGTTGGGGGCAAATTCGTCAATAGATCTGGAAAATTAAGCCACTCGGTTAAATCTTTTTTTGAACCTGCGGATCTTTTATTAACATCACCCAACCTATTAAGTAAACCCTCGACAATGACCAATCGTCTATCAGCCATAAACGGGACTGTTGATAACGATGTTAACAGTTCGTCTACGGTTACAATATTCCCGTCTAACATGGTGGTGTTGATTTCTGACATTTCCAGTGGGGTTACTGTTAGGCGAAACTCAGATACTCGCTCTGAAAGCCTAAATTCATCTTTCCCTTCCAAAACAACTATCAATTTTTCACCCCAATGATAATCCCAACAAGTCTTATATCCTGAAATAGAATAGAATCTAAGATAGACATAAAACAATCATACCCAAAGCGAAAAACATGGGCCGATTACCAATATTTTTCTTGAAATTAATGCTTGATAGAAAAATCCCTATCAAATACAAGCTTTTACCTGCCCTAGGTCTTGCTTATGTCATCTTACCATTTGACTTCGTCCCTGACATGCTGCCCATCCTAGGGTTTTTAGATGACATTATCATCCTGGTTGGCACGATAATAATTTTTATGATTTTTGGCCCACTCAGAAAATTATCCGATACAATGAAAAATTCCAAAACAAAAGAAAACCGACAAAAAGAAACCGACATTGTTGAAGGGGAATATCGCATAATCGACGAGCCTGCCGACTCCCAGTAAATTAATAAGAACTATAAGTCCATATGTTATAATTCTGATTCTTGTTCAAACACAAAAACCGGACGCAAACCCGTCATAAATACGATCGGACTTACGGGTTACAGGAATATTAACAATGAGAGTTGTCTTTATAGAAGATGTTGAAGGGGTTGCATTAGGGGGAGAGATTAAGGAAGTAAAAAATGGCTTCGCAAGAAATTACCTTATTCCTAAAAACCTTGCTGCACCGGCAACACACAATAACCTACAAAGAATTCATAAACTCACAAAGAACGCTGCCACTTCCAGGACATATCGGCTGGATGAAATGAAAAATTTGGCAGGGACCTTAGATGGGACGGAAATAAGTATCGAAATGAGAGCTGGGTCCAACAATCGGCTTTACGGATCCGTAACTGGCACCATGGTAGCCGATGCACTGGCGGAAGAAACTGGCATAAAAATTGAAAGAAGATTGGTGCAACTTGATGATCCCATCAGAGAAGTAGGGACATACGAAATACCACTACGACTTCACTCAGATGTGAATGCTCTAATAAAAGTTGCCGTTTACGCCACCGGCACCGACCCTTTCGAGATGGTTGCTCAAGAAAACGAAGAGTCTGATGAAAGCAAGTTGTCGTCGGAAGGTGACTTGGATGGTACCCCTGAAGAGATCTCGGATTCAAATATAGCAGAAGATGTCCCAGAATCTTCTGTCGAGCTCGAGGAAAGTAATACGGCAGACGCCGAACCAGAGGAAGACTCTCAAGAGTAACCGAAAACTGAATTGTCGATAACATTTCGACTTGATTGCGTGGAAGCGATCATGTGATAATCGACAACCCATACGCCAAATTGGACCCCGGGAGATTGGGTTGTACACCGATAGAACTCTGCCACACGATATCGAAGCTGAACACTCGGTCATAGGATCTTTGCTACTGGACGGAGATTCATTGTCAAAAGTGTCTTCTATATTGAAACCCACTGATTTTTACCTGGAAAAAAACCGATACTGCTTTGAGGCTTGTTTGGATTTAGCTGGGAGAAATGAGGTCATAAACCAGGTAACCGTAGCTCATGAATTGTCTCTCCAAGAAAAATTGGATTCTGTAGGAGGATCAGTTCATCTATCAGATATGGTCAATGGGGTGCCAAGCCCAGCTCACATACTGCATTTTGCTCAAATAGTCCAAAGAACATCCCTTATGCGGCAACTTGTGCAAGCTGCCGGTTCTATTGCGAACATAGGGTATGAAAGTTCCCCTGACACCGACGAATCGTTAAACCGGGCAGAAGAGCTCCTTTTCGGCATCCGTTCGGAACGAGGAACAAGGGATTTCGCTGCATTGCGTGATGTCCTAGACAACTATATGGCTGAAAGTCTACAACCGGACATAAACAGATTAGCCCCCGTACAAAGTGGTTACAACCAATTTGATCAGCTTTTGGGAGGGGGAATGCAGCGATCTGACCTATTAATAGTGGCCGCTAGGCCTAGCCTAGGGAAAAGTACCCTGGCCTTTAACATGGCAGCAGCAGCAGCAGCTAATGGTAACAATGTTGGTATTTTCAGTCTAGAAATGAGTGCTGAACAGATAGCCCTCCGCCTTCTTTCAAGTGAAGCTCATGTCGATAGCCATAGACTGCGGCTTCAATTAATCAACGAAATGGAAGAGCAAAGACTCTTCGATGCAATTGGCAATCTTTCTGACCTTCCCCTATACATTGACGACACTCCATTTCAAACGATCGTTGAGATGCGTAGTAAAGCCAGACGCCTTCAAGCAGAGCGAGGTTTAGACTTAATAATAGTGGACTATTTACAGCTGATAAATGGCAGTGGTGGTAGAAATAGCAACAGGGTTCAGGAAATGGGAGAAATATCAAGATCATTGAAGGGTATGGCTAGAGACCTTAACGTACCGGTGTTAGCCTGTTCACAACTAAGTCGGGCAATAGAACAACGTCCAGATCATCGGCCTATGTTATCCGATTTACGAGAAAGTGGCAGCATAGAGCAGGATGCCGATGTAGTTGCTTTCATACATCGCGAAGACAGATACATCGACCCTGAAGCCTGGGAAAAACGATATCCCACCCAAGAATATCCAGCTAACATTGCAGACATCATAGTAGCTAAACATAGAAATGGTCGAACGGGGGGAATAAAGCTTTATTTTCAAGACCGTTTCGTTAAATTTGAGAATCTAGAAATTTATCAGCAAGACTCAGTAAGTGCATAATGGCATTTCAAGGTTTTATAAAAGGGGTAAGGTACATCCCCGTTCCTGCTCCTGTATTCGGGGAATTATTGCAGGAAATTCAAGATATAACTGAGTTAAAAATAATTCTTCGGATTATCCGTCTGCTGCACAATAAAAAAGGTTTGGAAAGGTATGTGTCCATAGACGAGCTGATGGCAGATCGTGTTCTTTCAATCGGCATGGGCTCGATGGATCTGGATAGTCGGAGAACACATATCTTTCAGTCTTTAGAATCGTCAGAGAAACGGAAAATATTAATTAAAATCAACAGGAACAATACAGGCACATTCGCATATTTCTTGAACACGGAATTCGAAAGGCAAGCAATCGGGAAAATGAAGGATTCTGAGCACCAATCCGACTTTGAGCCTTGGGAAACCGGCGAAGATAGACCAAATATATATTCTCTTTATGAACAAAATATTGGTATATTAACTCCGATTGTGGCAGAAAAAATCGGAGAAGCTGAACAAAGATACCCTGTGGAGTGGATAGAGGAAGCAATAACAGAGGCTGTATCTCTAAATTCAAGAAATTGGAGATACATTTCGAGAATACTAGAACGGTGGGAAATAGAGGGAAAACAAAATGGAGAATCTAGGAAGCATTCTGGCAAAGCTAGATACATTTAAAGCTAACAGAAGCAACGACCTCTCTCAAGATATAGATCTAAATCCACCTATAATTTGTGTTGTATGCAACGATAAAGGCTGGCTAACCCCCAAACTTCCAACAGGTCACCAAGATTTTGGATCGATAAAATCTTGTGTGTGTCGAAAAAATGTAAAACAGGAAGAATTGACAACGAGGCTACTTTCATACAGTAACTTAGGATCTCTCTCGCGCTACACTTTTGAAACCTTAGATCTGAAAAATGGAACTGGTCAGCAGGATGCGAGCGACGTTTTTCGTGAGGCTTTCATAAACTGTTCCAATTATTCCGAACGTCCGAGCGGCTGGATATTAATCAATGGTCCCCATGGATCCGGCAAGACACACCTTTCGGCGGCAATAGCTAACAGGTGTATTTCAACAGGAAAACCCGCGTTCTTTATATATGTACCTGATTTAATGGATCACCTCAGAGCTAGTTATACAAATAATTCAGACTTTGAATATGACGACTTATTTGACCAAGTTAAAAATGCACCCATATTAATCCTCGACGGTATAACTGACCACAGCGTAAGTAGTTGGTCGGCGGAGAAATTGAATCAGATCCTCAATCACCGATCAAACGGAAGACTCCCCACTATTTTGACCACTTCTGAAGATATCAATTCTTTAGACCCGTTTATTAGAAGCCGAATATACGATTCAAATCTTTGCGATATAGTCACGACGGATTCAAGAATTAGTTGTTATGATGAAATGTCTTCTCTCGGGGCTATTCCTAAAGAGCTTTCACAGATGAACTTCGATACCTTTAACTCAAAAGGGAGGAGGGGAAATTCCAATTTAGAACCAGTGTTTGAAAGTGCCAAGAAATACAGTCAGACCCCAGATGGATGGCTCACCTTCTATAGCGATAATTCAGGAGTGGGTAAAACCCATTTGGCAGTTGCTATCGGGAATTACCGCAAATCAGTTGGTGAGGATGTTTTCTTTGCATTCGTACCAGAATTGATGGATGAATTGAGATCCGGGTTCTCTCCCGACAGCTCGCTTAGCTCATCTCGTATTTTCGATAGGGTTAAGGATTCCTCATTATTAATTTTGGATGACTTGGGAAATGAACAAGATACAAACTGGTCCCAAAAAACAATATATCATCTTTTAGTTTACCGACACAATCACAGGCTACCAACGATTATAACGACCAGGACAGATTTCACCAGCATTGCCAGTAAAAGCGCGCAAGCCTCCAGAATCCAAGATGCGAAAATAGGCCAAATTCTGAACATACAAGCTCCAGATTACAGAATGGGTAGAACCCGATAAACACAGGAACCAAACCTTTAAATGACAATAGCTAAAGGCTGTATATTCTGCGAAATAATTTCCGGAAAGGAACCGGCTGATTCCTACCACGAGGAAAAAGATTTTGTGGTCTTTGAGAATAACCTTAGATGGTTTTCAACTCAATTGCTTTTCGTACCCAAATTGCATATGACCCAATCTGATTTATGGTCATCGAAAAGTTTGATATCTGAAATCGGATTTCTTGCTAATGAAATGGGTCAGAAAAGGTGTCCATCGGGTTATAGAATCCTCTCCAATTTTGGAGAGGACGGTATGCAGTCCCAGGAGCATGCGCACCTGCACCTAGTTGGTGGAAGCAAATTAGGAATGTACGTGTGGGGTAAGCTGAGAAAAAAACCGCTGTGAAAAAGTAACGCCAATTCCCAGGTATTTCTATTACCCTCCACATGGCAAAATGCGTTTATATACTGTCAACCATATTAAATATGTCTTCACCACTACGAATTAAATACATTATCAGCCCATAGAATTATTTCTTCGGTTTTATCCCAGCCGACACAGGCATCTGTAATTGATACACCATACTCCAAAGTACCTGGATCATTACCAAGTTTCTGACTTCCAGGATTTATATTGCTCTCAAGCATCACTCCCACAATGCTATTGTTCCCGCCTGCTCGTTGTAAAATCACATCTTCAAACACCGAAGGCTGTCTTTCGTGATCTTTATTAGAGTTACCATGACTGCAATCAATTATTAATCGCTGGTCCAAACCTCCGCTGGATAAAACTTCATTAGCCAATTTTATTGAATCTGAGTCATAGTTAGGACCTAATTTACCCCCTCTCAACACCAAATGACCGTCTGGATTACCACCAGTTCTTAGAACACACACGTGCCCATCAGGTCCAGTCCCTACATATGAATGCTGGCCGCGGGCGGCCAATATACCGTCCACCGCGGTCTCAAAACTTCCATCTGTACCATTTTTGAACCCAGCCGGAATTCCAATTGCACTCGCCATCTGCCTATGGGTTTGACTCTCGGTCGTCCTTGCACCTATTGCAACCCAAGAGACTAAATCTTCAAAATAATGCGGGACTACAGGGTCCAAAACCTCACAAGCTGCAGGCATTCCCATGTCATTGATTTCTTGCAACAATCGCCTTGCTCGCTGTAATCCTTGTGCAATATCAAATGTTTCATCGAGCCCAGGATCGTTTATCATACCCTTCCAACCTACCGTTGTTCTAGGTTTCTCAAAGTAGACTCTCATCACAACATATATTTTTTCACTAAGCCGATTTCTCAGTTCAATCAATCTTCGAGCATAATCTAGGGCGGCTTCCTCGTCATGGATAGAGCAAGGGCCCGTTATTATCATCATTTTATTGTCATCGCCATGGAGAATATTTTTTATTGTCTTTCTAGCCTCTTGGACGGTTAAGGCGGCCTTTTCCGATCTGGGAAATCTGTCTACTAGCTCTAGGGGGCTAAACAAGTGATTTGAAGAAAACCCCAATCCTTGAACATGGCTTTTTTGACTGCTCATTTTAATCCTCAATTTTTATATTGAATACTTTTGTTACTTTTATGATTTATTCATAAAACCCAAAAAAAAAAGCCCCAATCGGTACCGATTAAGGGCTCCTGTTTGACTTTGGATATATTCCTAGAGTTTACACAAGGCCTTTATCGGCAGCTGACTTAAGCTGCTAAAATAATAAAATTGTGCGTGTTGAAAGAATTTATTTTCCATAGCATGCCGGATAGTATACTCTTCCACAAATGGTGTCAACAAATCTATAACCTGAATTAAGAAGCATAAATATGTCAAAGACCGGTTCTGACGTGACACCTTGTTGCGCGGCATCCAGGAACTCCAAGGTGCCCATTTATACCTCTAAAGTGGGAAGAACAAAAAAATCTCGACCGGAAATCATTAACCCAGAAAACATGGTCACCATTACAGGTGGCACATTTCAGATGGGTTCTGATTACGAGTTCGGCTTTCCAGGTGATGGAGAAGGGCCAATAAAAGAAGTGAGACTGGATTCCTTCCTAATTGACATCACCGCTGTTACAAACAGGAATTTTGCTGACTTCGTAAAAGAAACAAAATACAAAACCGACGCGGAGCAATTTGGTTGGTCATTTGTATTTTATAAATTCATTGCTCCCCAAAATGCGCGATCTGCCAATCAATCTCCTGCGGGTACCCCGTGGTGGAGAAGAGTGGACGGGGCGTCTTGGAAACACCCAGAAGGTGCTGGTTCCAACATAAAAACTAGAATGAGCCATCCGTCTGTACATATCTCATGGAATGATGCAACTCAGTTTGCCTCTCATTATGGGAAACGTCTGCCAACTGAAGCAGAATGGGAATTTGCAGCACGTGGTGGCGAACAGCAACAATTATACCCTTGGGGAAACGAACTTCATCCAGAAGGCCAACACATGTGCAATATATGGCAAGGAGAATTTCCAACCATCAACTCGGAAGATGATGGATTTGCAGGTACTGCCCCAGCCAAAAATTATCCTCCAAACGGCTACGG
>QGNN01000034.1 GCA_003228105.1 Chloroflexota bacterium
AATTATCTACACCAAACCCTGGGTTGATAATGTGTTCTCTAACCTATTTTGGACAGTTTGGCCCATACAGCAACTTTGAAGGCTCAGACATTGTGTCTTACGCGATGAGCGGTTACATGCACCTGACTGGGGACGAGGATAAAGAGCCAATGAAAGCTGGCGGAAGGCAAGCAGAGTACCAATGCGGATTAGCTGGTTCCATGTCTATAATAGCCGCCCTTATTGCTAGGTCACTATCAGGCCATGGAGACCACATAGATGTATCAGCAACTGAGGCTCTGACCAGTACCTTTGACGGAGTCGCCTATTTCCAAACATATCGTAAAACTGGCTCTGACCCGACTAGAGCTGGCACCAGACTCATTACTCGAGAACCAACAGGGGCCTACCCCTCTACTCTATTACCTTGCAAGGATGGGTGGGTACATGTCCATTATTCCCCCAGTAATCCAGAAGGAATAGGCTTCCTGACAGGAAACGAGCGATTAGCAGATGATGAGGTTATGAGCAGAATGAGAGAACACGCCGATGAGATTGATGATCTTATAACCGAATGGTTGCGAGATCACACTCGCGAGGAGGTACAGACTCTTGCTCAAGAAGTGAGGGTACCTTTTACTATGGTTCAGTCAATTGAGGAAACCATGTCAGATCCTCAAAACCAGCATAGAAAATTTTTCACCCCAATAGAGCATGAAGTAGTAGGAAAAATGTCCTACCCAACTTCGCCATTTCGACTAAAAACAGCTGGATGGGAAGCTTTACCTGCCCCAATACTTGGACAAAATAATCACGATGTATATGAAAAGGATCTAAATATTTCTGTCTCCAAAATAACTGATTTGAAAACCAAAGGTGTTGTGTAAATGCCAAAATCAACTCCATTATCCAATATCAGGATTGCTGACCTTACTAATGTTATTGCTGGCCCCGTAGCAACCCGAATACTGGGTCACCTGGGCGCTGAAATACTCAAAGTGGAACTGCCTTGGGGCAGGGCTATTGGAAATATTGCAATGCACGGTGACGAGGAGGAAGGCAGGGCGTATAACAAAGTGGGCACATTCAATGAAGTAAACAGAGCCAAGAAAAGTATAGCCATAGATTTGACACACGCTACAGGTAAGGAATTGTTCAAAGAAATGGTAAGTATCAGTGACGTAGTGATCCAAAACTACAGCCCAAGAGTCATGGGGAATTTAGGTCTCACCTATGAAGATCTTAGAGCCGTGAAGCCTGACGTAATAATGGTGTCTATGCCAGCTTTAGGACTGGAAGGGCCATGGAGCAATTACATTTCATTCGGGCCAGGTACAGATGCCTTGGGAGGCCTTTCATCGATAACAGGATACAAAAATGACCGGCCTCACAAACCAGGTAACTTCTATGCCGATCACAATTCTGGGTTTCATGTCGCCACTGGAATAATGGCGGCCCTTTTCCGTAGATACAAAACAGGTGAAGGGCAGCATCTAGAGATTGTCTTAAGAGAAGCAACAATGTCAGTAATTGGTGAGTATTTCATAGAGTACCAATTCACTGGAAAAGAACCAAAAAGAATCGGTAACGATCATCCAGTCTTCTATCCACATGGAATATTCCAATGTAAAGGTAATGATTCCTGGGTTGCGATCTCAATTGAGTCAGATCAGGAATGGCAGGCATTATGTGAAGTAATTGAATCCACTGAATTGAAAAATGACAAAAACTTATTTGAAGTGAATTCGCGGAGATTGAATAGAGAAAAAATAGAATTAGAAATAACTAATTGGACTAAGAGAAAAAGTAACAAAGAAGCTATGCGTTTAATGCAAACCAGAGGTGTACGAGCTGGAATAGTGGCTAAAGCCTCTGACATACTCTCAGACGATCACGTCTCTAAGCGAGACTATCTGGACACTGTTGAACATCCCGACGCGGGCGAGTATACCAGCCCAGGCCTGCCTTTTAAATTCGATAAATCCTCGACAAATTTGGGTATTAGGGCTCCAATGTTCTCAGAGCACACTCTGCCTATACTCTCGGACCTACTGGCAAGAGATATATCAACTATCAATTCGCTTATTGAAAAGGGCACCACCCCACTTGAACCGATCGACAGGGTCTACTCTTAGATAAGAAAGAAACTGATGTATTTGACATTAAATTAGATACAATCACTCATATCATTTAAATCTCACCCAAATAAAGGGAAGAAACAGTGGCTCTAATATTTGAAAAACGAAATAAAACTGCCTATTTAACCATTAACAGGCCAGAAGCTATGAATGCCATGGACCCCAAGACATACAGTGAATTATCTCAAGCCTGGATAGAAATTAGAGACGATCCAAATATTTGGTGCGCGATAATCACGGGTGCAGGAGATAAAGCGTTCTCAGCAGGGGCAGATTTAAAAAAAACTATCCCCAAAACTCCGGAAAAATGGGAATTATGGCAAACTCAGGACGAGCAAATACTTAACAGAGGTTTGGAAGTATGGAAGCCTGTCATAGCTGCTGTCAACGGGTACTGTCTTGCAGGCGGAATGACACTTTTAATGGCCACAGACATAAGGTTAGCAACAGAAAATGCATCATTCGGCTTATCTGAAGTAAAAAGAGGTATTTTGCCTGGAAATGGGGGTACCCAAAGGACATTAAGACAACTCCCCTACCCTATAGCCATGTGGGCATTGCTAAGCGGAGAGCGTTTATCAGCGGAAGAGGCTCTCAAATACGGCCTGATAAACGAAGTAGTCTCCACTTCAGAACTAATGAGTGAAGCTGAAAAACGAGCATCAATAATCTGTGAGAACGGGCCCTTAGCAGTCAGAGCTATCAAAGAATTAGCAGTCAAAAGCCAGTACATGCAGCTAGAACAAGGGCTTAGAATGGAAGTAATGATGCAATCTCTTTTAAAAACCACAGAAGATGCCGTAGAAGGTCCGAAAGCTTTCGCAGAGAAAAGAAAACCGATATTCCAAGGGAAATAACATTAACTAAGGTATCAAACCAATATGACAGAAAGATATGAACTACCTGAGGAATTACGACTGACAAGAAACTTGGTCAGGGATTTCAACAAAAATGAAATAATACCCTTGGAACAAGAAATACCTCACGATTCTATAACTATTCCTGAAAATGATTTTTCAAGGCTTTCTCAGAAAACTAGGGAAATGGGCCTATGGTGTTTAGCCGTTCCTGAAAGACATGGTGGCGCAGGTCTTTCTCTATTTGCAAATGCGGTCATTACCGAGGAAATGGTTCAGCACGCTGCCGGTCTCTATTGCCCTGCCTACGGAACAATGGGTGATGCCCCTCCGGAAATTATATGGGCTGGAGACGAATATCAGATAAAAAAATATGGCCTCCCTACTGTAGAGCACAAACTAAAAGGATGGTTTGCGATCACAGAACCCAGTGGTGGCTCCGACCCAGCTAGGGCCATACAAACCCATGCCAAAAGAGATGGCGACGACTGGATCATAAATGGAAGCAAGATATTCATAAGTGGATCTCCATGGGGAGATTGGGGAATCGTTTTCGCACGGACGGACTCAAAAAGCAGAAGAGGAATAACAGCTTTCATAGTGGAGAATGATTGGCCGGGCCTCACAGTGGAACCAGTGCCTGTAATGAGGGCATATTACCCAGGTCAACTGTTTTTTGATGATTTGCGGGTCCCAAGCGAAAACGTATTAGGTGAAGTGGACGGAGGGTGGGATCTGCTTGCAAATAAATTATTGGCCAGAGCGCGAATACCTTATTCAGCATCTAACTTAGGAGTAGCCGTTGCCGCCCATAAAATGGCAGTGGAATATTCCAAAACGAGGGAAACTTTCGGAGCCCCATTGGCATCCCGTCAAGCAATTCAATGGATGCTAGTTGATAGTGAAATAGAAATAAGAGCTTGTAGATGGCTTGTTTGGGAAGCCGCTTGGCAATTCGATAACGGGGAAGACTTCAGACAGGCAGCTTCTGTAGCTAAGATACATTCTGCCGAAACTTTAGGTAATGTAGTTGACCGAGCGATACAAATTCACGGAGGAATGGGTGTAACGGAATGGCTTCCCTTAGAACGATGGTATAGAGAGGCACGAATCCGTAGAATTGGAGAAGGCCCAACTGAAGTTCAAAAAATGGTTATCGCTAGGGAAATTTTAAACCCTGGTGGGGTCCACGCATAGAACTACCCATTGAACATATTTTTTGACACTGATTATACGATATTGGGGGTCGATGAATCCCTCAGGCCCCACCTAGGGGAATTATTTCAATATCTAACCCATAGAGGTCACAGCATTTATATTTGGTCCGGCAACGGTATACGGACAAAGGATATAGAAAAACATAGATTATCTAATTTCGTAAAAGGGTATTTTGAAAAACCTGTTCACAATTATTGGGCCAATACCTCCAGTTTGCCCACAGAGGATCATCCCAATATGGTCATTGACGATAACCTAGAAATTGTTGCTACCCTGGGCGGAATCTGGGTAACCCAATATTATTTCCCTAACAAAGCCGATATCGAGATGAAAGCAGTGAAAGAAATAATTACGGATATTGAATTGTCAGGCACTTCCGAGGATCCTCGGTTCCGACAGCTCAAGTTCTAATAGAATCATCATACTGACCCGTTGAGAAATACCGATATTACGAAACGATATCAATTAACTTCATCCTAATCCACCCAACCACCAACATCAGAACAACGAGAACAATGGATACCCCGAGCATATAAATATATTTCGTATTTTTATGAATCCCTTTTGTCTTCCAAATTGATCGAGGCCTCCGTCGAACTTCAACAAAGAAGAAAAACCATTTATCTGAAAGAGGACATTACCTCTTCAGATAACCAATCCATTTTCTCCAGTGACTTATTCAAATCAGTGGATCGGGTGTCCAAAACAATATGACTCACCCCTAGATTCTCATATTCTTTTATATCTGCCACTATTTGTTCTGGATTCCCAGAAAAGCGCCGTCTGTTACCACCGAAAGAACTTTCTTTGTCATATACCGGTGCCTTTAAAACAATGGATATCTCTGATCGGTTTCGTCCAATTTTTTCACAATATGAATCCATATAATCTATTTCAACGGTCATTTCTGAAGGCTCCAGTGGAGAAGCGGGATTAGCACCTACAGGATGCCATGCATCCGCCATTTTAACTACTCTTCGAATAGCTGCTCTGCTTTGGCCTCCAATCCAAATCGGGGGGCCTGGTTTTTGTATTGGCTTGGGAGAGAATTGAAGCGGTTTGAAAGAATAGAATTCTCCGTCATAGGAAGGTTCCTCCTCACTCCATAATTCCTTGAAAATACTTATATACTCGTCAGTCACCTTGCCACGTCGATTAAATGGAGGAGTATCCAAGGATTCAAATTCCTCTTCAAGCCAGCCCACCCCCACACCTACTACTAATCTCCCTCCGGAAAGCACATCTATGGTAGATAACATTTTAGCCGTTAAGACGGGGTTCCTATGGGGAACAATCATCACGCTCGTTACAAGTTTCGCATTCCTTGTAACCCCAGCCAGGAATGCCAGCTCTGTGATCATTTCTAAATGCTCTCCAGAACTATCCCATGGCACCTCTGATCCGACGGAGTATGGGTACTGGGATTCCGGGTTTATTGGAGCTATCACGTGATCGCCTGCGACCATTGAGTCGAACCCTATATCTTCAGCGTGAGAGGCGATTTTCAGTATTGGATCTCTCTTAGCGAGTGGCCCATGAGTTGGCAAATAAAATCCAAATTCCATTTTCATTTCCTTTTAAATTTGTTTATGAAGCTAAGTTGATCTTCAAGAATTTATGAACTAAATCATTAAAGAACTCAGGTCGCTCATAATAAACAGAATGCCCAGCTCGATCTACCATTATGAATTCCGAGTGGGGAATCAGCGAGGAAGCTATTTCTATAGTTTTAGGGTGGACCAATTGGTCTTCTTTGCCCACCATAAAAAGCATTGGTATTCCTAAGTCCCTGAACCTTCCGTCTGTGGAACCATTATGATTAGGTCTGGGGGCAAGAAAATCGGGACTATGTCGTGGGTTCATTCTCATGATTTGCCTATACAACAAAGATTTCTCTGGAAATCTTTCTGAAAATTTAGGGGACAGGGCCTTTATTGCCCCTTCCGGTAAGAAAGGAGGAAATGCTTTGTGTTTTCTCCGTACTTCCCGGGACTCTTCATTATCCGATCCCCCATTAGTACCTGAAAGAACTAATGCTGATACACGTTCCGGGTTTCTCATTGAGAATACTGACGCGGTCCGACCTCCCATAGAATGGGCCACGATAGCCGTTCTCTCTATATCAAGATGATTCAGTAAGCCTTCTAAATCATCTGCAAAAGCGGTTCTCCCTTTGGGTACAGGCTCATCCGGTGTTCTACCAAAGGTCCTATGATCAAAAATGACACATTTATAGTATTTGGAAAAATAGGGGATTTGCTGCCACCAAGATATGTGATTTCCTCCAGAACCATGAGCAAAGACAACGGGAGACCCTTCCCCATGTACTTCGTAGTACATTGAGACTCCATTTACATCCGCAAAAGACATGGTTCTCCTTTTGGAAAGTTTTTAAATATTTCTTATTCCCTTATACCTGTTACTCCGCCATCTATGACCAGCTCTATGCCAGTAACAAATGAGGATTCATCAGAAGCAAGGTATAAAACTCCATAAGCAACATCAATTGATTGCCCGATACGGCCTAGTGGTATAGAACCCACTCTTGACTCTGGATCGACAGAATGCGTGACAGATCTAATCATGTCAGTGTTGATCGGTCCCGGATGGACAGAATTGCATCTTATGTTTTCAGACGCGAATCGCCCAGCTGTAGATTTAGTTAGGACTCTAACAGCTCCCTTAGATGCCGCATATGCAGGTGAAGATAGCGGCCGACCTACAATGCCTGCTATTGAGGAGGTATTCACGATAGATCCGCCTCCGGCTCTTTGCATTGCTGGCACAGCATATTTGATCCCTAAAAACACACCTTTGGAGTTAATCTCCATTGTTCTATCCCAATCCTCGGAAGAAACGTCAAGATAATCTTGCGGCAGTGCTATGCCTGCGTTATTAACTAGAATATCTAATGTACCGTACTCAGATTCCGCTAACATTATAGCTTTTTCCCAATCCTGAGCATTGGTTACATCCAAATGTATATATTTGGCATTTTGACCAGCGGACGTGATTTTTTTTCAACTTCTAAACCCAAATCATCTAATATATCTCCAAATATGACTTGGGCACCCTCAGCGGCAAAAAGGGCAACTTTTTCGGCCCCTTGACCCTTCGCTGTCCCTGAAATAAGGGCCACTTTACCTTCAAGCCTATTCATTCCATACCTCCCGATGTATTGTCTATACAGTTTCCCAAGACATAGCCTCATCGTGTCGATGGACTCTTCCGAAATGTTCATCGGGGTTGAAATGCCCTGCCGCTAAGATAATGCCTTGTGAAACTGACCGTTCTATGAGATCACGTCTGCTTCTTTCACTCGCTGTCTTATCGATGTCTACCCCCGCACACCACGATGGCTCGCTTATTGGGACTTTGCTGTGAATCGCATCCCCAACAATAGCTGCTTTCTGTCCACCAGAATTCAATAAAAATGACATATGCCCAGGGGTTAATAGTGAAGTTATTTCATCGGTGACATTAAATCCACCACCGAATAGATCCATCAAAGACAACGTCTCCAACGGCATGACACTTTCACTTACCCATGGAGCATTAATTAGATTCTCAGGCCTGGTGAAATAATCCCATTCTATAGATGGAACCAAATATCTCGCATTCGGAAAATACGGACGGGGTGGATCTAAAAAAAGATCCAAATTCCAACCAACATGATCAATATGTAGATGGCTATGTACCACGATATCAATTTCTTCTGGTTCGATACCCTGCCTTCCGAGATCATTTAGCAGATCCCCCTTTTTATCCCCTCGGGTAGAGATAGGCCCTGGGCCTATCCCAGTATCCACCAGCACTATTTTCCCTTTTGACTTAACAACAAAACATCCGTAATAAAGCTGCACCATACCCTTATCTAAAACTTCACTCCTGTAAGGCTCCCATAGTGGTATGTTCACATCTGTGAAAAATCCTCTGGAGAACGGGAAGGTGGAACCATATCCATCAGTGACAGGATCTCTAAATTGCCTATTTGCAGCTTCTCTTGCATTGAATACCCCCAACTACGCTTATAAGCAATCCCTGTTTACTCGGACCTGATAAACTCACGCCGACATTGTATGCCTTTTTTTCACAAGCACTTATCTAAAGATCGACAAAGGGAGAAAACCGAAATGGCAAACATTAAAATTGGGTTCATTGGGCTCGGAAACATGGGAGGTGGGATGTCTATGAATATAGCCAAATCAGGATATGACATGGTAGTTCACGATATAAATAGAGCTGCTGCGACAAATCTTCTGGAATTAGGGGCAGAATGGGCCGATACCCCCTAAAGATTTGGCAGAGTCAGTTGATGTAATCTTCACTTCACTCCCCGGTCCAACTGAGGTTAAATCAGTATCAACAGGTATCGACGGGTTAATAGAGGGAGTATCGAGCGGATCAATATGGATTGATCTCAGTACAAGCTCTCCCACTCTGATTAGAGAATTATCCAAAGAATTCGAAAAACAAGGCGCTTCTGTATTGGATGCTTCGGTAAGTGGCGGTGTGAAAGGAGCTCAAACAGGTAAATTGGCAATCATGGTTGGGGGAAGCGAAAGCATTTTCAATCAAATAAGGTCGATCCTAGATTCTTTCGGAGATAAAGTGAGTTATACGGGTTCTATCGGTTCTGGCAGTATATGTAAATTGATGCACAACACCATTGGGTATGGAATGCAGATGATCATATCTGAGTGCCTAACCCTTGGGGTAAAGGCCGGAGTAGATACGGAAAACTTATTCGAATGCATAAAAAACGGAAGTGTGGGAAGAGGTAATTTACTCAATGTCACGTTGCCGGACACATATCTTCAAGGTAAATTTGACCCTCCTAATTTTGCCCTCAAACTGGCAAGAAAAGATGTGTCTTTAGCACTGGAACTTGGTCGAGAGTATGACGTTCCAATGGAAGCGGCGAGTCACGCTTACAATGAGCTGACTTCTACTATAAACAGAGGATGGGAGAACAAGGACTCCAGAATCAGCCTGCTCCTTCAAGAAGAAAGAGCAGGTAATATAGAGGTCAGATTAGAACAGTCAAGTTAGTTCTAAATTTAAAATTACTAGTCCTCTGGAACCAATTCTGGAACTGATCCTTTGAAAGCCGGCATAACTTCCTCTGAGAATCGTTCGAGCTGCTCAGTTATCATTGACTTCGGAGTGCCAACTGGGTGGCTCACACTGACTCTGTTGAGCCCAGGATATTTCTGTTCCAAGGCTTTTAACTGCTCGATAATTAATTCCGCAGGACCCGCAAGAACTCCACCGGCAGCTACAGCATTTTCAATACTAGGCAATCCGGCCTTTAGAGCTGTTTCAGGATTACCCATAGCCTTGATTTGCTCGTCGCTTAGAGCTTTTACCAATCTAAGAGGTCCAAACATTTTTAAATTTTCTTCGTAGAATTGGCCTACTTCTTTCATAGCTTGTTCTTGAGTTTCGGCTATATGAAAATGAAACCCAATTGCCAAGTTTTCACCTGGTTCAATCTCCACCCCTGTCCTGGAATATGCCTCTCTAAGCCCTTGTACAGCCTTATCCATGGCTCCACCTTCAGAGCTACCCCCACCTATGATCCCTTTTATCCCATGTTTGGCCATGAAATCTAATCCCCGTGGAGTTGCGCTTTGAATCGGTTGCCAGCATTCAACTGGCCGGTTCACCGGTCGCGGAACTAGAGTAATTTCCTTCAGATCATAGCCTCTGTAAGGAACCTCCGGAGGGATGGTGTAATTGGAACCTTTATGCGAAAAAGACTCCTTATTAAAGGCTTTGAATATTATATCCACCTGCTCTTCAAATAATTCTCTATTAGCTGACTGGTCTAGGAGAGGTGACCCAAAGGTTTCCACCTCTCGAGTGTGGTATCCCCTTCCTACACCAAATACAACCCTCCCTCCAGTTAAAACATCGGCGGTAGCATAATCTTCTGCAAGTCTCAAAGGATGCCACATAGGGGCAATATTGAAGCCACATCCCAATCTCACATTTTTAGTCAGATGCGCTAAATGCAGAGCCATCATGAGAACGTTGGGTAAACACTCATAACCTTCAGGTTGAAAATGATGCTCGGCCATCCAGAATGTATCGTAGCCACACCGATCCATGGTTTGAGCTATCTCTGTAGCCTTATCAAAGACTGAGATAAGGTAATCATTGCCGAAAGTACGGTCATTTACAGGTTTACCGGCATATCCAACATCGGACAAATCTACATGGCCAGCATAAAGACTATCGAAATGGGTAATCATATTCCGTCCCCTTACAGATTTCAGTGAATAGATATCGATTTCGGCGAATAATACCAGAGAATCAATTTACCTATTTAAAGGCTGTCAAATCTAAAAATATCTTTTTAGGTTGTATGGAAAACAAAAAAAAGGTGGACTGAAGTAAAATGGCCTCTATTACCCAAAGGTAGGATGCCATTATGCTATTTAATAAATTGCTTATAGCCAATCGAGGGGAAATCGCAATCCGGATTGCGAGAGCTGCCTCACACCTAAACATTAATACTGTTTCTATATACTCGAATGACGATAAATCATCGCTTCATGTTCGAAATACAGATGAAGCTTTCCAATTGGATGGCAATGGAGTACCCAGCTATTTAGATATTGACGACATAATAAAAATTGCCCGAGAATCTGGTGCAGACTCCATACATCCTGGGTACGGATTTTTAGCCGAAAATGCTGAGTTTGCTAAAAGATGCCAAAAAGAGGGGATCGTATTTATCGGACCAAATATCGAATTGCTGGAACTGTTCGGAGATAAAGGACAAGCGAGGTTGGCAGCGAAAAACGCCGGCCTTCCAATACCAGCAGGAGTAGAAGGGCCTGTTACTGTTGAATCAGCCAGAGCGTTTTTCAACACGCTTCCCAAAGATAGCCGGATGATGCTCAAGGCAGTAGCAGGAGGAGGGGGAAGAGGGACAAGATCGATAAGCAATTCATCAGAAATAGAAAGACTGTTTAAACGTTGCCAGTCTGAAGCGAAAAGGAGCTTCGGTAATGGCGATTTATATGCCGAGCAGCTCATAGAAAACGCCAAACACATTGAGGTTCAAATAATAGGAGACAATTTCGGCAATGTGACGCACCTCTGGGAAAGAGAATGCAGTATCCAGCGAAAATACCAGAAACTAGTGGAAGTTGCTCCAGCTCCTTTTATTACTGAAAGTCTGCGCGGCAAAATTATCCAATCCGCAATGAATCTTGCCGAAAGTGTTGACTATTCCAATCTAGGCACTTTTGAATTTTTAGCATTCCAAAGTACCCAATCTGAATATGACTCGTTTGTATTCATAGAAGGAAACGCCAGATTGCAGGTCGAACATACAGTAACAGAGGAAGTAACTGGGGTAGATATTGTCCAGTCTCAAATTAAATTAGCCGCCGGAGCTAGCTTAACTGAAATAGGACTTGATGCGGACAAACCAACCATTGTCCGAGGATACGCAATACAAAATAGAATCAACTGCGAAACTATTTCTGATTCGGGGCAAATAAAACCTTCAACCGGAAAAATAACTACATATTGCCCCCCCGGGGGACCAGGAATTAGGACTGATGGGTTCGCATACTCTGGGTACGAGACTAGCATGGCATTTGATTCTCTTATTGCAAAACTCATATGCCACACCAATTCCAATAGTTTTCTCGACGCAGTGATTCAATCAAAAAAGGCATTAAAAGAATTTGAGATATCTGGAGTTGAAACTAATATCGAATTCCATTTGAAGCTCATGTCCCACCCTGACTTTCTGTCCGGTAATGTAACCACGCATTTTCTCGACGATCATTTACCAGAACTAATACCAAACCATCCTTCAGTTAAACAGAATTCTGTTCCAGATAAGGAGCCTACAAGAAGGGAAGGGCATGGAGGAGTCCATCTAACAACCAAAGATCCTTGATTCGATAAGCGCTCATTGCTAGGAGAGCACACTGATTGTATTTTGGGCGGACTTTTGGCAATAAAAGGAACGCGAGTGGACGATTTATATGTATCAGTTGTTCTTAAATAAATGTTGTGAAAAAGGAGCTATCCATGGGAAATAAACTAGAAGGCGATGTAGCAATCGTGACAGGTGGTAATAGTGGAATAGGAGAAGCCACAGCCCATTTATTCGCTAAAGAAGGAGCGAAGGTCGCATTACTAGCCAGAAGAGAAAAAGAGGGAAAGGAAGTGGAATCTGCTATAAACGCATCAGGTGGAGAAGCGAAATTTTTTCAATGTGACGTTGCTGATCGAAATCAAATTGATGAAGTAATCAAAAATATTGTTTCAACCTACGGGAAAATAAGTGTTTTATTTAACAATGCAGGTGGTGGAGATAAAGGAAATTTCCCAAACGAAACAGACGAAGGTTGGGAAAGAGTGATTGCTGTAAATTTAAATGGAACCTTTTATGTATGCCGTGCTGTTTGGCCCCATTTAATCAAATCGGGCCAGGGACGCATAGTAAATATGTCGTCTCTCGCCGCCCAAAGAGGTTTCAGTAAAAACATGTACGATCTCGTAGGGCGAGGTCCTTCGTCATCTTATTACGCTGCCAAAGCAGGCGTTGATGCTTTTACCCGATACGCTGCCGGTATGGGAGGCCAGCACAATATTAGAGTGAATGGGGTACGACCAGGTCAAATCATCACTCCTTTAACTGATGTGGGAGGAGGAAACCATTCTCTTAAAGAAGCATTCGACTTCATTCAAATACTGGATGGGCCTGGGTATCCCGATGATGTGGCTAATACAGTGTTGTTCTTAGTATCTAGTGATTCTAGATTTATTACAGGGGAAATAATAAATGTCGATGGAGGTATGCCCGGAAAACTTTAAGTGTGCTGGGCACTAAATGTTCCTTTATGAAACAACAGTAAAAAATCAATTCAACAGATTGTTAGGTGAGTGTGATGTCAAAAGTCAGATTGGCGATAGTGGGATGCGGAACAATTTCCCAACTTAATGTTCCAGGCTATTTAGAACACCCAGGCTGCGAGATAGTGGCTCTCTGCGACCTCAATGAAACCCGAGCGATCTCAAAAGCCAAAGAATGGCAAATAGATCCGCAGATCTACACAAATTACGATAGCCTTTTGGAAGATGATTCTGTAGATGCGGTTGAACTTCTATCTCCTACCCACCTGCATGCCTCACAAATTATTTCAGGGCTCGCCTCTGGAAAACATATCTCGTGTCAGAAGCCGATAGCAACATCCATGGAAGAAGTAAGACAAATTCGAGAAGCTGTACAAAAAAATGACAGCATTTTCAGGATAACCGAAAATTTTCTCTATTATCCTCCTATTCTAAAGGCTAAGGAACTTATTCAAGATGACGCTATTGGAACACCTTCTCTCGTTAGGATCAGGACTATTAGGGGGTTGGGATCGGAAACAATGATTAGGCCTGAAAAAGACGCCTACGTCTGGCGAAGGGATCCTTCAAAAAACCCGGGTGGCATGCTTTTTGACGATGGCTGGCACAAATACGCCACCGCAATATCATGGGTGGGAAGTGTAGAGAAAGTGACCAGTATGGTCACAAGAACAAAAGATTTTCTTGCAGATACTCCTAGCGCAGCTGTCATGAAAGTAAAAGATAGAGACTGTTTGATAACGATCGACTACTCTTCTGCTAGCGAGATGACCATTAGGGGGAAATATTACAACGCAGATGAATTCTTTGAAATTATAGGCCCGAAGGGCACAATATGGGTAACAAGATGTACTGGTGAATTACTAGATATGCCTCCTGTTGTTTTGGTTAAGGGTAATGAAACAACTTCATACAATGTACCGTCTGATTGGATAGAAGGGTTTAAGGGAGCTGCAAAAGCCTTCATAGATTCAATTATAAAAAAAGAATCACCTGATATGGATATAGATTTTTCATCCCAAGTCCTTCAAGTGGCGTTGGCAATGTATGAATCATCCGATACTGAATCAACCGTCCACATCAAAGAGGTCTAATTTTCTACTACAAAATAGTTTTTTTTTGAGAGGAAATAAATGGCAAACCGAGATGCCGATAAACCAAACGTAATTTTCATGTTATGGGATGAGGTCAAATCGATCTAATTAAAGACAGCGCTAAGCCTTTTGCCGATGATATAGTGTACTTTAACGAACGTTAGTTCCGACCGATTTACCTATCTTGCACCGAACCGTCATATCCAATAGGAGTATCTAGGACTTTGGGGTTTTCAGGCATTGATAAGGCGTGTTCATTTATCTGGATTCCCAAACCTGGTCCCTCTGGTACGGTTAAATAACCGTCGATCATCTCGAGTGATTCAACAAACAAGTCACTCTTTGGGGGCTTATCTTCACCCGTGTATTCTTGCAAAGCGAAGTTCGGAATGCATGCATCTAGCTGGACACAAGCAGCCGTGCTTACGGGTGACAAGGGGTTATGAGGAATAACCTTTACATGGTTTGCTTCAGCCATTGCAGCCACTTTTTTGGATCCACTGAGGCCTCCACACAAACAAAGATCAGGACGAACATATGAAACTGCATTCGATTCCAAAAGTTGCTGGTATTCGAAAATCGTAGTGAATCTTTCTCCAGTTGCAATAGGAATATTACATTTATCGGCTATTGCACCCATAATTTTTGGACTGTCTGGAAGCATTGGATCTTCATAAAAAAAGGGGTTGAATTGTTCCAATCTCCTTCCCAAGGAAATACTTTCTGTAGGATTCATTTGTCGGTGTATCTCTATACAAACGTCAACGTCTGGACCAACCATTTCCCTTACTGCGCCCACCCTAGTGACAGCTTCATCGGCCCATTCGCTATAAGATTTGTGTAAATGATATTCTGAGGAAAAGGGAGAAAACCTGACAGCTGTATAACCTTTTTTTACAGCACCTAAAGCATCATTCGCTAAGTCTTCAGCACTACCGCCATCGCCGGATCCAACATGCATATAACAACGGACTTTATCCCTTGTTTTGCCCCCTATGAGGTCATAAATTGGAACCTCCAGCCTTTTACCTTTGATGTCCCACAGGGCTATGTCAATTGCAGACAAGGCTCCCTGTACCACTGACCCCATGAAGTGTGATGAACGATACAACCACTGATAATGATGTTCGATCTTGTGGGGGTCTTGACCTATGAGGTACGCCTCCATGGTCTCAATCATGGTTTTGGTAGGTCTTTGCCAACCATGGACACCTCCCTCTCCAATTCCAACGGTACCGTCTTCACAATGTATCTTTAAAAGTAACCATCTATCCCAAAGGAAGGTTTCCAGCTTTTCAATTTTAGTTGGCCTCGGCAAAGTATCCTCCTAGGCAATTATGTATTAACGTGGGGTGGCCGCTGATGGGGGGAAATATTCCTGAACAGGAATCTCGATAACCGACGGCACATTATTTCTTACTGCTTCACTCACCACATCCGCTATCTCTGATGGGTGTTCCACATAGTAACCTTTTGCTCCAAAAACCTCTGCTAGCTTATCAAACCTTGGGTTCTCAAGGTCAACACCTACATATTTTTCGTTGTGCAAAGCTTTTTGTTGAGATTTTTCTGCCCCCATACAATTATTGTTCAAAACAATGCTAATCGATGGAATATTGTGCCTTACGGCTGTATTCAGCTCCCCGCAGGTATAAAGGAACCCTCCGTCACCATGTAAGCTCACTGCCGTCCTATCAGGTCTGCCAAGTTTAGTTCCTAATCCCACGCTAAATCCCATACCAAGGGCACCTTGCCCAGCGTAATTAAACATGGTCCTGGGCTCTTCAAACAAAATCCTGTCGTACGAGAGCCCAGGCGCAACACCAGCATCAATTGTTACCATAGAACCTTTCGGTAATGCCTTGGTCAACTCTGGGTAGACTTGCTGTGGCATCATGGGATCAGCATTTAGAGACTTTTCAGCTCCCAGACGTTCAATTCTCTTCTTAGCTATCGATTGGAATTCTGACTTCCAGATATTATTGGTTTTACCATCCACAGACATTTTGAGTACTTCCTCAATCAGTTGTTGAGCAACCCTTTGAGCATCTCCAACAATACCTACTGAAACAGGGTAATTCCTACCTATTTCAATGGGGTCAATATCTATTTGAATAATTTTTGTGTCTTCGTTTATAACACTATAATCCCATGAGCTGGAAGCCTGATTTATTTTGGTCCCCAATGCCAATATCACATCAGCCTTATCCATTGCTTCATGAGCTTCGCCTGAACCACGACCACCAGGAGGGCCAATGTAATGAGAATGGCTGTTAGGAATCGCATCATGATGACCGTACGAAGGCACCATGGCCATATCCAAAATTTCGGCCAATTGTACAGCTTCAGCAGAAGCCTCTGCGTCCACTACCCCCCCACCAGCGAGTAGTAGTGGTCTCTCAGCTGAAAGCAACAGATTCGCGGCTTGGCTCACCGCCTGCAAATCACCGGAAGTTCTAGCGTTTACGGTCCTATACTGATCGGGACTTAGCATTTCATCAGACAGAGTTTCCTGGTCCAATAAGTCTCTCGGAATATCAAGAAGTACTGGCCCTTGCTTACCCCACATCGCAACCCTAAAAGCTTCCCGAATGAGGTCTGGCACTCTTTCAGTTTTATTTGCTTGGACAGCCATTTTGGTCAACGGTTTAAATACATTTACTAAATCAAAGGCCTGCGACCCATCCCTACCGATGTATTCCATCGCTGTATCACCAGCAATCGCAATAACAGGGGCTCTTCCCTTCAATGCAAGAGACATACCGCCAGCCAAATTTATTGTTCCTGGGCCTGAAGTGGTCATACAAACAGAAGGTTTACCTGTTGATTTGGAATATCCGTAGGCCATCAAAATGGCGCCTTCTTCATGCCTGGTATCGATAAATTTAATATCTTCACGGCCATACATTTCTGTCACCATGCTATTAGTCGTCAAACCAGTGACCCCAAAAACATATTCGACACCTTCAGCCCTAAGTAATTCAATTACTGCCTGGCCCGCTGCAATTTCTGACATATTAACCATTCCTGTGAAAACACATGACTTAAAAGTATAAATAACAGCATATTAGCATGACTTCTGCTAATTGCCGTTATTTATTTCAATCTGTACTATGTTGCCCTCAAGAAAAAGAAATTCTAAGGGGCCAAAATGTCACAAACGATGTCTGGAAAACAAGCAGTGCTGGAAATGCTAAAGGCAGAAGGCGTTGAGTATATCTTCGGTAATCCGGGGACCAGTGAGGGTCCCTTGATAGATATGTTGGGAGAGTACCCTGAATTCAACTACATCATGGCACTACAGGAAAGTGTTGCTATGGGAATGGGTGAATCCTTTGCTCGGTCTACAGGGAAAACGTCCTTTGTTAGCCTGCATGTGGACAGTGGGCTTGCAAACGGCATTGCACTAATGCTCGATGCGCTTAACAGCGGGACTCCCATGGTAGTGACTTCGGCTAACTATGACTCTAGAAAAATAAATGAAACAAAAACCGATTTGGCAGAACTTGTTCGGCCTGTCACCAAATGGGCTGTTGAACTGGATCTACCGGACCAAATCCCCAGTGTGCTGAGACGGGCTTTTAATGAAGCAAACAGTCACCCTAAAGGTCCGGTGTATGTAGGCTTTACTGCAAATGCATTGGAAGGAATTGCAGATATGAATATCGTTCCTTCCTCTAAGGTGCATGATGAGGTTAGCCCAAGTCCTGCTGGGATTAGAGAGGCTTCAAACTTACTGACCCAAGCAAAAAACCCTGCCCTTATGGTAGGAGATAGGGTTTCTGACGATAAGGCACTAAATGAAGCCGTAGCGATCGCGGACCTATTGGGTATGGCGGTATTTCAATCGCGTGGTGCAGAGGTGTCTTTCCCTACTACCCACCCCCAATACCAAGGAATACATTCACTGAGATCACAAGAGTCACGCGAATCGTTAAGAGAATTCGATGTAATACTTGCTGTAGGAATGGACACTTTTGATGAGCTCTTCTACTGGGGCGATGTGATTTTAGATGGATCTCAAATATTGATACATATAGATCCAATCCCAGGACGGGTCGGCAGGTCAGAACCAACAGATGTAGGGATAATTTCTAACTGCAAAACTGCCCTTGCCGAACTGATATCTCAAGTTTCCGAGGCCGTGGACCCAAATCTGGTTGAGACAAGAAAAACTCAGGTCATTTCTGATGCGTCTTCCCAAAGGAATGCTTATGAAGACTCTGTTAGGGACAAGTGGGACAATACACCTATTTCGCCGGCAAGGATGATGTTTGAATTAGCAAAATCGATCCCGAAAAATTCAATCGTAGTCGATGATTCGATAAGTAACAGAGCGGCTATGCGGCACTATTTCCCTGCCAACGAGAGGAATGATATAAGAGGTGTTAGAGGACAGTCTATCGGAGGTGGGATAGGAGCTACCATGGGTACTAAATGCGCCTTCCCTGACAGACCCGTTTTAGGGATTATCGGAGATGGCAGTGCGATGATGACCGTGCAAGGATTGTGGACAGCCGCCAACGACAACATCCCATGCGTGTTTGTTATCTGCAACAACGGGATGTATAGGGTCCTCAAGGTTAATTTCAATATATATCAAAAAGAAATACTTCACGAACCAGAACCTGCTGGAGACAATCTTCTTCATTCTGATTTCGTTACCCCGTTCAACCTATGTACGATAGCCGAAGGTATGGGCCTACACAGCGAACGGGTGACAGATCCTAATGAAATTTCCGGGGCAGTGGAAAGGGCTTTGTCATCTGGTAAACCTGCACTCATAGATGTAGTTATTGACGGGAAAATATAGAACCCAAATGGCAACTACCTACAAACAAGAGGTGATCGGTTCCAAAGGAGTTGTTGCGTCAAACCATCCGTTGGCATCTCTCGCCGGCATCGAAATGCTCACAACGGGTGGAAATGCAGTGGATGCAGCAATAGCCACCATGTTTGCGCTTTCTGTCGTTGAACCAATGATGGTGGGTATAACTGGCGCAGGATTTATCAATTATTACAACTCGAGAGACAAATCTTCCATTACTATCGACAATTACTGCACTGCTCCAATACAAGCTACTGAAGATATGTTCACCCCCATTTCTGATAGATGGCCCGATTATATGGAAACCAAAAACCATCAAAACAGGTATGGCTATCTATCCGTGGGAGTCCCTGCAGCCCTTCAAGCTTGGTCCCATATCGAAGAGAAATACGGACTTCTGGGTATTGAAAAAGTTATAAGCCCAGCAATTAGGTTCTCAAAGGAAGGATTTAAAGTAAGCGACTATCTTTCTGGAATAGTAGAAAACAACAAGGATATATTAACTTCGTACCCTAGCAGTAGAACAACTTTTTTAAGAAAGGGAGTTGCTCTAAAATCAGGAGACCTTCTTACTAACCCTGATTATGCTAAAACCCTGGAAGACATTGCTAAAAATGGTGTTTCTACCCTTATCGAAGGTAAATTAGGCAATTCAATTGACCGAGATATGAAGTCCCACAAAGGAATCCTCTCCTTAGATGACCTAGATCAATACAAAATTGAATACAGAGAACCCGTCCGAGGCACTTACCGCGGGTATGAAATTGTCGGTGTGGGCCCGGTAAGTTCTGGAGCCACCCATATAATTCAAGCCCTAAACATAATAGAGGGTTTCAATGTAAAGGAAATGCAATTCGGTAGTGTGGAATACATACACCTAATCGCAGAAACCCTCAAATTGGTTTTCGCTGATAGGTTCAAGTACATGGGAGATCCTGACTTTGTCAAAGTACCAGTAGAAGGTCTTATATCAAAAGACTATAGCCAGCACTGTAGGCAAAAAATAGATTTGTCTAGATCATCTGATTTTGAACACGATAACCCAGCTGCTTTCGCCACAGAATCAAAAAACACTACTCACATTACAGTAGCAGATGAAACCGGCAGTGTGGTATCCATGACCCAGACCCTTAATGACGCCTTCGGTTCACGTGTTACAGTGCCCGGAACAGGGGTTTTGTTAAACAATACTATGTACAACTTCGATCCTCACCCTGGAACGGCTAATTCTATAGCACCGGGAAAACGGGTCCTGAGCAGCATGGCACCAATCACTGTATTTAAGTCGGGTAAACCTTTCATGTCCTTAGGAACGCCGGGGGCAAGACGAATATTCCCAGCGGTGCTACAAGGGATAATAAACGTTATAGATCATGGTATGTCGCTTCAAGAAGCCGTAGAAGCCCCAAGAGTTTGGACACAGGGTCAAAACCTTGAACTGGAACCAGACATTTCCCCAGATGTAATTGAACCATTAACCAAAAAGGGGCATGTTATTGAAAGAGTGGAAAGGGTTGCAGGTGGTATGAATGGAGTTTTGTTCGACGACACCGGATCTATCCATGGTGCCGCTTGTTGGAGGGCTGATGGATCACCGATAGCAATTGGAGGAGGTGCAGCAACTATAAGGGGAAGCAATCCGATGTTTAGAGTCTGATTGGTTCACGATTTATCTTGATTTAGGTTTTTAAAACTTGACCAATGGCTCGTATTTGGATATATTTGACCCCGCTTCGGAAGGATCATCCACAAACTCGAAGTAGGGAGATAACTTCAAACAACCGCATATTTGTGGGGGTCGATGCCTCACTATTAAGCATTCAAGGTTAGTCCTTGTGCAGCTTAAACTTTTAACACCGCAATGGTGCAGCACCAAGTTCATAGGTCTTGAACTAAATAATCAACAATCCGGTGCCTCAACCTTATTATTCGTGGTCTAATACGTTCCCTTTTGGGTCTGGATATATGGTATGAATATCTTTGCAGATAGAAGAAATCCAAAATTTTCCAACAATCAAAGGAGAAATATATGTTGAAAAATGTTTCAAAAAATAAATCGATTAGCTCGTTCATGATCTTATCAATCGCAGCTTTTTCCATACTTATGACCGCCTGCGCAGCTGAGACTATTGTCAAAGAGGTGGAAGTCATAAAAGAGGTACAGGTAGAAGTAATTAAAGAGGTCATCAAAGAAG
>QGNN01000035.1 GCA_003228105.1 Chloroflexota bacterium
AAAGAGGTCATCAAAGAAGTTGAAGTTGAGAAACAAGTAATAGTGGTGGCTACTCCAATGCCCGTTATAACAGGGGAAGCCGGCCAGAAATATGGTGGTACCTTAAAGTTCGGAACTGTTGACTTTGGTGCTATGGACCCAGCTATTATGGGACTGTCAACTGGTAGTGGCATGTACAGTAACCATGCATATGACAGCCTCACAGAGCCTTGGTACGACGGTTCCATAGTAAACAGACTAGCCGAAACATGGTCAGGTAACGACGACCTATCTGTTTACACTTTCAATCTTAGACAAGGAGTCACCTTCCACGACGGGTCTGATTTAACATCAGCCGATGTAAAGTGGACCTTTGACAGGATTGCGGATGAAACAACCGCCTCTCCTCTATTAGGAGAAATAGACTACATCAGTAATATAACAGCTCCTGATGCTTCTACAGTGATATTCACGCTTTTGGGCTCCAACGTTAATCTACCTAGAGATGTAGCTGACTATCATGCACGTATCGTTCCTAATGGTATAACCCAGAAGACACTCCAGGAGGCGAGCACTGACTTTGGATCAGGTCCCTATACACTTAGTGATCACAACCCAGCAGAAAGAACCGTGATGAATAAGTACGATAGTTATTGGGTTGAAGGGAAACCTTTCTATGACCGGATTATCATGTACTACATGCCTGAAGAAGCAACGAGATTAGAGGCTATAAAATCTGGCGCCGTCGATGTAATCAACACTTTCTCTTTGGCGCAAGTAGAAGGTCTCAATGAGCGAGATTCAATCACAGTCACCGGAACCGATTCTTCCACTATTAGAAACTTGGTAATGGATACTCGAGGTGAAAGGGAGGTTAAAGATGAAGATGGTAACATCACAGTAATTCCCGCTAGTATATTCGCGGATAAAAACGCAAGAAAAGGTCTCCAGTACGCTATTGATCGAGACTTTGTAAGGAAAGCAGTAACGTATGGATTCGGTGCCAATGCTAACGACCATCCAATCGGTATCTCAGATCCAATGTACTGGGCTGGACAACCTATCATCAATCAAGACATCGAACTCTCCCGCAGCTATCTTGAAGCTGCTGGATACAACGACTCCAACCCATTAAGCTTTGAGCTTGATGCATCAGACTTTAGCCAAATGTTAGAGATGGCCCTCGCAGTGGAACAGTCTGTCGAAGCCACGGATCTACCAATTGAGATAGAAGTTACAAAGCATGAAGAATCCACGTTCTGGGAATCAATCTGGATGATGCCAGGAGGAACACCCGCTGTTACTTCCGCATGGAACGGGCGTCCAGCAGCCCAGGCGGTTAGCGTAGCCCTAAAGAGCGGTGGAAGTTGGAACGAGTCGTATTTCAGTAGTCCGCGAATGGATGAGCTAATGGAACTATCCTCGACTGAAATTGATTTTGACACAAGAAAAGGTTACTGGAAAGAAGTACAGGAAATCCTCATAGAAGAGGTTCCTAGTGCCTACCTGCTTTACGTACCCGTTCTAACGGCCCATCGAACCCACGTCCAGGGAGTGCAAGCTCATCCTAATGGCTGGGTCCTTATGGAAGACTGGTGGAGTTCCGAATAGGTACATCGCTATCCAAAACGTAACACGCTGAATGCGCCTGTAAGTGATCTAGGTATTAAACAATCCTAGATCACCTACAGACGTGACCCGTCCCATTTGATCTCAGTCCAAGGAGTTTCATAATATCTTAAGATTCCTCATCATAAGGCTAGCTTTCATCTTAGTTACTCTCTTCTTCGTTTCTGTTGCTATCTTTACCGCTACTGAATTTCTACCCGGAGACGCCGCTTCTCTCCTTTTAGGCCAACAAGCCACAGAGAGCAATCTGAAAAACCTACGCCATAACATGGGACTTGACCGGCACCCGGTAGAAAGATATGCCGTGTGGATCAAAAACGCTGTACGAGGCGATTTGGGAATGGCGGCTCGAGGCGGCGCTACGATTAACAGCATGGTTAAAAGTAGACTTCCGAACTCTGCTCTACTCGCAGTGGTGGCATTCCTTATAGCGGTACCAACCTCATTGTTTGCAGGAGTCTTGGCAGGTACTAGACCAGACACAAAACTCGACAGAATACTCAGCATAGGGAGTCTCCTTGCAATTTCGATTCCGGAATTTATTATTGGTGTCATTTTAATGATGGTTTTTGCCACCAAACTTGGTTGGTTTCCCTCCTCCAGTATTTTGCTTCCGGGAGAAAGTATTTTGGGTTCCCCCAAAATATTAGTGCTTCCAACCCTTACTATCACTGGGGCTTTATTTGCATATATATTGCGCATGGCTCGAGCCAACGTGATAGAGGTTATGGAAAGCAATTACGTCAGAACAGCCATATTAAAAGGCCTCAGTATGAGACGGGTTGTGTTTAAGCACGTTTTACCGAATGCCATGATCCCCACTATTACAGTAATAGCAAACAACGTCGGATGGATGTTTGGGGGAATCATTGTTGTTGAATTCGTTTTTGCATACCCAGGTATTGGAAGCCTGCTGATTATGGCCATCGATACTCGCGATATGCGATTGCTTCAATCTACAGCGCTTGTCATAGCTGCTATTTATGCATTCGCGAACCTCGCGGCAGACCTACTTTACGGCCTCTTGAATCCCAGAGTTAGAGTAGGACAATAAAATGAATGCTAGTACTGTGAGGGGAAAGGCAACGACCGTTCAAATATTGGTAGTTACTCTTGCAAAAATCACTGGCCTTCTGAAAATACCACTTCGTACAAACAGCGGCCGAATAGGGTTGGCGATTTTAGCCGTTTATTCCATCGCAGTTATTTTTGGCCCATGGCTAACGCCTTATGTTCCGACAGATTACGATTTGGACCATCGATTTGAATCTCCATCCCTAAATCACCTTTTTGGTACTGATCATAATGGTCGAGACGTTTTAAGTAGGGTCATAGCCGGCGCCAGATCTATAGTTTTTATTTCTGTAACAGGTACAACTTTGGGAATTTTCCTTGGAACTATGATTGGGATCACGAGCGGATATCTAGGAGGATGGTTTGACCAAATAGCTATGAGAGCTATGGATTTTCTATTGTCCTTCCCTTCCTTACTGTTAGCTTTATTGTTAATAACGATCGGCCTGCAAAGAACATCACTAGACGAATCGTGGCTGATAATAGCTGTGATAGGAATAGCATTTACCCCTAATAACAGCCGTGTTATTAGAAGTGCTGCTCTCACAATAAAACCACTAGAATTCGTTGAAAATGCACGTCTCAGAGGCGAACCGTTATATCACATCGTGCTTAGGGAAATTTTGCCAAACATAGCTCCTGTAATTGGAGTCGAAGCAACCCTGAGGCTCAGTTTCGCTTTATTGTTGACCGCATCTCTAGGATTCCTAGGACTTGGAGTGCAGCCACCAACACCAGATTGGGGGCTTATGGTCAATGAAAGCCGAACTCATTTATCTCTAGCACCTTGGGCCTCTTTGGCTCCCGCCTTCGCGATGGGCACGCTTGTCATAGGGGTTAATTTATTCGCCGACGGTATCAGACAATCTCTTCAGATCCCTGAGGATCGAGGTCAGAAGTAATGAATAAAGAACCATTGCTTAAAGTAGAAAAACTATCAGTAACATTCTTTACACCAAGAGGTACGGTTATCGCTGTAAGAGAGGCCTCTTTTGAGGTTTCGAGAGGCGAGGTACTAGGGATTGTAGGGGAGTCAGGATGCGGTAAATCAACTGCAGCATTCGCTGTAATGGGATATTTGCCAACGACGGCGGAAATAGGGGGCTCAATATCATTCGAGGGACGGGACATATCAACCTTGTCCAAAAAAGATTTAAGGGAGCTGAGAGGCAATCGAATTGCCATGGTATATCAAGATCCGACCACATCGTTAAATCCTTCTATGAAGATCGGTCCCCAGGTCCAAGAAGTAATCTCGGAACATTTAAACCTAGACCAAACAGATATAGACAAAAAAGTGGTGGAGTTATTTGAAAGTGTGGGATTAGCGGATGCAGACCAAGTGGGAAACAGATATCCCCACGAATTAAGCGGAGGAATGCAACAGCGAGTGATGATTGCCATGGCTCTAGCCTGTGACCCTGACTTGTTAATAATGGACGAGCCCACAACAGGGCTAGACGTGACAACTGAAGCAACCATACTAGACCTCGTGGCAAGCCTAAAAAAGCGTGTAAACGCAGGCATACTTTACGTTACCCACAATCTCGGGGTTATGGCCCGAGTAGCCGATCGAGTCGCAGTAATGTACGCCGGTCAAACGGTTGAACAGTCCAATGTAAATGATTTATTTGCCTCTCCTAAGCATCCATATACCTCTGGTCTTCTTTCGTGTGTTCCTAAACCCCCAGGAGCTGGAGAAGTTTCCTCGAGGTTAAAAAGAATCCCAGGATTTGTTTATTCATCGCAGGAATCCGACGTCAGTTCTTGTTTGTTTGCGGAACGTTGTCCACTTGCAGATTCAGAATGCACGACATCTGCTCCGGCTCTGGAATTTATCGGTCAAGACTCTCAAGTGAGATGTTTTCATAGTGACAAAGTTGAACCAGACACATGGGGAGCAGCTGAGGAAAGGATAAGCCGTAAAGATGTTGTCAGCCCAATCGTGTTAACTGGGACTGGAATAACACACGAATATGGAAAGCGCCAAAAGAAATATATGGCTTTTGGACCTGAAATGGATTTGCCTGTCAGGGCCCTTAACAAGATAGATTTTGAAATACCGCAAGGCAAAACCTTAGGAATAGTAGGGGAAAGCGGCTCTGGAAAATCCACCCTAGCCCGGGCTGTGGTGGGCCTGGTAAAGGCTAAAGATGGATCGCTCCAGTTGCATGGCAATGAATTAGATAAAACGGTGGAAAACCGCTCGAACGAAAACAAATCAGCCATACAAATGGTTTTCCAAAACCCGACTGCCTCACTAAACCCTAAACTCAAAATAAAAAAGACTCTAATCCGATCACTTATGCGTTTTTCAAAATTGACTAAACAGGGAAGTGAAGAAAGAGCTGCAGCTTTAATGGAAGAGGTAGGGTTAGACCTAAGTTATTTGGAAAGACTCCCATCAGAACTTAGTGGAGGAGAACAACAGAGAGTTGCTATAGCTGGGGCTTTTGCTACGAATCCTGAAATAGTAGTAGCTGATGAAGCTGTGTCAGCATTAGACGTTTCAGTACAGGCTCAAGTCTTAGGCCTTCTTGAAGATCGGCAGCAGGAATTAGGCAATTCATATCTCTTCATAACTCACGACCTTGGGGTTGTGAGGTACGTCTCAGACGACATAATGGTGGTCTATGCAGGTCATATAGCAGAATACGGACCTTCAGAGGCTGTGCTAAGCAGTCCATCCCACCCCTACACTGAAGCTTTGTTATCGGCGGCTCCTATCCCAGATCCATCTGCGAAACCTAACCCGCTCAGATTGGAAGGCGCCGTCCCAACTATGCGTGAGGAATTTACTGGTTGCTTTTTTGCTAGTCGATGCCCTCGTAAATTAGGGTCCGTCTGTGACACTGAAGCGCCACCAGTACAGAAAATATCTACCAATGAACCCCATGTAATAAACTGTCACATCCCTGTGGACGACCTGGCAAAAATTCAAGCCTGAGACACAAAAAGGCCGTTAATAAGTTAGTTTTCTAACCTCTCCCGACGTAAGGCATCTGAGTCGCCATTATCGTAACGAACTGGATATTAGCGTCTAGAGGTAGGTTTGAGATGTACAGTACAGTTTCACCTACATGATCAACATTAAAAGTCGGTTCAGCCATTGTTTCACCGTTTGCTTGCAATACCCCACCCTGCATTCTAGCTGTCATAGGTGTAGCTGCATTACCAACATCAACTTGGCTACACGCAATATTGTATTTTCTACCGTCTAAAGATATCTGTTTTGTAAGACCCGTAATAGCATGCTTCGTTGTAGTGTAAGCAACGGCATCAGGCCTGGGGGTATGAGCAGAAACTGAACCATTATTAATGATTCTTCCTCCCTGGGGTGTTTGATTTTTCATTATTCTTATAGCGTGCTGAGCGCAAACAAAACTGCCTGTGAGGTTAGTGTCTACAACCCGTTGCCAGTCTTCTACTGGAAGATCTTCCATATTCATTCTTGGAGATCCAATACCAGCATTATTGAAAAGAACATCCAATCTGCCAAAAGTAGCTTCGGTTTTTTCAAAAAGATCAGCCACGGAATCCGGACTGCCCACATCAGTAGAAACAGCGATAGCCCTTGAATCATCTACGCCAGCTTCAGCAATAGTGTCTTTTAAGGGTTCTATTCGACGACCAGCCAAAACAACTGAGTAGCCGTCCCCCAACAACTGCAACACTGAACTTTTACCAATACCTGTGCCTGCGCCTGTAATCAGCGCCACCTTTCCATTAGATGCCATGAATAGAACTCCTTATTAAGTGATTAGCGAACGGATTTTAACGGATAATAATGGGAAGGTCACCCTAGTCGGTGAATCAGCGATAGTCAGTTACCTATAGTTGTAACCAAAGAAGTAGCTCAATCCAATAATTTTTCGAAAGCTTTCCTCAAACGTAGTCCAACTTCGTCCAGTCTTTCTGGAGAGTTACCACTAAAAGCAAGCCTTATGTGATTCTCGTGAAGAGACGGGTCTTGGTAAAACAAAGAACCGTCAGGGAATATTACACCTTCCTCAGCAGCAGATTTTGTTAGTGCAGCCGAATCAACACCTATACATTTCGGCCACAGAAAAAACCCTCCTCTAGGTTCAATAAATTCCAAGTAGTTTGAACAATGCTGGGTCAGGGAATTAGTGAGAGCTTTGCATTGGGATTGGTATAAACTTCTCATTTTTTTTACGTGGATAGAATATTCAGATGATGCTATAAACCTGCTTACTACCGTTTGTATGAAAGGAGCATTTCCCATATCAGACCTAGTTTTTCCGATGGCATCAATAGCCTCAGAGGAGCCTTGCAGCCACCCTAATCTAAGGCCTGTCGCAATAGTTTTACTGAAAGTTCCCATACGTAATACCCCTTCCCCACCGTTCATAGAATACATATCAAGTGGAGGTGTATTTTCAAAAAACAACCCACTGTACGTAGAATCCTCTAAAATCATAATTCCATTTTCTAATGCCAATTGACCGATCATACGACGATTATTTTCAGACATAGTCACACCCGTAGGATTATGAAAATCATCTATGGTGTATATTCCTTTGATTACATCCCCACTTCGCCGGCATTTTGCTACTAAATCCTCAATTGCCTGATAAGACATGCCCTCCGGGGTCATAGCTACCTCTATGATTTTTCCTTGATATTTGAGAATGGTTTCAACGGTGCCAGAGAAACTTGGACCCTCTACCAAAACAATATCTCCAGGATTTAAAAAGGTAGCGCAAAAACTTTCCATGCAACCAGATCCACCATTAAAAAGTATGAAATTGTCTGGAGTTTGAGACAAAGAGGTAAGACCATAGCTTGGATCATTTAATAATTCTCTTAAATCAATCTTCCCTCTGCCATACTCATACTCCATCTCCACAAATCTACCGGAAGATAAAACCTTGGAAAAATGATTTGCCAAAGATGCCATGGGTATCCCCTCAGGTACAGGCATGCCAACCGCAAGGTCTATGGGATCAGAATGATCAGTTGGAATTTCCCATCTGCTTTCTTCTTCAGCACCGGCACCTAAAGCCTTAGCTCCAGCCGAAAGAATCTTTATAACATCAAAGTTGGTATCGATCATTGAATCCCTCATTGCTACAAATAACCAAATAATTGTACCGCGTGGATCGATAATCAAACAGACCTAAACCGTACGCTTTGCATTCTAGAATTAGAAAGTATCTCCACTTTCGCTATAATGGGCAAAAGTTTCGTTAAAATGGCAAAAATTAACTAGGAAAATGCTATGAAATCAGAAAGAAAACTTGAAGCACACTTGATGAGGCGAGCAGGATTTGGAGCCACCCCTCAAGATTTAGACGACCTTACATCCGACAAATCTTATGAGGAAATTGTAGATGACTTGGTGACGCCAGAAAGGTTTGAACCAATTGATACGTCTTATGTGGAGCGATACTACACAGGTGAACCGGTAGCTGTTCATGTGGGGAAATGGCTTTATAGAATGGCCAACACCGAAAGACCCCTAGAAGAGAAAATGTGCCTATTTTTGCACCATCTATTCCCTGTTGCATGGGGGAAAAGTGAGCATGGTCCGTCCTTATATAGAGAGATAGAGATGTTTCGGAGTACAGGATTGACAAATTTTAAAAATATCCTACTCCAGTTGTCTCAAGATCCAGCCATGCTTTTTTGGCTCGACAATCACGAAAATCACAAAGATGAAATAAATGAAAATTATGGTAGAGAACTTTTAGAACTATTCTCCATGGGAGTTGGTAACTACACCGAAGATGACATAAAAAATGCTTCTAGAGCATTTACAGGGTGGACTTTCAGACAGCCATTATCCCTTTACCCATATGGACATCACCATGCTGATTTCGAATTCATTCCTGAAGATCATGATTATGATGAGAAAGTATTTCTTGGACATGTCGGTAATTTTGACGGGGAAGACATAATAGATATCATTGTGGAACAAAATGCCGCAGCGAAATTCCTATCACGACATCTGTACAATTTTTTTGTGGAAGATGAGGTTCAAGTACCTTCATGGGAAACAATAGAACCTAAAAACCCCCAGGCCATTGAAGAACTAACCAAAGCATACATGGAATCCAAAGGAGACATGAGGCACATATTGAAGACTTTGTTTAATTCAGATTTTTTCAAAAACTCTTTGATCTTGTCCAAAGTAAAAAGTCCCACGGAACTTATAGTCGGGGTAATTAAGCAAACAGGTGAATTCAACACTCCGACTCCAGGAATTCACGAGTTTGCAGTCACCACCCTCAATGCATCTGCATTTGAGGGACCACTTGCTATTATGGGCCAAAGACTCATGAATCCACCCACCGTAGAAGGCTGGCATACTGGATCCGAATGGATCGACTCAGGCACGCTAAGTGAGCGGATTGGATTTGTTGAAAAACAGTTTGCCGATCCTGGGAAACCGGGAGTCTCCGAAATGGTGGGCCGAGCTGGAAGCTTAGATGACAATCCGTCTGAGTTAGTAGACAGATGTCTAGATCTACTCGGGGCGGTAAACGTACGGGATGAAACCTACCAATCCCTAACAGACTTTGCTCGAGAACTTAAAGAACTAGAAGATTTCGCTGGAGTTCATAATCTCATCCAGATGACGGCGTCTACCGTCGATTACCAGTTTGCATAGAGCATAAAGAGAGGTAACCCAATTGAGCACTGACACTAAAGAAAAGACGCTTGTCGTAATCCAACTGACTGGCGGCAATGATTTTATGAATACCGTAGTCCCTTATAACAATGAACATTATTATGATGCTCGAAAAAAAATTGTAATCAGTCAGAATGATGTACTACCAATTAACGACACATTAGCCATCAACAATAATGCCAGACCTTTGAAAAGACTATTTGATGAAGGAAAGGTGGCTATAGTTCAAGGAATCGGATATCCAAACTCAAACAGATCTCATTTTCGTGGAATGGATATATGGCATACGTGCGAACCTGACAGAGTTGGTAGTGAAGGATGGTTAGGATTAGCCATAAAAGACCTAGATCCCAAAAGTGAAAATGTTCTAACTGGAGTTAATATAGGACAAGGTTTACCCAGGGCTATGTCTGTCTCAGGGGTACCAGTAACCTCGGTTGGAGATTTAGAAGGCTATGGGGTGATGAATAAAATAGAACAAGAGCGCTTAAAGGAAAGATCCCTGCAAGCCTTCAAAGACATTTACGGTCAAGCTATCGGAAGTGGGCCAGTAGCTGAATATATTGGAAAAACCGGATTAGATGTTTTAAAAGGGGCCGACTTACTGGCAAATGTGGCCACTCAGTACAAATCCTCTGTGGAATATGCTGACAACTCTATAGCGAAAAGTTTGAGAGACGTAGCTCGGGTACATTTTGCCAATTTAGGTACCAGAGTTTTTTATACCAACCATGGTGGATACGATACTCACGCCAATGAAATGCCTGCACATCCCAAATTATTGAGTGATCTAAGTGGGGCCATTTCTGATTTTATGGATGATCTTAAAGAACATGGCGCGGCCGACGATGTTGCCATACTGGTCTTCACAGAATTTGGTAGGCGAATGCGAGACAACGGCAGTGGTACAGATCATGGATCAGGTGGGGGAGCCTTTCTAATAGGTAACAGTGTGAAAGGAGGGCTTTATTCAGAATATCCCTCCCTTAACCCTAAAGACTGGGAGCACGGAGAAGATTTAAAGCACACTATAGATTTCCGTGGAATATATGGCACCGTACTGGAGCAGTGGCTAGGACTCGATGCGAAGCCAATTGTAAAAGGGGAATTCGAGCAGATAAAACCTTTTTATATCTAATAAATTAGGAGACCTACAATGACTCGACCACATGGCCTATTAAGAGCTGGTTATCCGTATTCGACAACTTTAGGAATGAGACGAGTAACCAATTTTCCTACAGACATTGCTTTTGGCGAGGACAATGTCTTGTACGTGTTGCTTAGATCAGAAGGCGTCGCCACCATACGTATATGGTATCGAGACGATATGGAAGAATTGACCGACGAGCTAAAAGGATTTGGTGATTTCGGATCTGAAGACGGGCAACTTAGATGGCCTGTCAACATAATCACTGACGATTCAGGAAACATATTCATCAGTGATGAAGCCAATCATCGCATAACTAAATTTAACCCAGACGGTGAGTTTATCAGCAAATTTGGCAGTCATGGTCAAGGTAAAGGCGAATTCGATGGACCGTCAGGGTTTGCATTGGATAATAACGGCCATTTTGTAATATGTGATTCAAAAAATAGTCGGATCCAGAGATACACAAAAGAAGGTGAATACATAGATTCTTTTGGGTCATACGGCTCGGAACCAGGTCAATTGAATCTCCCATGGGGTGTGGATTGCGATGAAAATGGGGATATATATGTTTCTGATTGGGGTAATCATAGGGTGCAAATTTTTTCGACAGATGGTGAGCTCAAAAACGTTGTGGGTGAATTTGGAAGCGGCAATGGACAATTCATTAGACCAACTGGGATTACTGTAGACAACCACGGGGACTTTTATGTAGCAGACTGGGGTAACAACAGGGTTCTTATGTACAATTCAGAAGGCCAATATATATGGAGTTTTTATGGTGATGCTACCTTATCGAAGGTGGCCCGCAATTATATGTTGACCAATGCTGTCCCAAACCGGTTAAGAGAAATGGGAAAGCTTGAGTCTGAAAAATATCTGAGAAGACCGCGGTCGGTAAGGATTGACAATGACTTCAGGTTGTATATACCTGATTTTGAATCTTACAGAATCCAAGTTTATCAAAAAGACTTCGTCGAACTGGACCAAACTCAGTACGCAGGACCTCTGCGAAACCCTACTTTAGAAGTAACTTAATATCTCCCTCTGATAGCTAGGACATACCTATATGGCAAATGCAGACAACATTGAACCGGAAATAAAACAGACTCTGGAGATGTTAGGTATAACCTACACCTGGATTGTTGTAGATCCAGATTTCGCGGACACTGAAAATTTCTGCCGGAAGTATGACTACCCTATGGGAAAATCAGGAAACACTATTCTGGTAGCCTCTAAGAGAGGTGAAAAAAAATATTGTGCCTGTATTGTTTTAGCCACCGCCAAACTTGATGTAAATAAAAAAGTTAAGGAGTTAATGGGGGTTTCCAGACTCTCTTTTGCTAATGCGGAAGAGACCATCCACCTAACCGGTATGATGATTGGTGGTGTGACTCCTATTGGCCTACCCGACACACTGCCAGTTTTCATAGACAGTGATGTTATGGCAATTGATTACGTCATAATAGGGGGAGGAAGTAGATCAGGTAAAATACAAGTGAATCCTCAAGAACTACTCAAATTACCAAACTCCAATGTTGTTCAAGGTTTGTCTAAAACTTAACTACCCCTGCCAATCCATTATAAAGTCCCGTTGTATTTGAGTTTCTGGTGATGCCCGAAAAGAACCTGCGACACCTGATCGCAAATTCGTTATTTCATCTAAAGCTTCTTCACCAGTTAACCCGTGTCTAACCAAGTAACATCCAACAACTGTGCCCGTCCTACCTAGCCCTCTAAAACAGTGTATATAGACAGGTCTATTGGATTCTATTTGAGAATCAATTAGATCTAAAATGTCTTTCATATAACTAATATCGGGTATCCCTCGATCAGTTATAGGAAATCGGAAATATTCAGATTTAAGTGATCGACGACGTCGCTCCGAATGGAGGTACTTACGATAGTCTGGCCTTTCACCAGGCTCTGTCAAATCTATGAAGCAAGATATACCACAATCCATAAGATTCCCAATTTTGTATGATGGGGTGTTCTTATCCCTAAACTTGGCTTTAAACATACCGGAAACAGAATTTACAATAGTTGCTATAGTGGTGATCGGTCGGAATGACAGCTGGTTACCGGGGTATTCTCCGGCCGCCAGTTTACCCTGATCGACCCAGTAAGCGAAAACATTCAAATGATTGTTGGCATTATCAAACATGAGTATAAAATTATACCGTAGAAACTATAAATTACAGAAAACAATTTGTACGCTGAAGGTGCATTAATGATATCAAACTTGGACAAGGACAATAACTTAGTCTGGATAGATCTTGAGATGACAGGTCTCGAAGACGACCACTTAATTATAGAGATAGCATCTATAGTGACTAACGGGAATCTCGAAGAGCTAGCGGAAGGCCCATCTTTAGCTATAAATCGCAGTATATCTGAGATGCAAAACATCAATGATTGGTCAGAAGAGCAACATCATAAATCCGGTCTGCTTAAACGTGTCACTGAATCAACCGTGACGATATCTGCAGCAGAAAATCAAACTCTCACTTTTTTAGAGAAATGGGTTTCAGTTGGTCAGTCCCCGATATGCGGCAATTCTATTGGCAAAGATCGGAGGTTTATAAGAAGAGAAATGCCACAACTTGATAAATTTTTACATTACAGGATGATTGACGTATCTACAATAAAAGAACTGGGAAGGAGGTGGTATCCAAAAGCGGACCTACCAGAAAAAGAAGGGGCCCATCTTGCTTTAGAGGATATCCGGGAAAGTATTGAAGAATTGAGATGGTATAGAAAAACATTTTTCAATACTGAGATTCAACTATAAGGAGGTTCAAAAGCTTGATAAAAAGAATTCTTGGGAAAACTGGAATGGAGGTTTCATTATTAAGCCTCGGTACAGGTGGTGCAAGACAACTCGGTCAATCAATCGGGTATTCCATGTATGATCAAAAAAGACTGGTCAAAGCAGCCCTCGACATCGGCATCAATATTTTCGACACCGCTACCCACTATGGAGATTCAGAATCTATATTGGGCGAATGTTTGTCAGGCATACCTCGGGATTCGTTCCTACTATGTACTAAATGGCCAGCCAGAGATGAGATGAACAACACTGTCGACGACCCCACCAAACTAATCAAATCAATAGAAAAGAGCCTAAAAAGACTTCAAACAGATTATATAGATATAATGCTTTTCCACGGGATTATGCCTCACGAATACGATCTAATCGTTGAATCTCTTTACCCAACGATGGCAAGATTGAAATCTGAGGGAAAAATTAGAAGTATTGGTTTTAGTAGCCGTTTTTCTGAGGATCCTGCCCAAAAAGGTATCGAATTAGGCTTATCGAAACACCCAGATTTATGGGATGTTGTGATGCTAAAATATGGAATATTGAACCAATCGGCAGCTGCAAAAATATTACCTTTGGCCCGGAATCACAATATAGGAGTAATTAACATGGCTGCGGTCAGAGTGAAATTGCCTGATCCTACTCTTTTAGAGCAATTAATCGCTAAATGGAAATCTTCTGGGCTGATAGATACTGACTCTCTTCCTACCAATGATCCGCTCGGGTGGTTGGTAGAAGGGAATGTGAAATCCGTTATAGAGGCCGGTTACAAATTCGCTGCCGAACCAACAACCGTTTCCACGGTATTGACAGGCACAGCCTCAATTGAACATTTGATGGCGAATGTAGAATGTCTTGAAGAACCATATCTGCCGCAACATCACACGGATCGACTTAAAACTACTTTAAGCCAAATCATCCAATACGCATAATATACATGCTACTAATCAGTTAGAAAATTAGGGACACAGGACATCAAAAATAGTGGATGTGAATACAAACCAAGATTTCATTAGAGATATTGTCAAAGAAGATTTGGTCTCAGGCAAACACCGATTTATCACGACCCGATTTCCTCCTGAGCCAAACGGCTACCTACACATAGGGCACGCCGCATCCATATGCCTTAATTTTGGAATAGGAAAAGAAAATGATTCAGCAAAGTGCAATCTCAGGTTTGATGACACCAACCCGTCAAAAGAAAATACTGAATTTGTAGAAGCTATCAAAAAAGATATTCAGTGGTTAGGCTTTGATTGGGACGATCGAGAATATTTTGCCTCGGATTATTTTCAAAAACTTTATGAATTTGCAATGATTCTCATAAGCCAGAAAAAAGCTTACGTTGATAGTCAAACCCATGATGAAATTAGAGCAAATAGGGGAACACTCACCAAGCCGGGGTCCGATAGCCCGTACCGAAACAGAAGCCGTCAAGAGAACATAAAGCTTTTAGAGGAGATGCGTAACGGGATTCATCGACCTGGTTCACATGTTTTAAGAGCAAAAATAGATATGTCCTCCCCCAATCTAAATATGCGAGATCCGGTAATGTACCGAATCTTAGATACACCCCACCATAGAACAGGTGATGAGTGGCCTATATACCCTATGTACGATTTTGCGCACGGTCTATCAGACTCAATTGAAAAGGTTACGCATTCCTTGTGTACCATGGAGTATGAAGATCACAGACCTTTATACGATTGGTTCATAGATGAGCTCAAGGTATTCAAATCTAGGCAAATCGAGTTTGGAAAGATTTTCCTGAGCCATACCATCCTAAGTAAACGAAATTTGACTAAGCTAGTGGGAGCTGAATTAGTAAGCGGTTGGGATGACCCACGAATGCCCACAATTTCTGGTATGAGACGACTAGGCTACACAGCAGATTCTATACGGGAGTTTTGCCGTAGGGTCAGTATAACTAAAAGATGGCATATCGCGGAAATAGAACTCTTAGAGCATTGCTTAAGAGAAGACCTAAATAAAAAGGCAAATAGAGCCCTTGCAGTGTTACGGCCTATCAAATTAGTGATAGAAAACTACCCTGAGGACCAGGTCGAGTACCTTGAAGCCGCTAATAACCCGCAAGATAGTGACAGCGGGACAAGAAAACTACCGTTCTCAAAAGAGCTGTACATCGAGCAAGATGACTTTATGGAAAACCCATCTAAAAAATTCTTTCGATTGACTGTCGGAAGAGAAGTTAGACTTAGGTACGGTTATTTAATCACCTGCATTGATATTATTAAAGATCCTATAACGGGCTCGATTATAGAGCTAAGATGCACTTATGACCCAGAAACACGGGGTGGAAATGCCCCAGATGGAAGAAAAGTTAAATCAACCATACACTGGGTTAGCGCAAACCATTCGATTGACGCCGAGGTACGACTTTATGAAAGACTTTGCCTAGACCCTGAACCAGATATATCAGATGGCGAAAGTTTGGAAACGGTTCTGAATCCAAATTCCCTCGAGATTATACGCTCGGCGAAAGTGGAGCCAAGCCTTAAAGAATCAACACCAGGAAACCCAATACAATTCGAAAGGCTAGGTTATTTTTGCCTGGATTCAGAGGATTCAGACAATAGTAATAACCTTGTATTCAACAGAACAGTTTCCTTGAGAGACAGTTGGGCTAGAACCCAATCTCATAACTGAATATATTCATCTAGACTTTAGTTAAATCTGGCTTTTTGCAAAAAAGGAACCCTATACTACCAACCATAGATACCGAAGCCAACAAATAAAAAGCTCTATCATAGTTTCCATAATGGTCATACATTAACCCAGCAACGTACGGCCCTAATGCCATCAACAACATCATAGGAAACATAGATAAGCCAAGTACTTTACCAAAAGCTTTTCTTCCGAAATATTCTCCTCTGATTGCTGTTCCTAAAGGAATCCTGGCTCCAAACCCAAGTCCATACACAACAACGAAAATGGGAGCCATATTTACACTTGTGATTGAAGTGGCATATATAACACCTAATGCTTGTATTATTCCGAAAACACAAAGAGCTATGTTTTTGGCTACTTTGTCTCCTAAATAACCGCCGAGAATTTGGGCTACTCCTGAGAAAAGCATCGTGGACCCCCATATCCAGGCACCTGTCTGTACCGGTATACCTTGGTCTTTAAGAGCCAGAATTAAATGCACTGTCATAGTCCCGATTAGCATAGTGGACATGCCATTAGAAATTGCCAAAACCCAAAACACCGGCATCTTTGCAATTGTCAGCATACTGTAATTGGTATCGTTACTCTTACTTGTCCTGGATGGCTGAGACACACCCACTTCTTCAACTTGCTTATTTTTGATACCATCTGGAACTTCTCCAAATTCCTCAGGCGAATTTCTTATGAGCCTGCTGGTTGGATAAGCTATAAAAATGAAAAATATACCCAAAGACTTTGCCGTCGTCTCCCAACCCACCCCTTCAGGTCCAACCGTCCAAGCCAGTAATGGAACAAGGAAAAAAATTCCCGTTGAAAACCCAACCCCCCCAAACCCCATGGCTATAGTTCTCTTCTTATCAAACCAGTTGTTGATAACAGTCATCATTGGCAGCCAACCACCGGCAGAGGCCCCTAGCATAATGACAAGGTATGAGACGTAAAACATCCACAAGCTATTGGTTTGGCTGAACATAATGTATCCCAATCCAATAATCATGACCCCAGAAAACACAATTTTCTTGGGGCCATAGCGGTCAACTAATATTCCAATCACTGGTCCAGCTAATCCACTTACAGGTTGTCCAAACGAAAAAGCCAGCGCCAACTCCGCCCTCCCCCATCCGAAATGCTGTTCTAAGGCGTCATTCCATACACCTGCTCCACCAAAAGCTGGGGATCCTGTCGCACCATTAAGGAAAAGGGTCAAGAGAACTAACCACCATCCGTAAAAAACAGCGTGGGGCCATTTAAATGGTGCAAATAAGGTTGTGAATCCAGTTGATTTCATATACTCCGATCTGACCCGTGTCAAACATATAAGAAAAACCCTCAAACCTTTTAAGAGTTTCCATGTAATTTAGGTTAAATTCATGAATTAAAATTATGTAATAAGGGGATGGTTGGGTCAAGTATATTTAAACTGTCTTGTAGATGGTGCAGTCTCTGGCCCACGAATATATGAATGAGTATCGTAAACCATATACACCTCTTAACCCAGTCACGTAAACAACCGCACAAATAATAACTCAAACGCACAAATAATAACTCAAATAAATATACATTTTGAGAAGACATGTTAGTTTTAGTCAGTTATACTATCGCTCGATAACAGTTATACTATCGCTCGATAAAAAAAGGTAAATAAAACGAAATGGAGGTATAGAGGCCATGGTGGAACAACAGTTACAGATACTCCGACCTGAGACTCTCATAGCAGAGTTCAAGAGTATCGGTGTTACACACATCATTACGATCCCTGATAGTGAAACAAATTATCTATATGAATTGATGGAGAAAGAAGATTGGTTGGACGTAGTACCTGTATCCCGGGAAGGAGAATCAATGGCTGTAGCCTTGGGACTCAATGTGGCGGGTAAGGTACCCGTAGTTCTTATCCAAAATACAGGCATGATGGAATCCGGAGATTCCATCAGAGGCATGGCATTGGACACTGGTTTTCCTCTTTTGATGGTTGTTGGGTACCGTGGGTGGACCCGAAAGGGACACACACCAGACTCTGCTGCCGTTTACACTGAACCATTTCTTAACGCCTTTCACTTAACTTATTATCTGGTTGAGACTGACGAAGATGGAGATCGAATAACTGATGCTTATAACGAAGCTGTCAAGACTAACAGACCTGTGGTCGTCCTAATTGGAGATGAATATCACGGGTTTAATAGATAATCGGGTCTTAAATCATCAGGAGTATAAAATGATTGAATCGAAAGAAGTATTTGAGGCATTTCAAGCACACAGGGGCAATGCGATAGTGTCCGTACAAGGCACGTCTGGAAAACATTGGGCTGATGTAACCACCAACCAAAATAGAGATATTTCTTTGGGTGGAGCAATGGGTCAGGCCACTGCAGCGATATTTGGTTTGGCTTTGGGCCTTCCAAACGAAAAGGTAGTTCATTTTGATACCGAAGGAGCATTGCTGATGAACCTCGGTGTTTTGGCCTCAATAGCTGGTAAAAAACCTACGAATTTTGTTCATTTCCTTTTGGACAACGGATGTTACGCAACCACAGGAGGCCAACCGGTACCTAACTCCGAAAATATCGACTACTCAGTAATTGCCGCCGGGTCAGGTTACGCCGCCACATATAATTTCGATGACCTAGAGGAACTTTCCACCAGCCTAGATGAAATTATGAATCAAGATGGCCCAGTTTTTATAGCTATTAAGGTTCCTGCTGAGGTCGAAAACCTACCTATAGGAATGAGAGAAAAAAGGACATCAAGAAGTCGAGGACAAACAATATCAGAGCTACGAGCTGAACTCGGCATCAGCTAGTCTTAGCATGAAGGTGCCTCCACCTTAATTTCTATAATTAGGGTCATCAAGAGGCACTTTCATCCAGCTCATAATTTCCTTTACCGATCCGTACGCTTTGAGCTTTTCCTCATCAGTATCCACTGACTCAGCTGAATCAAAAATATCGGAAATCTTCTTCACCATGTCCGGTCCTAAATCTAATAAAGACTCACTTCCTGACATCGCCCATTTACAAAGGATATATCTAACAATAGACCCCATTGGTATATCAAGATTTCGACTTAACCGTTTTACTGTAGGAAGCGGGTCTTCTTGAGTGTACAGCGCAACATCGTTTTTGAAATTATTGTCCTTGTCAGTAGAATCTGAATCCCAGAGGAATTGTTCTAATGTGATTGGATTATTGATTGACATAAATGTTTCTCATTTTTCTAGCCAAGAATTACCTTCATCAATATATTTACTATCACCCACAAAAGATACTGTAATCTCCTGAAAATAGGTAGCCTGGTTTGTTGTCAGTGAGGCATCGTATTTGTGAGCAACTGATATCACCTCCGAATTTGTCTCCCTGAAACTCTCTTCCAATACTCTTCCTTCTACATGATCAGGTATATCTTGTCCCAATATCGTCAGGATAGTCGGTAAAATATCTATATTCCCTGACGGTGATAATATTTTTTCACCTTCTAGAAATGTAGGACCAGCACATATGAGAGTATTGTTCATCTCATGTAAACTCATGGACCCGTGCTGTCCAAGGTTTTTTGCACCGCCGGTTGAGAACACATGACCTGGGTATCCATTGCCGTTGTCAGAGGAGTCCCAGTTGAAAGACATTATTATATCGGGAGACCTTTTCCCTTCATTCATAATAGAAGACAAAGAAACAGTACCCTTTACTTCCCCTAAACGGTTAGAAGAGCATAAGGTTCCACACCATGGCTGGCTAGAAAGCCATTCAACCAACTCAGAAACCAAATGAACATCGTTCTGATTTTTCAAATAAAAAAGCACGCACCCACCGTTTTGTGCTAAAAGCCAACCATCAGATCCTACCAAATTAGAAAACCCCAAAAGTGTTTCAATATCTATGACTTCGGAAATAGTTGAATACCCATGATCCGAGAGAATCATTAAATCAGAATTCTGATGTTGAGCTGAAGCGTTGATATACTCAATAATTCTGCCAAACTCTAGGTCAGCCTCCCTTAGTGCTGCTTTGGCAGCATCACTTCCAACCCCAAATGCATGTTGGGATTTATCTGGTTCTGAAGACCAAATCAGTGCAACCTCAGGATTAATTTTACCCAGCACATACTCGATAAATATATCGACTGCTTTTTTATATCTTGGAGTGTTGGGTAATTGCTCCTCTGGCCAACCACCGAATAACCCTTCCAGCTCCTTGTGCAAACTCGACGGTATTGTGAATTCAGGATGAATGGTCGCACCACCATAAAGATCAGCAAGAGGATTATGCACATAAGCATTGCCACTAGTGCCTACACCAATCGCAACATACTCCATACCTTTTTTAGAAATGATTTCTTGCAAGGTTGGTACACCCAGCACATCCAAACCAGCATTCCGAATCTCC
>QGNN01000036.1 GCA_003228105.1 Chloroflexota bacterium
GATTGGCTTATTGACCTTCACCAAGTTTCTAAAATGTAGGCAGAATTCCAAAAATTATATTCGTATCGAGTGCTGGTGAAGAAAATATTTTTTAGGGTCTCTTGGTTAGCGGGCGTCATAGTTTTTGCTTCACGATCGATAAAATTGCGAATCCATAGGGCCAGTTCCTCAAATTCATCAGAGTTGTACATTTCGATCCATCTTGAATATAGAAAATTATTTTGTGGTAACCCTTGTTTAAATAAACGTTTCCCGATCTCTGAGTAACCCCATGAACACGGTAATATAGCAGCGGCTATTTCAGGTGTGGATCCTGAATATCCAATCTCCAAAAGATGCCTTGTGTATGCATGGGTGGCCGGTGACATCTTTGTAGCTAAAAGGTCTTTTTTCTGGATATTTAAATCTTGGCAAAAACTGACATGGAGAGCCATTTCAGTGTTCAAGGTTTCATTCAACAGTGTGGCAAGCCAACCCATATCATCGAGATGTTTTGATTTTGCGATGGCAAGAGATATGACTTTAGCAAATTCAATCAGAAATAAATAATCTTGCTTCATATAATATTGGAATTTCTCAAGAGCAAGAGTTCCATCCCCTATTCCTTGAACAAAGGGGTGCATGTATTCTTTTTCCCAAAGGTGATCAGCTTCTTTCCGAAGTAACTTTGTGTAACTCATTATGATATCCGGTTATCCTTTAACCACAATACTGATCTCAGTACCGGCACTCACTCCTCTGAAAAGTTTCTCGTCACCGTTGATATGGCCAAATACATTAACTGCACTAGCAGCTCTTGGCTCATCATCCGTACTTGCGGGAGTTCGTCCGAAAAATATACAAAACGCATTGCCTGGGGGCCAAAATGCAATATCTCCCGATGACACTAAATCTGAAGCCTCTGAATGCTCAATAGTGGTGATGGGAATGCCAAAATATAATTCATCTCCCCAAATGTTTGCTGTACCTGATAAAGGTAGGGAGTTCCAGATTTGCTCAGCCATATCTGATTGATTTAATGTCGCATCAACTGAAAAGTTACCAGCGTTTATTTTTATAGATCGCTTGTTCATGAAGCCTCCCGTTTACACGTTTGAGATCAAAAAATGTTGACATACCCAAAGTTCACCATACCATATGAATCCACCCAAATTTTCAGCTTTAGGACAGAGTGATGTATATGACAGAAAAATATATCCTCGCAATTGATCAAGGGACGACAGGTACAACAGTGGCTTTGGTAAATTCTCGGGGAGAATTCTATGCATCTACCTATAGAGCGATAACTCAGTTTTACCCAAAACCTGGCTGGGTAGAACATGATCCACAGGAAATATTAGAAAGTGTGTTTTCCTGCATGCGTGAGGTAATTAAGACCTCTAGAATCTCGTTGAAAAACATAATTTCCATCGGTATCACAAACCAAAGAGAAACCACTCTAATATGGGATAGGAAAAGTGGCATACCAATACATAAAGCAATTGTATGGCAATGTAGACGAACAACCGACATATGCCAAGAATTGATTGGCACCCCTGAGGCCAGAAAAATAACCGGGGTAACAGGATTAACAATAGATCCATATTTCTCAGCAACCAAAATAAAATGGATATTAGATTCCGTTCCAGGGGCATATAACAGGGCCAAGGAAGGGAGTTTGGCCTTTGGGACTGTTGATACTTGGATTATATGGAATATGACCAAAGGTAAAAATCATGTAACTGATGTTACAAACGCATCTCGCACAATGCTCTTTGATTTAAACACCCTTGAATGGTCTCAGCAAATCTTGGATATTTTTGATATCCCAGTTGAGCTATTACCTCAAATTTGCGATTCAGATGCTCAATTCGGTTTATGTGAAGCCGATATTTTAGGAGAACTCAAATTGCCCATTTCTGGGGTCCTTGGTGACCAGCATGCCTCTATGTTTGGGCAGGCTTGTTTTTCGGTGGGTTCAGCAAAGTGTACTTATGGGACAGGGGCTTTTTTATTAATGAATACTGGGAAGAACATCAAGATTTCTGACAGAGGATTATTGTCTACATTGGCCTGGAAAGTTAAAGGTGAAGTTGAATATGCCTTAGAAGGTAGCGTCTTTTCAGCTGGAGCAACCATCCAATGGTTGAGAGATGGATTGGAACTCATTGAATCTTCTTCAGAAGTAGAAATATTGGCCCGTTCTGTCCAAGATAACGGAGGAATATATCTAGTTCCGGCATTTACGGGTTTGGGAGCCCCTCATTGGGACATGAATGCCAGAGCCACTATGGTTGGTATGACGAGAGGAACCAATAAAGGCCACATAGCTAGAGCTGCCCTAGAAGCTATTACCTACCAATGCCAAGAAGTTTTGGAAATTATGCAGCTAGATTCTGGTTATGAAATATCTGAACTTAAGGTGGATGGTGGTGCTAGCACTAACGATCTTTTGATGCAGATGCAGGCGGACATTAGTAACCTTAAGGTGAACAGGTCACGAGTTCAGGAGACCACCGTTCTAGGTGCAGCATTTATAGCGGGTTTGGGAGCCGGATTCTGGAACTCCAAGTCAGACATATCTTCAATATGGGATTCGCAGGGAGTATATACTCCTTTAATGACTGATGAAGAAAGAACCGAGAAATTAAGTTTCTGGGCTAAGGCTGTGGAAAGATCAAAGGAATGGATTTCTTAAATACGGAGATAAAATATGCCTTCAATTATGCCGGATGATTTAGAAAAAATCGCCGTAGGTTTACTTATTGGAGCAGGGGCTTCAGAAGATGAAGCCAGAGTGGTATCGCGTTTGTCTATTGCTGCCAATTTAGCTGGACATGATTCACACGGGATAATTCAGATACCCAGTTATATTGACAGGGTTAATAGAGGCCATATAGTTCCAGGGGCAGAATATGAGGTCGTGAAAGATACACCTACCACGACAGTAGTCGATGGTCATTGGGGATTTGGGTATGTTGTCACTGAACGACTTATGAGACAAACAATTGAGAAAGCAAAGTCGCAAAACATAGCGGCTGCTACTGTGTATCGACAAAGTCATATTGGTCGGCTTGCTGCCTATCCTGTGATAGCCGCCGAAGCCGGTATGATTGGAATGATCACTGCTGATTCTGGCCGTTCGTCGAAAGCGGTGGTTCCTTTTGGTGGTCGGGAGAGGCGGCTAGGTACGAATCCGATTTCTATCGCTATGCCAAGTAATTTGGAGGGACCCTTCTTTTTAGATATGGCCACTAGCGCGGTGGCTGCAGGGAAAATAGATTTAGCCCAGGCTAGAGGGGATTCTATCCCAAGTGGTTGGATCGTAAAAGAAGATGGAACAGATACAACGGACCCAAATGAATTGAAAAATGGTGGAGCCATTTTACCTTTAGGAGGAGATCAGGGCCACAAGGGTTATGGCCTGTCATCAATTGTAGAAATATTTTCAGGAATATTAACCGGGTTAGGGTTTGGACATGATCCTTCCGGTAGACATAATGACGGTTGCTTCATATCAGTTTTTAATGTGTCAGCTTTTAGAGATTTGAAAGATTTTAAAGAAGAGGTTACTGAATTTGCTTCCTACTTGAAAAGTTCAGAGACAGCACCTGGATTCGAAGAAATTTTGTATCCTGGTGAAATTGAACATAGAAACGAAAAAAGGCAGAAAAAAGAAGGTATTTTTGTAGAAGAATCTACGTGGAAGGATCTGAAGTCCTTGGCAGACAGTTACAATATAAAATCTGAGCTGCCATTTTGATCCAATGGCACCGCTTAAATCGCTCCTGCTATAACGTCTCCCATAACCGTTGTGTTTACTTGGGTTCCCCCATCGCTAGAAATGTCAGCAGTTCTATAACCTTCTGAAAGGGCGGCCTCAATAGATTTCTCAATTGAATCGGCCTCATCGTGCATTCCAAAAGATAGCCTAAGCATCATTGCTGTGCTGAGTATTGATCCGATCGGGTTGGCGATTCCTTTTCCAGCTATGTCAGGTGCGCTGCCATGTATTGGTTCGTACAGGCTTACCTTACTACTTGTACCAGAATTGCCTGGCAGACTAGATAGACTGGCTGACGGCAACATCCCCATAGAGCCAGATAAAACTGATGCCTCATCAGTCAAAATGTCCCCGAAGGTGTTTTCCGAAACAATGACGTCAAAGTCCGAGGGATTTCTAATTAATTGCATCGCGGCATTATCGACTAAAATATGATCTAACTCGACCTCTGCGTACCCTTTTCCCACTTCCACCGCTATCTCTCTCCAGAGTCTTGAGGTTTCAAGAACATTCTGTTTGTCTACAGAAGTTAGCTTTTTTCGGCGGCCCATAGCCAACTCAAATCCCACTTTTAAAATTCTTACGATCTCCGCTTCGGTATATTTAAGGGTATCGACGCCCCTTCTTCCCCTCGACGTGTTCCATCGCTTTTTCGGTTTCCCAAAGTATAACCCACCGGTTAATTCTCTCAATACCATCATGTCCACCCCTTCCAAAATTTCAGGTTTCAATGGACTTGAATTTATTAGGGAGGGGTAAACTTTGACTGGTCTTAAATTAGCAAATAAATCTAAGGATTTTCGAATAGCCAATATGCCATCTTCTGGGCGTACATCAGCATCTGGGTCATCCCATTTTGGGCCACCAACGGCACCGAATAAAATAGCATCTGAGTCAATGCAAGTGTCCATGGTTTCCTGAGGCAGAGGTGTTCCGTAATCATCAATAGCATTGCCCCCTACCCTGCCCGACTTAATTTGGAATTCGTGGCCGAATCGATTACCTATTGCTTCCAATACTTTTATAGACTCAGTAACTACCTCAGGCCCTATTCCATCTCCTGGTAATACTGCTATAGATTTGTTCATAGTGCGCTCCGGTTCTTTATATTTTGGGTTAACTGGCCACGATATTCAGTAATTTTCCTGGAACATAAATTGTCTTTCTTATTTCTAATCCTGTTATATGTTTCTCGATACTGGAGTTTTGCAAGGCGAGTTGGTTTGCATCGGATTCAGTTATGTTTGCAGGAACAGGTATTTTCGCTCGTACTTTCCCATTGATTTGTACTACCAATGTAAACTCCTCGTCTTGCGCCAGGGATTCATCATATACGGGCCACGACTGGGTGTGTATGCTAAACGCCATACCTGAGATTTCCCATAATTCCTCGGTTAAATGAGGGACAATTGGTGCCATCATTACGTAAAGATCGCGAGTAAAACGTAACCAGTCTATATAGCTGATCTTCTGAGGTATATGACTTTCAGCTAGAGAATTTGTAAATTCCATAAGAGCGGATATGGCAGTGTTGTATTTGAATTTTTCTATATCCTCTCCTACCCTTTTAATGGTTTTATGTAAAAGCCTATTTAGTTCTCTTTTTGAGTCGAGGTTCGAATTTTGTGTAAAAATGCTGGGATCGAAATTGGATATGTCCCAAACTTTATTGAGCCAACGAGCGGCTCCATTAATCCCAGAATCATTCCATTCACCGCCTTGTTCCCAGGGTCCGATAAACATTAAATAAGTTCTAACCGTATCCGCCCCAACTACAGAAACGTAATCATCCGGGGCGATCACATTTCCGCGAGACTTACTCATCTTTGCGCCTTTGTAAATTATTGTTCCTTGGTTGAACAGTCTTTTAAACGGTTCATCGTATTTGATCAAGCCAAGATCACGTGCGGCTTTGACGAAGAACCTTGAATATAGTAGATGCATTACTGCATGTTCTACTCCGCCAGTGTATTGATCAACGGGATTCCAAAGTTGAGCAGATTTTTCATCAAATGCGGCGGCCGAATACTGTGGGCTTGCGTACCTTAGGAAATACCATGATGAGTCCACAAAGGTATCCATCGTGTCTGTTTCTCTCTTACCAGGTTTACCGCAATCAGGGCACTCGGCATTAACGAATTCGTTATGTAGGGCCAAGGGGGATTCACCGGTTGGTAGAAATTCAGCATCTTCTGGCAATACCACAGGAAGATCCTCTTCCTTGACCGGTACGACGCCACAATCGTTACAGTAAATTATGGGTATTGGTGTCCCCCAATATCTCTGTCGGGAAATAAGCCAGTCTCTCATCCTATAGTTGACAGTTTTAGTACCCAGGTTCCTGTCTTCAATATGATCCGCTATTTTCAGTCGACCTTCACTATTGTTCAAACCGTTAAATTCCAGTGAATTTACCTGGGTCCCTGGAGCTACATATGCCTCATCTAATTCGTTGCCATCCCACTCTGGGGGTGCCACAACTACTTTGATTTGGAGATCGTATTTTTTTGCAAATGTAAAATCCCTTGTATCGTGTGCCGGAACACCCATTACAATTCCGGTTCCATATGTGTTTAGAACATAGTCGCCTATCAGTATAGGTATTCGATCCTGGGTAAGAGGATTGACACAGTAGGTGCCTAAGAACACTCCTGTTTTTTCTCTATCGATGGCTAATCGTTCGACTTCAGTGGCTTTGCGGGCACTATTTATATAGGTCTTTACAGAATCTTCTTGCTCGGGGGAAGTTAAAGCCTCTACTAATTGATGCTCTGGTGCCAATACCACGAAGGTAACCCCGTAAACAGTATCAATTCGGGTAGTAAACGTAACCAACGTTTCAGAGTCTAAAGCGTATTCTGAGATATCAAAACCGAATTCCACTCCTTCACTTTTCCCAATCCAATTTGTCTGCATCGTATTTATGCGGTCTGGCCAGTCCATTTTCGACTGATCCAATAATTCCTCAGCGTATTCGGTGATACGGAAGAACCATTGGTTCATATCTCTATGAGTCACGGTAGTGTCACACCTCTCACATATCCCGTCGATTACTTGCTCATTTGCTAGAACGGTCACACACGAGGGGCACCAGTTGACAGGAGCAAAATCGCGATAAGCTAGCCCCTTTTGGTAGAACTGCAAGAAAAACCATTGGTTCCATTTGTAATATTCTGGTAGGCATGTAATTACTTCCCTTTCCCAGTCATACATCGGGCCCATAGAAGCCAGTTGTTGGCGCATCCTTTTAATGTTGTCCATTGTCCAGGAATGGGGATGGATACCTCGTTGTATGGCTGCGTTTTCTGCATTCAGACCAAATGCATCGAACCCCATTGGGTGGAGAACATTGTATCCTTGCATATTTTTAAATCTTGCGTGTATATCTGCCCCAGTCATTGCATACCAATGCCCAACATGTAGGTCCCCTGAGGGGTAGGGGTACATTGTTAATTCATACCACTTAGGTCTAGGGTCGCCGTCGTCAACTTTATATATTTGGGAATCGCGCCATCTACTTTGCCACTTAGGCTCTATACTTTCGTGAGGAAAGCGCGTTTCTATTATTTTAATTGGCATCTAATTATCTCTTCTCGATTTTTAAGCTATTTGCCCAAGGCAGATACTATGGCATCTCCAACAGAAGACGTCGTTGAAGAACCATACAAATCTGGGGTTAAAATTTCCCCCTTAGAAAGGACCGATAATACTGCCTTTTCTACATCGGTTGCAGCATTTACATGACCTAGGTGCCGGAGAAGCATAGCACCAGTAAGAATTTGGGCCATTGGGTTAGCAATACCTTTACCCATGATATCTGGAGCACTGCCATGCACAGGTTCGAACATTGAAGGATATCTTCGTTTTGGATCTAAATTAGCACTTGATGCTAGCCCCATACTTCCAGTGATTATTGCGGCAATGTCGGTCAAAATATCTCCGAAAAGATTACTAGCAACAACCACATCAAAATATTCTGGTTTTCTAATGAAATCCATTGCCGCAGCGTCTACTAGTAGGGAATCTGTTGATATATCCGGGTATTCTGTAGATACCCTTTCAAAGGCCCTGTCCCATACCAACATTCCGTATCCTTGCGCATTACTTTTGGTGATAGAGGTTAGGTGTTTCTTTTTATTTCTCCTGCGGGCTAATTCGAAGGAGTAGCGGATTACCCTCTCACAACCTCTTCTTGTAAAAATCCCAGTTTGAATACCCACCTCTTCCGGAAAATCCATATACTGGAATCCTCCGACGTTTGCATATTCCCCTTCTGTATTTTCTCGGATCACTACCATATCGATATCGAATGGTTTTTTCCCCGACAGCGGTGATTCAATACCCTCATATAGGACACTAGGTCGTTCACATACATACTGGTCAAATTTTCTTCGAATAGGAAGTAACAGGCCATTAAGGGTTATATGGTCTTGAATGTCGGGGTGACCTACAGCCCCTAGGAAGATTGCATCGTAATTAGACAAAGTATCGATACCATCCGAAGGCATCATGGACCCTGTATCGATATAAAATTTAGAACTCCAAGGGTATTCATTGAAGGAAAGTTCAAAGTCATAGTTTTCTGAGACCGCGTCTAAAATCTTTATTCCTTCCTCTACTACTTCAATGCCTATGCCATCTCCTCGGATTACAGCAATATTATTCTGAATCATCTTATTTAGTTGCACCTCACCACTAATGATTTTTGGAGTCGTAAAACAATACCTGAAATTATCAGGTTTTTTATACCCAAAAGGTATTCATATAGTTGCGTCAATAGCCGCCACCCCCAATGTTAATACATCTAACGGAGGGTATATTGAGGGATCCAGATAATCTTTTCCAAGTTGGTGGACTTTGAGCGCATTTTTAAGTACCTCATATGAAAAGAGAGACCAACCCGGGGATAAGCCCATTACTCCATCAACGGGGTAGCAATAATAAATCATGTCAATGTGTTGATGGTGTCCGTCCTCTGGATCATCGATATCCTCGATTAATATATGTCTTGGCGGTTCAATAATTTCAGGGTAATCAAAATTCAAAGTCGGTGCATTAGGATTTTTAGATATTTTTGACACTAATGCTGTTTCCTCAAAAATTTCTCGCAATACCGTTTCGACCGGATCCTCATTCGGTTCCACATGGCCTCCCGGTGGTAGCAGCAATTGTATCTATTTATGCCAATGCAGTAGAACACTTTGGTCCCATACGACATATCCAGTAGCAGTGTAATGACGCATTAAAATCGATGAATTATCTCCGTAAAGCCACTCGCTTTGTTTTTGAAGTTAAAATGGGTGGTCATTAAGTGCATGTAGCTTCCAACATTGACTTTAACACGTATCTTGCATATATTCATGCGGAGCGAAATACGTGTAAATGGGGAGCCTCAAATGGCTGAGAGGGTATTTTAATGCCGACCCGAGACCTGAACTGGGTAATGCCAGCGGAGGGAGTTATGGATAAAATCTCCGATCACCCTCCATGGGTGATTTTTTTTGTCTGAATAATTTGGATGGCCGAGGAGATATTAAATGGAAGATCCTTTAGTTATAGCTGGTAAGGAATTTAGCTCCAGGCTGATGGTCGGGACCGGGCGCCATAGAACTATGCAGGAAATGATAGATTCAGTAAGGGCCTCCGGTACACAGATAATAACCGTGGCAATAGGTAGGCTGAATTTACAAGATGTAAATGAAAAAACCATTTTGGACTATTTTGATTGGGACAACTACACAATTTTACCGAATACTGCCGGCAGTAAAACTTCAGAAGAAGCCGTACTGACTGCTCGGTTAGCCCGAGAAGTGACAGGTTCTTCCTGGGTCAAGCTTGAAGTTATTCCTGATATTAGCCATTTACTACCAGACCCAATTGGGACTTACGATGCTGCTAAAGAACTGATCAAAGATGGATTTGATGTTCTGCCTTATATTCATGCAGATCCGGTGCTGGCCCATAGATTAGCTGAACTGGGATGCGCAACAGTCATGCCTCTGGGGTCAACTATTGGCTCAGGGCAAGGTATATTGACTATGGAGCAGATTGAAATGATTATTAGCGATGTGGAGGTTCCTGTGGTGGTGGACGCGGGTTTGGCTGTTCCTTCTGATGCATCTAAAGCATTAGAAGCAGGAGCGGACGCAGTCTTAGTAAATACAGCCATTGCTCAAGCTAACGATCCTGCGGTAATGGGAGAATCCTTCAAATTAGGAGTTGCTGCCGGCCGTAAGGCCTTTCTGGCGGGTCGAATTGATAGAAGAGGAGCAATATCAAGCAGCCCCGGTGCAGGGGTAAATTCTGGTTAGAAGGTGATTATCGATATCCAAAGAAGTCCACTACTATGTCTGGTAACTAATAGGAATCGCACGTCTCGAAGAGGTTTAGAATCTGTGGTTGGCCAGGCAGTTGAAGGTGGGACGAACATGATTCAATTTCGGGATAAAGATATGCAAGATACTGATAGGTTGCGTGTTGCGGTTAAGTTGAGGGAAATAACTGAGCATAAAGCTCTTTTCATTGTAAATGGAGATGTTGATTTGGCAAAGAAAGTCGGAGCTGATGGCATCCATTTTCCTGAAAAACATGTTTTTGATGCGGGTAGTGAAAAATTGAAGGAGAATTTTATACTCGGTAAGTCAGTGCACAGCCTTGAAATGGCTACAAAAGCTGCGTCAGAAGGTATCGATTATTTGATTGTTGGCACTTTATTTCCATCGAAATCCCACCCTCAAGAGCGATCTATCGGCACTAAGATAATAGAGGATATAAGTAATAAATTATCGGTTCCTTTACTAGGTATTGGTGGTATATCTACCCAAAATTGTCAAAAAGTGATTGATTCTGGGGCTTCAGGTGTTGCAGTCATTGGAGCGATTTCTGAGGCTGATGATCCTAGATTGGAGTCCCAGATAATTTTAAAAAATATAAGTACCATTTAAAATTTGACCCAATGAATATCAACCTCAATGGCAAAATCCACGAAATCAATGCAGGCTCATCCTTGACTGCAGTGATTGATGAGTTGGGACTTACTGGAAGGAAAGCAATTGCAATAGCTTTGAATGGAGAGGTTCTTTCTGGTGAAAGATATGAAGAAATAACCCTGAATGAAGGTGATGTACTTGAAGTCGTGAGAGCTATAGGCGGGGGTGGTTAGAAGGAATTCGATTTATTGTTTAAGCGCCTTAATTACTACGGCAAATGGTACTGAATTTAGCCTATCTCTAAATTCGGTCCAGTAGTTACCCTTATATGGGCTGAGGTGCTCTTTATCAAATTCTAGTGGTTTTGGCTCAAGAAGCACTTTTACTGTAAATCCGTTATCGACAACGTTAGTAAACAGCTCTTCCACAGTTCTGAAATAAGTTACTCCAAAATACTCTTGATCATCTTCCTTCCATATCTCCACAGGGGGATTAAAGTAATCGGTGACGTTCAATGTATTTGTATCAGCATCCCATTCGAAAGCCGCAAGAGGGTGCGTGGTGCTTAATATTAATTGCCCCTTTTTTTTAAGAATCCGGTTACATTCACTGAAAAAAACATCAAGGTGTTCGATAAATTCCAAGGCAAAAACGGAGATTATACCGTCGAATGCGTTATCCCGAAAGTAGGTTAGGTTTTGAATATCAGCTTGGAGAAAATCTATGGCTGTTTTTTGTTTTACTGATTCAGAAACAGCATGTGATAATTGACTGGGCGAAAAATCTACAGCAGTTACCTTTGCTCCCAATTTTGCTAAAACTATCGCATTCTGTGAACCACCGCTACCAAGTTCCACGAAATTTTTATTAGTAACATCATCTAATAAATTCAAAGAGTTTTCTCCATAGGACAAAGGAGCATAATGCACCTCGTCCACTGATATATCGCTTTCAGACTGGTAATTAGCCGACATTAAATTCCAGCCATTTTGAACACCGACGATATGTTTTGGAGTTTCCAACTAACTAACACCTCTAGTTGTATATTCAATCAATAATAGCTGAATTGGTACACTATCGGTTCAAACTAATCTTGCGGGGGAGTTCAAATGGCAGAACAAACATCTTTTAGTATTGCTGACGTCATAGATCCAAAAGATTCCACCTGGGCTTTCGATACCCATTCTGATGGACCTACGGGGACTTTACCGTTTACAGAAGAGATTCTTGTTAATGAATCAAGTGGGTTTCATTTCGGTATGAGCCAAAATGCTGGGATGGGCTGGAACCCGGCCGAATTGTTGAGAAAACATTTTTTGATTTTGTCGACTTCAGGTGGACTAAGAGATCAAGATGGCTCACCAATTGCCCTTGGCCTTCACACCGGCCACTTTGAATTAGCATTGCAGGTCGAAGCTGCGGCTCGGGAATTTAAACTTGCCAAGACAATCCCATTTTCCCTCATGTGCTCGGACCCATGTGATGGACGCACGCAGGGTACCACGGGAATGATGGATTCACTTCCATACAGGAATGACGCGGCGCAGGTTTTTAGGAGGCAGGCTCGATCCTTACCAACAGCCAAAGGTATTTTAGGGATTGCATCTTGCGACAAAGGGCTTCCAGCAATGATGATGGCGTTGGCGGGACTTAGGGATTTGCCAGTAGTTGTGGTCCCGGGAGGTTCGACCTTGGCTGTCCGTGAAGGAGAAGATACTGGAATGATCCAGTCCATTGGGGCAAGGTTTGCTCAAGGGGAAGTGACATTGGACTATGCTCAGGACGTTGGCTGTAAGGCTTGTGCTTCACCTGGAGGGGGATGCCACTTTCTTGGCACAGCGGGAACATCACAAGTTATAGCTGAATCATTGGGACTAGCTATTACCCACAGTGCTTTATGCCCGTCGGGTACAACTGCTTGGAAAAATGTGGCCCAACGTAGCGCAAGAGCATTGCTGCTCATGGAATCCGAAACCACATTGTCCTCTGACATTATCACTGATGCCGCCCTTAGGAATGCCATGGTTGTACATGCTGCTTGCGGAGGGTCTACTAACCTTTTGTTGCATCTTCCCGCAATAGCTCATGCTGCGGGTAGGACTAGGATGACTGTCGATGATTGGAACATGGTAAATAAAAACACTCCTAGAATAGTCGATGTCCTTCCAAATGGGCCAGTAGGGTTTCCAACTTCGGAACTTTATACTGCAGGTGGAGTGCCAGAGGTGATGCTGCATCTTCGTGCCATGGGTTTATTGGACACTAATGTCAAAACAGTAACGGGCCAAAATTTAGGAGAAAACCTGGATTGGTGGGAAGATTCTGAAAGGAGGCATGATGTTAGAAAAAGACTGTCAGAAATCAATTCTGTAAATCCGGATCATGTGATCATGACCCCTGAGGATGCAAAGAAAAGGGGCTTAACAAGTACGGTTACTTTTCCAATGGGGAACATTGCCCCTCAGGGCTCCGTAATCAAAAGCACGGCAATAGACCCATCGGTGGTGGATAAAGACGGGATATACAGAAAAACTGGACCTGCCAGGGTTTTCTCTTCTGAAAATGAGGCCATAAAGGCAATCAAAAACACTGATGATAAATCGAAAATCCAGGCCGGAGATATTATGGTTGTGAAATGCGCAGGACCCCAAGGTACCGGTATGGAAGAACTCTATCAAATCACCGCCGCATTAAAACATCTTTCCTACGGTAAACATGTTGCCTTGATAACAGATGCCAGATTTTCCGGGGTGTCTACTGGCGCTTGTATAGGACACGTGGGACCGGAAGCTCTGGCAGGCGGTCCGATCGCAAAATTGAAAGATGGAGATCAAATCGAGATTATAATTGACCGTATTAACCTAATTGGGAGTATAAATCTCGTTGGTGAATTAGGTAATGATATGGGGCCTGATTGGGGCGATAAAGAACTTTCTAAAAGACCGATTCCCGGGGATTTGTCACCTCATCCTAAATTGCCGGAAGATACAAGACTCTGGGCTGCCCTACAATCCGCTTCTGGAGGAACATGGGGAGGATGTGTTTTTGATGTGGATGATATTGTAAAAACTTTGGAAGCAGGCCAGGCTGTCTTAGAAAATAATTAATCTCTATTAGGGGCAATCCGGGTCCGATTATTTAGGACCCGGAAGACAGAATTAAACTTTGACAAGCTTTTGCATTGATCGCAACTCTCTTGGCGGATCCATACTACTGCCGTAATCACTCCATGAAACTTCAGCCACATAAATATCGCCTTTAGAGTCAACCGCAATGCCATGTGGTGAGAAAAATCTACCGCTTTGCTCACCATAGCTTTGCCTTCCGATCCGAGCTTGAACCTCGCCCTTTAAATTAAGAACGGATATTCTCGGCCCTAGGTCTGTACCCATGTCATTGGTTCCGATACCTGCAAAATATTCACCAACATACATTAACTCTTCACCAGTTCCCGAATCGATGGTGCTTATCGCAGGACGTGATAAATTTATCCATTGGGTCTCAAAATTCCCATTATTATCAAACACTTGGATTCGGTGATTTTCTCTATCAGCTATATAAACCCATCCATTTGAATCTACGTTGACCCCGTGAACGATATTGAACTGTCCAGGATTAGTTCCCGATTCCCCCCATGAAAACAATAACTTACCATTAGGTGAGAATTTATGAACACTAGCATTTGTATAGCCGTCTGCTACATAGAAATTACCTGTATTGGGCTCGACGGCAACATGCGTAGGTCTGGCAAAAGGAATTCCGCTCATAGGTGCTGCCGATTTTCCAGGAGTTCCGACAGTCAAAAGTAATTTTCCGTCAGATGTAAATTTCCTGACGGTATGATCTCCGTTATCTACACAGTACACTTCATCGTCAGGCCCGACTGTGACGGCGTGAGGATTTGAAAATACGCCATCTCCCCACGTATCGATGACGTTCCCATCCGGGTCGAATACAATCATTGGCGTGGTACCTCGATTGAAGACATATACCCTGTCTTTAGAATCAACATCTACCGCTGTAGCTTCTTTATACACCCACCCTTCAGGTAGGATACCCCAATTCTGTCCCGACACTTGGTAACGAAAATCCCCCTCTCCCAACACAACCGGTGCCGTATCAGCCTCGGTAACTATAGAATGACCGTGATCTCTTACTCCGAATTCCCAATTTTGATCCTCATTCGACATTTGATGCCTCCATAGGTCTCTGGTGGCCATACATCATAGAATAATCAATATTCATCTATAATCAGGCTTAAATGGTTTACTCTTTCCAGTTATAATAGTACAAATTGAAATAGAGAGGAAATTATGGCTCATGAAAAGACAGACTTGACTGCGACGATTGAAACTGATCAAGCCGAATGGCTCGCCGAACAAACGGCCGAGTTCGGTTTGTCGGATACTTCGAAAGCCCTTCGTGTCCTGATAGACTATGCGATACAGGAAGTCGATGCTCAATTAATATTTGCGAATGAAAACGCGAGATGTCGGCACTGCGGGTAAAAATGTGATTAAATCCCCGATTCATTATCAAAACATTCAAGAAATAACTGAGTTATATCTTAGTGCTGAAGAGACTCCAATTAGCGTAGTTCAACATTTTCTCGAAAGAATTGAATCTTTTGACCCCACCTATTTAAGTTATGCAACTGTTATGACGGATCACGCTCTTCAGCAAGCTGAAACATTATCTAAAGAACTGGGAGAGGGGAAAATACGTGGGCCATTACATGGCATTCCCGTAGCAGTTAAGGATTTGTGTTACACGAAAGGGGTTAGAACTATGGGAGGTACAGCTGTTCTTGAAGAAAACATTCCTGACTATGATTCGACTGTTGTTTCACGATTAAAGACTGCAGGGGCGGTCATTTTAGGTAAATTGAACCTAACTGAAGGAGCAATGGGAGGATACAACCCCAAAAGATCTGTACCTAAAAACCCCTGGGATACCGATAAATGGGCTGGTTCATCGTCAAGTGGTTCTGGGGTAGCCACAGCCTTGGGCCTTTGCACGGGTTCCCTTGGTAGTGACACTGGAGGATCTATTAGGTTTCCCTCGTCCGCATGCGGACTGGTTGGAATTAAGCCGACTTACGGGCGGGTAAGTCGATTCGGCGTCTTAGATTTAGCACAGACACTTGACCATGTGGGTCCTATGACCCGTGACGTTAGAGATGCAGCACTAATTCTGGCTGTGATTTCCGGAATTGATGAAAATGATTTGACTACGGTTCCGGCTATGGCCCTGAATTTTAACGATATTGAGAATATGAATTTAGATGGTGTGACGATAGGTTATTCAGAAAACTATTCAGAGGAAGGGGTGGATGGAGAGATCATTAAAGCCACTCGAAATGTTTTAGAAATCCTACAGCACCATGGTGCCACAGTAAAAAACATTGAACTAGATGACATTGATTCCTTCCTTCCAGCTTGGAAGACCCTATGCACCGCTGAGGCCTTGAATGCTCATTCCTCCTTCTTCCCAGAAAGGGGATTAGAATATGGATTGTGGTTCAAAGGGTGGTTAGAACATGGTTTATCTGTGACTAGTCAAGAATATATAGATGCATCTCGCCAGCGAGCCTTGTGCAATGGCAAGTTAAGAAAGTCCTTTGTCGGTATAGATGCAATGGTATCTCCCACGGTAATAAGGGCTCCTCACTATGTGGATGATTCCATAAGTTATGGACCTATGGATGATAGGAGAGGGACATCCTTCCAAAGATTTACGATTCCTTTCGATTACAATGGCTACCCCACAGTATCTGTCCCGTCTGGCCTCAATGAGGAGGGGCTGCCACTCAGTATTCAAATGTCAGGACATCCTTTATCAGAACCAATGCTTTGCAGAATCGCTCGAACATATGAAAAAAGCTTGGGGCTTACAGATTTCCATCCTGGTCTGCAAAGCTAATTGTTAGGTCCTTTTGGTTGACTGAAACACTTACCTCCAATAAGATTCACTAGCCAGTTTTTGCCTTCCTGGTTAAAATATATCTCTCCTAGATTCGCTACAGGTATGTTTTTCATTGTGGAAGACATGAGGTGTAATTTGACGGTAAATAATAAATAGGACGTATTTAGCACATGCCTAAAGTAAACACGGTCACCTTGTCATCAATCCTTGATGCCCGTGAAGTGACTTTGCCCGATTTCGATAGACAACATCTAGATGATGTGGCATTTGTGACAGCGATGACATTAGTTATGATGGGTAACTATTGCCAGACAGGCCATTTTGGTGGGCCGTTGGCCTACACACCTTATATGGTCGCCTCTCACTTAATTGGCCCCGAATTAGGTGGCCTTAAATACGATTACCGAAGGCCGAAGCACCCCTATTCAGATAAGTTCATGCTGGCTGGAGGGCATAACGCCCCAGTTTCATACGCTCTTTGGATGGTCCTAGGGGAGGCCTTATACCAGAAGTACCAAAATACTGGAGATAAGAAATATTTGGCAGATTACAGCCAAACATTACTTCCGATTGATTGCCTAGGATTTAGAAGATCTAACCAGGGAATGGAAACCATTCTTAAACAAAATGGACTGGTTGAACATCCAGCAATGGCACAGGCTAAGGTGAGAGGTATACGTGCATTGTCGGGCCATTCTGAGAGTACAGACGTGACCAATGATGTAAATGGAGGACCTTCTGGAATAGGAGTTGCTACCGCTGCGGGTAAAGCTACATTCTGGGATATTATAGGTGCTTCCGATTCACCGAAAGTGATGGCAGTAGAGGGTGAGTTTGCAATGACATCTGGTCATTCCCAAGAGATGAAAACCCAAGCCGTTGCCCAACAAGTCGGGAAACGACTGAGGGTTCTTATGTCTTACAACAACGCTGGGATAGACGATGAATTAATTGGTGGAGTTATACAGCCTCAATACGAATCCTACAGGATCGTGGATCAATGGGCTTCATATGGCTGGAATGTATTTTCTGTAGACGATGCTAATGATATGGGCCAGGTAGTGGCGGCATTCAAAGCTATGGAGGATACTGACCCTTCTGACCGTAGGCCAATGATTTTAATAGGAAAAACTACCAAAGGCTGGTGGCCTGGTGCGGAAAATGGACAAATACCAGGATATGGGAACCAGATCACAGGTTTTCAAAGCCATCCTTACACCTTTGCAATGAATTCCGAATATTTTTTGGCTCTTGCAACGACCTTCGAAAACCGATTTGATGTGAAATTTAAAGGTATTTCAGATGGGCCAATTTCAGATGAAAAAGAACGCTTGATTCAGTACAAAGAGAATATCGATATTGTAATGTCAGTGTTGGATAAGAATGGTTTAGGGGATTGGGTAGCTGACAGGTTGGTGAAAATCGGGGAGCAAGTGAAGGATCAAATTCAAACCCGAGTTGATACAAACATCGATCCTTTTCTGGATGAAAGATTAGACTATAGGACCCTTTCGCTGGAACCACAGACAGTAACTGCAACAAACCCCGTCTCTGGAGAAAAGAAAGAGCTGGAAATTAAAATGTTTGAAGAACCTGGAGTTCCTAAGGGGAGCAGGAGGGCTATATCGGAAATCGTTAAATGGATTAATTACGTGACTGATAATAGGCTAGTCTTAGCGGCCGCTGACCTTGCTGACTCTATCAACGTTGAGAAAGGCTCAATATGGGGGGAATTTGACCCACTCACAAATCCGGCTGGGGTTCGCCTCCGATCTGCAATACAAGAGGCCGGCAATGTATCGACGGCAATTGGGCTGGTGAGCCAATCAGCTTCACTTGACCCTAGAAAACATTCTGGAGTTTGGGCCCTGAGTGGTACTTATGGTGCTTTTACACCACTTATGTACTTGCCGGTGAGAGTCTGGAGCCAGCAAAACCAAGATAGCCCCTTCAGGTTAGGAGTTTTGAATATTCTTGCAGGGCACTCTGGTCCTGAAACCGCAGCCGATGCCCGGACACATTTTGGCATTTTTTCTCCACAAGTATGGAAACTGTTCCCAAGAGATCAAGTGATAAACCTTAATTTCTGGGACTATAACGATGTCGCCCCAGGATATCTGGCAGCAGCAGAAATAGCAGCTAGAGATCCTAAAGTGGGAGTCATAGTTTTAGAGGTAGCAAGGCCAGATTTTCCGGTGGTAGATAGAAGTAAATTGGCTGATCAAGACATCAAAGCTGCGGCTAAGGGTTTTTACATATTGAAGGATTTTGATACATCTAAACCCAAAGAAGGTTATGTTGTAGTACAAGGCTCTTCATCCACTAGTAATTTGGTAAACCAAATGGAACAGATTGAATCCGAAGGTCACAACGTCCGTATAATATCCGCTGTTTCGGAAGAACTATTTAATCGGCAACCTCAGGAATATAAGGATCATGTGCTACCTGCTTCGGCCAAGTACAATATGATGATCATAAGTACTGGAACCAAAAGAATGTGGCCTGTCACAGGGGTCGGACCCCTAACGGAAGAGTATTCATTAGTCTCGGATCACGATGATATGTGGCTAACTGGAGGATCCGAAGAAGAAGTTTTGAAAGAGGCAGGGTTGGACCCTGATACAATTTTTCAATCGGTTGCCAAATTCGCGAGCGAGCATTCTAATAGGATGAAGCGTCAGTTGGAACTATTAGCGGAATAGAAATCGGGACATAGTGTCATCTTCACTTTTGAATGTCCGCGCTAAAAAGGTGAGGACTTTTTTGATACACTTCGTCAATTAGAGTTGCATATCCCATATTCGTCACAATACGCCCAGACCCAGTTTTTTCCTTTCTGCTGGTATTAATACCGATCAGGGCCCCATCCCTGCTGATCAAAGCTCCTCCGCTATTACCGGGGTTGAGAGCCGCGTCAGTTTGTACCATATGAATACCAGTACCTTCTTCATAAAGGTTGGCTGAGACTATTCCTGAAGTAACGGAGTAGTTTTCATTTAATGGATACCCCAAGGCATAAACTTCCAAACCAACTGCAGGAGGACCAACAAGAGCTATATCAAATATTTCTAAATCAAAAGCATTTATTTCAATAATTGCTATATCTATCTCGTCATCTTGAAATAGGAGCTTTCCTTCGTATTTATTTCCATTATAGAGCTCTATAAGCACACTAGATGGATTTTCAATAACATGTTCATTTGTGATTATGAGCGTTGTTAAGGGATCGTTTCCTGACACCATAACCCCACTTCCCCCGCTTGCTCCAGATAGGATTCTCACCACTTTTTTTGTTGCTTGGGCTAACGCATCTATTGCGGTGATTGTCGGGGTTGGTGCTATTGTCGGCGAAGGGGTTGGTATAGGAGTATAAGTTGGAGTGCTGGTGGGTAAAGGTGAAGGTGTGATGGTCGGCGCTGGAGTATTTGTGGGCGGTATGGAGGTGGTGGTGGGTACCGTAGTATATGTAGGA
>QGNN01000037.1 GCA_003228105.1 Chloroflexota bacterium
GTCTCCGATCAAACAGGGACAAATATTGCAATGCCGAGGATTGCAGAAGATCTCTCTGCTGACATACCGACTGTGCAATGGGTATATCTTCTGTATACGTTGTCGATAAGTTCACTTTTGCTACCAATGGGCCGTTTGTCTGACCTAGTGGGAAGGAAAAGTGTTTATTGCACAGGGCTGGCAATATTTTCGGTCGGAGCGCTAGGGGCGTATTTATCTGGGATATTACCTGTCTTGTTGGCAGCTAAGGCTTTTCAAGGCCTAGGCGCAGCGATGATCCAGGCAAATGGTATGGCTCTGATGGCAGAATCGTTTCCTAGGAACGAGAGAGGGAAAGCTCTCGGATTATATATGACGATAATTGGGATTGGAGCTACAGCGGGTCCCGTTATCGGAGGATATCTAATAGGTGCTTTTGGCTGGCGGTCTATGTATTTGGCTATCCTGATTTTTGGAATATTTGCCTTTGTGCTTTCCCTTAACATACTAAAAAAAGAGAAGTTTACGTCCTCCCCAAAAGGCTTGTCCTTTGATTGGATTGGGGCGGCTCTATCTGCGTCGGCCTTAGCATTATTTCTATTGGGGTTAACCTATTCCTATAGATTAGGTTGGAGTAACTCTCTAGTGATTGTAGGGTTTTTGCTTTCGGCCATGTCATTAGTTGGGTTTATTTGGTGGGAAAAACGTAATCAGAACCCAATCGTTGATTTATCTCTTTTTTCTGTACCAGTATTTTCTCTCGGAATGGCAGCAAGGTATTTGGCTTTTATGTCGGGATCATCGGCCTTTTTTCTTATGCCTTTTTATTTAATACGAGTAATTGGACTCAAGGAGTCAGAGGCTGCTTTAGTGTTGGCTCCTAGCTCGATCATGATGGCTATAACGAGTCCGCTCAGTGGAAGATTATCTGACAAAATAGGTACTAAATGGCCGGCTGTCGTAGGTTTGACTTGTTGGGCGGCTGCGGTAGCTGTTTATACCACAGTAACGGTGGATTCCTCGCCTTGGATTGTGGCTACAGGGATGTTTTTACAAGGCTCCGGAAATGGGATATTTAGTTCTCCGAACACAACCGCAGTAATGAACGTGGTGGAATCGAATAGATATGGTGTTGTCTCTGCTCTGTTGAACATGGTTCGGACATCCGGTAACTTGACCGGAATAGCTATGGGTACTACTTTAGTGGTTTTCACTATGGCCTCAATGAATTACCCGCCAGATTTGTCGGCCATTGAATTGGTTGGAGCCACAGCCGACGGTGAGGGCCTGAAAACCGCATTCACCAAAGGCATAACTAGGGCTTTTTGGATTGGTACAGGAATCGTCGGATTTGCAGCACTTTTCACAGCGTTTAGACCCGAAAAAGCAATTAGGCAAAAGAAAATTACCAGTACTCGTTAAGTCGCTGTTATACTTTGTTTCCAATAGTCAACATATGGTATCGATGTTAAGTGATAAGACTGGAAATGGGGTTGATATATGAATGGATCTAATTATTCTTTTTCGACATTTTCAAAAAACGAATTCTACTCCCAGTTAAACGCAAGACTAGTGGATATGGCGGAAGTTGGGTCTGATCTGAGAGTTGTAGATCTAGCTTGTGGAACCGGTGGCGTAACCCGCCTTATTTTGGAAAGAATAAACCGCACGCGGGATACAGTAATTATAGCATTGGATCATTCTCAAACGGCATTAAAAGCGGCAATGGAAGATCTTAAGGATATTTCTGATAATGCGGTCAGATACGTCCAGAGTGGTGTTGAAAATGTGTCTGAAGCGGTAAAAGATTCGGTAGATACCATTGTTTTTTGTAACGCTATTCATTATCTTCCTGATAAAGATGCAGTAGTTCATGATATTGGCGCAGCCCTACGTACGGGAGGGAAATTCGCATTCAATACTTCTTTTTATGAGGGTGGGCAGCATGAAGAGTCCTCAGCTTTTTATAGTAAATGGATGTTCAAGGCTTTTCGGATCCTTAGGAAGGAGTATGGGTTGAAACCTAACAGGGCGGCAAAAGTGGAATCAAGGCGGCAACTAACTCCTCAGGAGTACAGTGACCTCCTGGAGAGAAACGGACTCACCATCCTCAAGCAAAAAGTTGATACAGTACAGGTTCCGATAGAAGGTTGGTTGGATATAAGTACCTTTTCAGATTTCATTGAAGGCACAATGCCAGGTGTTCCGATGAATGAAGCTAGTGCGGCATTGCAGGAAGGAATAAGACAGACCTACTCCGAGCTTAATGTTACCCATGTTCCCAGAAATTGGCTTGACATCATTGCTGTTAAACGCTGAGATCCAATATTCATACATGTCCTTTCCCATCAATCAAGCTTAGCTTTTAGACAGCCTAATTGAGTTAGCTTGGGTGCTTACTTATCAAATAACTTAATCTATAATTAGCCTTTGTTACATTTTTGGTTCACTCAATATATTGAGAGTATTTATGACGTCAACAAATGATCTTCCCGACCAGTCAGGCCGATATGGCCAGTTTGGTGGTAAATACGTCCCTGAAACTTTAATGCCAGCGATAAGTGAATTGGAAGAATCGTACCGTCAAGTTCAAATCGACGATAAATTCCAGACAGAACTATCCGAATTATTGATCAGTTTTGTTGGTAGGCCTACTGAGCTCTATTTTGCTTCAAACCTTACTGAAAGATTTGGAGGTGCGAAAATTTTTCTTAAAAGGGAAGATCTAGCCCACACGGGTGCACATAAAATTAATAATGCATTGGGTCAAGGTCTTTTAGCTAAGAAAATGGGGAAAACCAGGATAATAGCTGAAACAGGAGCAGGACAGCACGGGGTGGCAACGGCAACAGTGTGCGCAAAATTGGGATTAGATTGCGTTGTTTATATGGGCGAGGAGGATATAAGAAGGCAGGCATTAAACGTGTTCCGAATGAAGTTGTTAGGGGCCGAAGTTATTTCTGTGGATTCCGGTAGCAAAACTCTTAAGGATGCGATTAACGAAGCGATGCGAGATTGGGTAACAAATGTAAATGATTCCTATTACCTAATAGGAAGTGTTGTTGGTCCCCATCCTTATCCTATGATAGTGCGTGACTTCCAAAGAATTATAGGGTTAGAAGCTCGGAAGCAAATTTTAGAGCAAACGGGGAAACTGCCCAATTATGTAATAGCCTGTGTTGGTGGTGGGAGTAACGCTATGGGATTATTTTATGATTTCATTGGTGATGAGGAAGTGAATTTAGTGGGGGTGGAAGCAGGAGGAGAAGGTATTGAATCTGGTAGACACGCGTCTACAATTTCAGCTGGATCTGTAGGGGTGTTACATGGAAGCATGTCTTATCTCATACAAAATGACGATGGACAGATTATAGAAACCCACAGTATATCTGCGGGGTTAGATTACCCAGGAGTAGGCCCTGAACATAGCTGGCTTAATGATAGCCAAAGGGCATCTTACGTCAGTGTGGATGATTCGCAAGCTTTGGAAGGATTTAAACTGATGTGTGAATTAGAAGGAATAATTCCGGCCTTGGAACCGGCTCATGCCATATATTATGTTTCCCAGTTGGCACCTACCTTGAAGAAAGATCAGATTATTGTGATGGGACTGTCGGGTCGTGGAGACAAAGATATGGAAACTGTGGCTTCAGAAATGAATGTTCAGGTGTAAGAGCACCATGAAATATTTTGCAGCTAGATTGCCCCATGCCATTTTATGGAGAATTCCGCCTATCCTTTTACTTATTTCCTTTTTGGTTCCTTCTATGGGTGTGATATTTAACCATCATTTTCCTGATCAAAATCCTTATCATTCACATTTTGCCAATGGCTTAAAGCATGTTCATGTTGTTTCGGGTGAACATACACATGGGAGGGCAAATGACGCGACTTCTAGCAATGTGGCCCTTTTGGTCAAAAATGTTGGCATGAGTACCGTTGGCGCTCATATCGACCTCATTTGTTCCGAGATCCATATACCATCACCCCTAGTGGCGTTGGTTAAATCACCGGTTTCGACCATGGATATTCACAATGAAAGAAACACCGCTGTAGAGACTCCTCCACCAATTCTGTAGCGTTGTTATAGAAATTCAGCGTATTTACCGTTTCGAAGGTGGAGATAAAAATGCTCTGGTTCCGCACTGCTACATTCATGTCTCTTTTGTTTTTAGGTTTGTATATTCAGCCAGGTATCTTGATTGAAGCGAACGGCTCTATCCGTTCATATGAAAAGAAAATAATTGGCGAATATGTAATTGGACTAGGAACTACACCGGCTTCACCATCAATGGGTGTTACTCATTTAGCTGCTTTTGTGGAAAATGAACAAACAGGAACCAAATATGTGGATGCTGAAATAGAGTTCGTATCTTCTTTCTCAGCTATTGACCTGCCAGAAGCAGACCCTGTATTGATGAAAAATAGCATTATGGATCCCATGTATTACGAGATTGATACATCTTTTAATAAAGAGGGAGTGTGGTTCGTAATGTTGACGGTAAGAAGGGAGGCTGATGAGGTTTCGGTGGTATATGAGGTTGATGTTCAAGAACCAAACCCTATTGTGCCAATTTTGACAGTGGGGGCATTACTTTTTTTCTTAGTTATCCTGAGTTTATCGTTGAGGTCTTGGATAAAAGAATATAAAAGGAAACATGTCTCGTGAATCATAAAAAATTAACGATGCCAATCTTCGGCATAGCTATGTTCTTTGCCATGGTGATAGGTTGTGGCTCCTCTGATGAAGAATCTCTGGAAAATTCATCCTCAAATGTAGGCGACAATACAGCAAGGTTTGACATCAAAATCAATTCTGGAGAATTAACCGGAGATGAAGATATATTTAGAATTAAGAAAAATGAAAATGTCAGCCTAAATTTTTCTTCAGACACTGATATTACAGTACATTTACATGGATATGATATAGAAAAAACTGTTTACCCCGGTAATGATCAAGCGATGGAGTTCAAGGCAAATGCAACCGGTAGATTTGGCATCACTTCACACGGAACCGAAGCAGAACATCAGGACCATGGGTCACAGCCTGCACATTCGGGAACTAAAACTGATCCCGATGTCCATGCAGGCTTATTTGAGTCTGAAACCCTGACCTCAGGAGATATGTTTTCATATCAATTGCCTATGAATATTGAAAATATTAGCATTCCTTATCATGACCATATGAGCCACGGGGGAGTAGGAAGCATCGAAGTGTCCTCTCATCATGGCGAAAGCGATAATGTTTTGGTGACTGTAGTAAGTGGAGAGCATCAGTTTCACCCCGATAAGGTCATAGTGAAACCCGGTGCATTGATAGAGTGGAAAATCGATTCAAACGAAAAAGTTCGTTTAACAAGTGGCTTACTTCCACCAGACCATGCTAATAATGAATCTGAAGAGAAAACCCTAATTATATTAGAGGTATATCCATAGCTTTCATGAGAAATGACACTAACTTAGAAAGGTGTCATTTCTTGTTAAAGAACTCATCGTTGAAGATTCATCGGAGAGGAAGAAATTGAACACTAAAACAAATTTTTTTATAACAGTAACCTTACTGGTTAGCTGCGTTTTTTTATTCGGATCCACTGCTAATGCTCATGGGTTTGGCGAAAGATATGATTTGCCTATTCCATTGAGCTATTTTTTGATTGGTGCGGCTCTTGCGGTTGCATTTTCATTTGCGGCTATTGGATGGTTTGTAAGGTCGAGCGATTCAAACCCAAAATATCCACGTATTAATGTGTATCGATATTCTGCACTGACCTTTTTTTGTAAAGCCAGTGCGAGGTTTCTTGGGCTGATTTCGGTATTTATTCTTTTCATTTCTATACATTCCGGCCTTACGGGTACATCTAACGCGGTTGAGAATTTTGCTCCTATTTTTGTTTGGATAATATGGTGGGTTGGGGCCGGGTATGTTGTTTGTATTGTCGGCAATATATGGCTATTAATGAACCCATGGATGGTGATTTTCAACTATTGGGAGCAAATTTTCGGTAAGCATATAGGCCTCGTAGATTGGCCAAAAAAACTTGATGCATGGCCTGCATTATTTTTCTTTCTTTTGTTTGCCTGGATTGAGAATGTGCATCCAGCGAGTTCTCAGCCGTACAGTTTAGGGATTCTAATACTGATTTACTCCCTTTTAACGTGGGGAGGAATGATTTTGTTCGGTAAACATGTTTGGTTGACACACGGGGATCCTTTCTACGTTCTTTTTAATTTATTCGCTCGTTTTTCTGCTACCGAATTAAGGATAAATGGAACCAAAGGCTGGTGTATGCAGTGTTCCTCCGGGTGCAAAGAAAACCTAAATTTGCCCGATTGTGTTGACTGCTATGAATGTTGGTCAAATACTGATTCGAAAAACAAAGAATTTTGTTTGCGACCATGGTCCGTCGGATTGTCTCGTGGAGAGCGAGTTTCGCCGGCTATTATGCTTTTTCATGTTACTGCTCTAGCCACCGTTTCTTTTGATGGTTTTGCCGAAACCCCCGCGTGGATTGAGATTCAGACAATTTTATGGCCTGTAATAGACCCGTTACCTGGTTCTGCAGCTCCTACCATAGAAACAATAGGGATAATTTTTGTCCCCTTAATTTTTGCTACGGTCTATTTGTATGTATGTGGCCTTATAGCCCAAATGTCACACGGACAAATGGTCTCTGCTGATATAAGGATGAGGTTTGTATTTTCATTGGTCCCAATAGCTTTGGCATATAATTTGTCGCACTACTACTTGTCTTTTCTGTTGATCACGGGACAGGAAATAATTCCACTCTTATCTGATCCTTATGGGGTTGGCTGGAATTTGTTCGGAACCTCAGATTTTAAGACTAATATAGCTATAATAGATGCTCGATTCGCATGGGTATTTTCTGTGATTGCTCTTGTGACCGGTCACATCATTTCTGTTTTCACGGCTCATACTATAGCTTTAAGGAGGACAACCTCTCACTCTATAGCAGTTAGAAGTCAGTATCCTATGCTATTTCTTATGGTGTTCTATACAGCAGTGAGTCTTTGGATAGTAGCCCAACCGATTGTGAAATAGAAAATCCATCAATTTCAGAATTACAGAAGTATCTTTAGCATTGACAAATTTTATTTGTCAGTAGATTTTTATTTGTGAATAGAACAATTAATCCCATCGAATAAATGGTTTGACCGTGAATTAGACTGAGCAGTATAATTTGGTCGTGGTCATAGTCGTAGTCGTGGTTTGGATTAGATGAGTCTTGGTGTTTACTACCGTCACTTTTAGGGAGTAAAGGTAATCGAACAGGGCAGCCGGTCCCGCTTCCATACCGAGGGTAACCCCTTAATTTCGAAGGAAATTCCTTCGGCGGGTGGCGATACCATGAAAGAAGCGTGTGGGATAGTTGGGGTATATGCTAGAGATGAAGATGTTGCGCGCTCAGTATTTTTTGGATTATATGCCTTACAGCATAGGGGCCAAGAGAGTGCAGGAATATCAGCGAGCGACGGCCATAGAATTAGGGTGCATACAGAAATGGGACTTGTGTCCCAAGCCTTTCAAGAAAATGACTTATCCCATTTATCCGGTCATATAGGAATAGGGCACACTCGATATTCAACCACTGGCTCAAGCAACATTAATAACGCCCAACCGATTCTATGCAAGGGAACTAGCACTGAAATTTCTCTCGCGCATAATGGGAATGTGATCAACGCCGTGGATCTTCGGGAAGAGTTATTAGGTTGGGGTATTCAATTCCAATCTTCTGGTGATTCTGAAATTATTGCTCATTTAATTGCAAATGCGCCTGCCGAAAAATGGTCTGACAGGATTGCATATATTATGCGCAGATTACAAGGCGCTTATTCCCTTGTTATTATGACCAATCAAGAAGTGTTAGGTGTTAGGGACCCTCTAGGTGTTAGGCCCCTTTGTATAGGTAAATTAAATTCTGGGTGGGTTCTGGCGTCTGAGTCATGTGCCCTGGATCATATTGGCGCTGAATTCGTTAGGGAGGTGGAACCTGGAGAGGCAGTTTTGATAGATGATAATGGCATAACATCTATTTATAAAAAACCTAGGGATGGGGTTTTGGGAAAATGTGTCTTCGAACACATTTATTTTTCCAGACCAGATTCTCTATTGGATGGACAATTGGTTTACAGTACGAGATTAACCATGGGCGCACAACTTGCGAAAGAGCACCCGGTTGAAGCGGATTTAGTAATAGGGGTCCCTGATTCTGCCACGGCTTCCGCTGTTGGATATTCACAGGAATCAGGTATTCCTTTTACAGAAGGTCTGGTGAAAAATCGATATGTAGGAAGAACCTTTATTTTGCCTGACCAGAGACTCAGAGAACTGGGAGTTAGAAGAAAACTAAATGTACTTCCACAGATACTGAAAGGGAAAAGAGTGATTGTGGTGGATGACAGCATAGTAAGGGGAACTACCACCCCACATGTAGTTAATCTTCTTCGGAAAGGAGGTGCTAAAGAGATTCATTTACGCATCTGTGCTCCACCAATAGTTTCACCCTGCCATTTTGGTGTGGATATGGCTACCAAAACAGAGCTGTTAGCTAGTGGTAAATCAGTCGATGAAATAAGGGAAATAATTGGTGCTGATTCATTAGGCTTTTTAAGCGAAGAGGGTTTATTGAGGGCCGTGTCTGGGGAAAGAAGTGAATACTGCATGGGTTGTTTTACTGGTACATACCCGATTCCAGTTCAACTCGAAATGGATAAACTAGTTTTAGAAACGTAAAAATAGGTATTAACTATTGAATGATTTGGATTCCGACAGTATTTCTCTGGGAATTTTGGCCTCCCATGGAGGATCAAACCTCCAAGCCATAATGGATGCTTGCGACAACGGATTATTAAAGGCAAACGTGGCAGTGGTGGTAAGTAATAATTCGGACTCATTGGCTCTACGAAGAGCTAGAAAATCAGGCATACCTGCATACCATTTGAGTTCCAACACTCACTCTGATGATGGAGACCTAGATATTGCCATTAAAAATACTCTGAAAAAATATAATGTGGATTTAATAATTTTGGCTGGGTACATGAAAAAAATCGGACCGTCTGTCTTGAAAACCTTCCGCAATAGAGTTATCAATAGCCATCCAGCTTTATTGCCTAAATACGGCGGAAAGGGGATGTATGGTGATCGTGTGCATAAAGCTGTAGTTAAAGCTAAATCAATGGAAACCGGGATCTCGATACACCTAGTAGATGAGGATTATGATCACGGTCCGATCATTAGTCAAAAAATAATATCCGTTGATCCTGCTGAAGGTGTCGAGTATGTGAAAAAGAAGGTTCAAAAATATGAGCATGGGTTTTGGGTAACCACACTTAATAAAATTCAGAAGGGAGAAATTGATTTGGACAATGCCGGCCATTAAATCAGTGTTCACCACCACAAGATCATGAAAGACAATAAAATTACTTACGAAGCAGCCGGGGTTGATCTACTGGCATCAGAAAAAATCAAGAAAAAGATAAAAGATTTAGCTGATAAAACATATACTCCTAATGTATTGGGTGGAGTCGGTGGTTTTGGAGCGATGTATAAAATTTCCGGTTATCGTGACCCTGTTTTGGTCAGTAGTACTGATCCTGTGGGTACGAAATTGCTGGTGGCAGGGATGGTCGGTGATTATAGCTATATAGGGGAAGACCTTGTTAATGCTTGTGTGAATGATCTCATTGTAGTTGGCGCAGAGCCACTGTTTTTCCTCGACTATATTGCTACGTCCAAGCTGGTTCCAGAGGTAGTAGAAAGTATTGTTACTGGTATATCTGAAGCGTGTAAAAATGTGGGTTGCGCTCTTATTGGGGGGGAAACTTCTGAAATGCCAGGGGTTTTTAAAGATGGCAAATTTGATATTTCTGGTTTCGTTGTTGGTGCCGTAGAGGCAGATCAAATGCTAAATCCATTGGAAACCATTAGCGAAGATGATTTACTCATAGGCCTTCCATCAAATGGTTTGCATACCAATGGATACTCTTTAGTGCGGCACGTTTTTAACTTGGAAAATGATTTGGGTATTCTCAAGCAGCGATTGAATAAATCCGGAGAAACCTTAGGAGAGGCACTTTTGAAGCCACACCCTTCCTACTATCATGATTTAAAACCAGTTTTTCCTGATTCAAAAGGGATAGCACATATCACGGGCGGTGGATTGTATGAGAATATGCCAAGAATTTTGCCAGCAAACATAGAAGCTCAATTTGATGCTTCTATGTGGGATGTTCCACCTGTATTTGAATTTATCAAAAAAAATGGATCGATTGATTCTAATGAGATGTATAGAGTTTTCAATATGGGTTTAGGAATGGTTATTGTTTGTGCTCCCGAAAATGCTTCTAGAATTTTAAAAAATGTTCCTAATGCAATATTAGTAGGGAAATTAAGGCAGAAGAGTTCTGATAATAAGGTCAAAATAGAAAACAAAAGATGATTAGCCAAGCCAGAAGGGGTTTATGAAAGCTTTATTAAGTGTCTACAACAAAAAAGAGATAGAACTTATGGGAATTTCCCTTAGTGAAGCTGGGTATGAAATCGTAAGTACAGGGGGCACTTACAACTCTCTCAGGAAAGCTGGTGTTCCAGTGCAGCAAATATCAGACCTTACTGGGTCACCAGAGATTTTGAATGGAAGGGTGAAGACATTGCACCCGAAAGTTCATGGTGGAATTTTGGCAAGGCGTGATATTCCTGATCATTTAGAAGAAATAGAATCACATGGGATATCTGAAATAGACGTGGTGGTAGTCAATTTATATCCGTTTATCGATACAGTGAAAAAAGAAGATGTTTTATTGTCTGAGGCATTGGAAAATATTGATATAGGTGGGCCAACAATGATTCGGTCGGCTGCCAAAAATTTCCCCGATGTCTTGGTTATCGTAGATCCATCTGATTATGGTTGGGTCGCTGAGAGGATCTCTTATGGACAAGGGTTCACCAAGGATGAAAGAAAAAAATTAGCTCAAAAGGCTTTTCAACATGTGGCTCTGTACGATACCGCAATATCAACTTGGCTGAACGAAGCTCCCTTGGAATCTACCGAATTATCAATTGGGCTTAGTAAGGTAACTGATCTTAGATATGGGGAGAATCCTCACCAAGATGCCGTTTTATATCGGAATACATTAGGTGAAGGGGGAATCGTACAGGCTGAACAACTCCATGGGTTACCGATGTCGTATACGAATTATTTAGATGCAGATGCAGCATGGACAACGGTAACAAGTTTTAATAAGACAGCCTGCGTCGTTGTAAAGCATACGAACCCGTGTGGCATTTCGGTAGACGATGACCAATCCTCTGCCTATGAGGGCGCCTTTCAAGGCGATTCTATTTCTGCTTATGGAGGAATAGTTGGATTTAATACAGTGGTGACAAAAAAGACAGCTGAGGTAATGCGTGGAGTTTTGTTCGATATAATTGTTGCTCCTGACTATGAAAAGGATGCTTTGGATATTTTGAGGAAAAGGAAAAGAACTCGTGTTCTCAAGGCCAACTATCATTCTGGACCGTTTTCAAACTTAGAAGTTTTGACGATTACTGGGGGGGTATTAATTCAAACAGCTGATCTAATTCAGGAGGATCCTTCCGCATGGAAGGTTGTTACTGATAGGCACCCAACTGAAACTGAATTTAGAGACCTTGAATTTGCCTGGAGCTGTTTGAGGCACATTAAATCCAATACAATAGTTTTAGCTAAAGATAATACCTTAGTGGGGATGGGAGCAGGCCAACCGAATAGGCTTGTAAGTGTGCATCTCGCATTGAGAATTTCCGGAGATAGGTCCATTGGCTCATCTTTAGCTTCTGATGCCTTTATACCATTCGCTGATAATGTGGATTTGGCTGCCAAAGGTGGAGTTACAGCTATCATTCAACCCGGTGGGTCTATAAGAGATGAAGAAGTAATAGAGACAGCAAACCATCATTCCATATCTATGATGTTTACGGGGATAAGGCATTTTAATCACTGAGCAATGACCCTTTAGGGGAATATTTTGAGCGGATTTTCAAATTCTTTAGATATTGTTATACCTGTACTCAACGAGGAAAAGGCATTAGAGAACAGCGTTCATACCCTTGTTTCATTTTGCCAGCACAATATAGAACAGTATGATTGGTTTATTACAGTAGCTGACAATGGATCCACTGATCAGACTTTGCAGATTGCTGAAATGTTATCTGAACAATATTCTAGAGTTCGGTTTATACGGTTGGAAGAGAGAGGTAGGGGAAGGGCACTAAAAATGGCTTGGTCGCAGAGCGAAGCGGCGATATTGGCTTACATGGATGTGGACCTTTCCACAGATTTAAATTGTTTACCCCAGGTTTTAGCATCACTCAGCGGTTCAAAATTTCAGATTGTCATCGGTTCTAGATTAATTCCGGGCTCTAAAGTAGTGGGAAGATCTTTTAAAAGAGAATTTATCTCACGGTGTTATAGCGTTCTTTTTAGAATGATGTTTTTTGTCTCGTTTAAAGACGCTCAATGTGGATTTAAAGCTATATCTAGAAAAGTGGCCCAAGAGGTTGTCCCGCTTACAAAAAATAACGGTTGGTTTTTTGATACTGAACTTTTGATATTAGCCGAAAAAAACGGATATCCTGTTTTAGAAATCCCCGTGAAGTGGGTGGATGATCCAGATTCTAGAGTGAATATACTGAAGACCGCGTTTGAAGATTTAAAAGGCTTATTAAAACTTAGATTTCGAGATTTATCTGAATCTCGAAAATCGTTTAAATGCAATAAATTATGAGAGCAGATTGCTATGGTAGACCCGCGAGAGTACAATTGAAAACCCACAAATTCTACCATTAGTTAAAACAGGTAAATCATACAATTAGGAACAGAAAAAAGACTTTTTTGCTGTGCTGTAGGCCTGCCGAATGACAACACCTCAATTTGATATAAGACCATCTCTAATCAAAGGTGATCCTGCTGACGCATATTTACATTGGACCAAAGAAGTGATGCGTTTGGAGTCTCTAAATCCTAAGGTGCTAATGGATTTTTCAACCCCTAGCCCTGGAGTTTTATGTGGAGTCGGAGAAGCCAAAGCCCTACTTTTAAATGTACTACCCAAGGTTGAACAGGATAGACAGGTAGGTAATGGTGGAGATATTGTACAAGTTTGGGCGATGGAAGAAGGTGAAAAATTTGAAGCAGGGGAACCTGTGTTGCGAGTCATAGCGAAATATGCTTCATTCGGCCTTTATGAAACTAGTATATTGGGTATGCTTTCGTCGTCTAGTGGATGGGCTACTGCCTCCTATGAATGTGTTGCAGCGGCTGGTGAGACGACCGTAATATCTTATGGAGCCCGGCATATACATCCCAACGTGGCCCATATACTTGACTACGCTTCAGTTGTAGGTGGCTGTTCATCTGTTTCTACTATTTTAGGGTCCAAACATGCAGGAAGAAATCCGCTTGGGAACATGCCTCACAGCTTACCTTTATTGTTTGGGGATACAGTTGCTGCGGCCCAGGCATTTGACAAACATATTGGCATGGAAACTCAGCGGATAGTGGTAGTTGATACTTTTAAAGATGAAGCAGAAGAATCTTTAAATGTTGCGGAAGCTCTCAGGGATCGTCTCAGGGGAGTAAGGTTGGATACACCTGCCGAAAGGGGAGGTGTCACTTCAATGTTAGTGAAGGAAATTCGAAATCGACTTGACCATATGAATTTCAAGCATGTGGAAATATACGTAAGTGGTGGATTCACTCCCGAAAAAATCCAGGAGTTCCAAGATACGAACGCGCCGGTTAATGGATATTTAGTCGGTAGTTACATTTCCTCTGCTGCCCCAAAGGAATTTCGGGCGGATATTCTTGAAATAGAAGAGAAACCTGTTGCTAAAAGAGGCCGTGTTCCAGGTCGACTTGACGGAAACCGCCTGGATAGAATTCTTTGAGTTTGAGTTAATAGACCTTGTTTCTGTGAAGAAATAATTTGGAAATGGACGGTATGAACCGGTCCACTTCAAAAGCCGTTACAGTCAAATTCGATATAAAGGCAATCCTCACTTTTTGATGGAACCGCCCACTCGGCTACCCTCCAACCTACTACTGCCGCGATCCCCTTATTTGAAACTATTAATGGAACAGAATCTCTGTATATTCGCGGTATTTTTGAATCTACCATGAAATCTTGTAATTTCTTAGGGTTTTTCATTCCGGATGGCTGAAACGCATCTCCTGGATTTCGAGAACGAACCCATAATGATTCCTTCATTAAGTCTTTATTTAGAAACGTTGACATGTCCTTTTTTGAGTCGTTTTTCTCGGAAGAACAATTACGGGATTTCAAAGACGACACTATTTTCCAACGCTCGGTTTGAGTAGTTCCTGGAGTCGTTATTACTGTGGGGTGATTCGAAAAGGAGGAAGGCAAGAAGTCGCTGTTGGATTTGAATACTAAAAGATTGTCATAACTTTTAGTTGCAATGACCTTTCCCGGAAGATTAACGGAGCGTCCTGAACTCCCCTTGGTTATATCCATCATCAATTCGATGTGGGTATAGGTCATGTTGTGGTCATCGCCTTTTATGTTTGTGGCGGCTTTTTTAAGAATCCTCCATGCCAAAGAGGCATCTAACTGTTGAAGTCGACTTATGCTGAGTACAATGGCTCCGTTTGATATCGTGGCAATGGAAGGCCATATTTCTTCTATTTTTAATTCTATGTAATCATGGTCTCTCGCAGCTAAATTTCCTAATTTAACAAGAGATTTAGATATTTCTGGGTTATATTTTTTTAAAAATGGAATTAATTCTAATCGGATTGAATTCCGAGTGTATTCTGTCGAAAAATTTGTACTGTCTGTTTTCCATGGAATATTGTAATCCTCACAATATTTGAGTACAGACTCTCGGTTAACTGAAAGCAGTGGCCGGAATAGGCTTAAATTCAATCCTTGAATCGTTTGAGTTGAAAACTCTGCCATACCGCGAAGCCCGTTTATACCAGAGCCCCTGATAGTATGCATTAGTATAGTTTCCGCTTGGTCATCAAAATTATGTCCTAAAGTGAGTACCGAGTTTCTTTTATTTTCGCAGATGTGGGTTGCGAAGAATTCATATCTTGCAGTACGAGCGGCGGTTTCTAATGACAGCTTATTTTTCTTAGAGAGTGCTAGGATATTTCCTTCAGATACAAAAGTCGGAACATCTAACGATTCAAAGAAGTTTTTTACGAAATCGGAGTCTGATTTTGCTTCCTTGCCTCTAATTTGATGATTGAAATGAAGAATTTCAATCTCAGCATTCGCCTTGCGGTTATTTGTAACCAAAACGTGAGCCATTGCCATAGAATCAGGCCCACCAGAAACCGCAAGAGAAAGGGCTCGGCCTGAAAGACCGTGGCTATGTACTGAATTTATGATGGTTTCCCGAAGTGATATCGGTTTCATACCAACTGCCTTTGAAAGGGGTTTTTAGAGCCTGTTAACGGGAGATGTATCGTTCATTCTAATTAGACGGTATGAGTTATCTTGAATCTCAATAGATGACAATGAACCTAAATCAATCACTAGTTTTTCAAAGTTGTTGGACTTAATTCCTAGCACATTGCAAAGTATGCCCTGTATAGGGAAAAGATGGGCTACCACAACGACCAGGGATTCGTTATATTCATCAAAAATAGTTAAGATGGATTCCCAAGCTCTTAAATGCACCTCTCCGAGAGTTTCCCCACCAGGGGGCCTAGCAGTAGAGTGGTCACGTCTCCAGCTCTTCATATAATCTGGATATTTATCATTCATCTCTGAGGCTTTTATACCCTCCATTTCACCAGAATCCATCTCCTTCAAGCCATCAATAAAGATAGGACTTAGGCCGGTGACATTAGAAATGTACCCAGCAGTCTCCTTAGTTCTTTGGTAAGGACTCGAAAATAAGGTAGTAGGAGAAGGCTGCATCAGAGATGTTTTTTGTGCGGCTGTGTTGGCTTGATTTCTTCCTAGTTCCGTTAACGGTACGTCACTTGTTCCGAGAACTAGTTGCGCTTTATTGGCTATTGTTTCACCGTGCCTAACTAGTATTATCTTCATCGTGCATCTTGTCCGATTTACAATCTTTTGGTGTTTTCGGAGGGTTCGGATTTCTTGTGATTAGTAGAGATTCGACTCGGAATCGATCCATTTCTAATATACGAAAGGTCAAATCTCCATATTCAAACTCATCATGTATCGCAGGTATTTCACCTATCTGATCAAGTACGAAACCAGCTATTGTCTCGTATTCGCCTTCCGGTAGTTCTAAATCCATCTCGGTGTTTGCTTCCGTTATATCCATTCCGCCTTCAATTTGGAAAACGTTGGGCCGGATGTTTTCGTATTCAGTTTCTGGAGATTCACCCTCTTCACCAACCTTGCCGACTATGAGTTCTGTTAGTCTTTTTAGGGTTACAAGGCCGGCAAGACCACCATATTCGTCAAGACAGATCGCCACTTGGTTACCAGCGTGTCGTAACTCTTCAAACAGCTCGGATGCCCACTTTGTTTCTGGAACAAAATGGGCATCTCGAATAACATCAGTTACGGAATCATTTTGATTTATTCCTTTGGTCGATAAAATTCTTAACACGTCTTTGGCAGAAATAATTCCAACGATATTTTCGTTTGTGTCCATATAAATCGGAAATCGTGTGTGAGAGTGTTCAGAGTAAATATTTAGGAAATTGTTAAGGGTGGTTCCTCGTTCCATAACAATAATTTCGGTTCGTGGGGTCATTATCTCCCTGACCTGGGTGTCTCCAAATCGGAAAACATTTTCTAGCATTTCCGCTTCATTTGGCTCTACGGTACCTCCAGCCTCACCAAGATCTATCATCGATAAAATCTCGCCTTCTGTCACCGCCTCTTCTGATTCTTGTTCCTGTCCAAAAATAGATTGGGTGGTTCTTGATAACCATTGAAGGAATAGAATCATGGGATAGAGAGAGAGTTCTATTAACTTTAGAGGCCTCGCGTATAGGAATGACACTCGCTCGGATTTTTTTATAGCGAGACTTTTAGGGATTATTTCTCCAAAAATGAGCAGTAACCCTGTACCAACTATTGTAGCGGCAGCCACAGCAAGGGGACCATCTAACCAAGTGAAAGCTAGGGCCGTGACCACTGCTGTAAAGGCAACATTCACTAAGTTATTGCCTAGTAATATGGTTGAAAGTAATCTTTCTGTGTTAGTCACCATATCGTAAACACGTTTCGCACCGGGCACGTTGTTAGTTACTAAATAATTCAGACGTGTTCTTTGAAGAGATAAAAAAGCAGCTTCTGAACTTGAAAAGAAGGCAGACAGAAGAAGAAATACCCCCATCAGTACTATGCTCACAACTGTGTCGATCGGCAAAGACTACCTCTAATATCTACGTAACACTGGACAGATTATGGAGGTAATTATAGATTGATTGCGTCGGCGGTGTTTTGAAAAGAAGATTGATTGAGGTCCCACGCTTCTGATATAACCGTACGTGAGATAGAAAAACTAAAACCTCTTCTCTGTAAATATCCTTCCAATTTTTTATAAAAGTCGTCTTTTCCAAGTCTACTTAGTGATCTAGCTTTCTTATTAGCGCACAATACAGCATTGTCAATATCGCTTAACAGTGAAACCGATTTTTCTGCAAGATGTTCTGAAATTCCCTTTGAAAGCAATTCTTGCTTAATAGATTTTCTGCTTTTTGGCCGGGATTGCTGCCTGCTATCAACCCACATTTGAGCGAACCTTTGATCATTAAGTAAGCCTTCTCTATACATTTGGGCAACAGATTCCGAAACTACCTCGTGGGAGAATATTTTCAGTAATCGTATTCGTAGTTCACCCTCACTTCTAGGCCGATATGATATGAATCGTCTGGATACACTGTTGGCATTTTCTAGGTCTTTGTCATTGTGTAAAAAAATAGATTGCTCTGATGGAGTATTTTGATTAGAATCGTTTAAATTTTCAGGCAGTTCGATAATTTTCAAAACAAACCCCTATTTAGCTTTGTTTACTTCTTTGTCACTTCCAAGATCATCCAAAGGTACGATTACATCATCCATGGGTTCTGGATTTAATGCTGCCTTGACCATTTCATTAATTTCATCAGTTAAAACCGGATTTTCTTTAAGGAATGTTTTAGCACTTTCTCTTCCACGGCCTATTTGGATTTCCCCAAAAGAATAGAAAGCCCCACTCTTTTTCACGATAGAGTGATCAACAGACAAATCTAGTAAGTCGCCTTCCCTACTTATGCCCTCGTTGAACATAATATCAAATTCAGCTGTTTTAAATGGAGCAGCTAATTTATTTTTCACAACTCTAGCACGAACACGGTTTCCTACTATTTCAGTTCCCTGCTTTAAGGATTCTATTTTTCTAAGATCAATTCGGACGGAACTATAGAACTTAAGTGCTCGTCCACCAGGTGTTATTTCTGGACTTCCCCAGAAAACACCAACCTTTTCTCTAATTTGATTTATAAAGATAACCGCAGTGTTTGATTTGCTTATGGAGGAAGTTAATTTGCGAAGCCCTTGGGACATTAATCGTGCCTGCAACCCTATGTGGGAATCGCCCATATCTCCTTCTAATTCAGCCTTTGGCACCATAGCAGCAACGCTGTCAATGACCACCACATCTACTGCACTACTGCGGACAAGGTATTCGCATATCTCCAAAGCTTGTTCTGCGGTGTCGGGTTGAGAAATTAAGAGATTCTCAGTGTCAATACCACAGCGAGCAGCGTAACTAGGGTCTAAAGCATGCTCTGCGTCTATGTAGGCAGCTGTGCCCCCATCTCTTTGTGCAGAGGCCATAACATGATATGTGAGGGTTGATTTTCCAGATGATTCAGCTCCGTATACTTCAGTAACTCGACCTTTAGGTATTCCGCCGATACCGAGGCCAGCATCGAGAGAAGGTGAACCTGTTGAAATAGAGTCTATTGTCACATCTTGAGCATCACCTAATTTCATTACGGCGCCTTTTCCAAAATGTTTATCTATTTGGCTGATGGCTAGTTCCAATGCTTTTGTTTTTTCGTTTTGGTCCATCAAGAATCTCCTGAAATGTTTGCATGCATGAGCTATGCATATGGGTAATTAGGAGAAGGTTAGCACAAGGCTCTTGCGAAGTAAATACAAATGTTCTAAACAACA
>QGNN01000038.1 GCA_003228105.1 Chloroflexota bacterium
ATACAGTATCTTGCGCTTTGCACCTGTTTATATGAACTTAAATTAATTCTTTTGTGACAGATTGTGACCCTACCCCGCCTGACCAAAGTGGTATGACGCATGAAAAAGCTCCTGCAGCACCCCCTCCCACTAGCAATGTGAAGCTTTCTGGAGTCAATGCAGAGTGTGTTACCTCAGAGCCTGTTGGCCTGGATCCTGGGGGTATTGATCCAAATCCCCATTCGTCGTTTGTCCTTACGGCCATTTCATAAAGGAAATCTCTAATTTGGTTTTTAGTCCACCCAGCCTTTTTGAAAGATAGAACGTGTTCAGGACAAAATATTATTACTATTTCTCCTTGGTTAGGACCTGCAGCAAAAAGGGCATCCCTAAAACTTCTAAGTATGTTTTCGGGATTTTGACTTGAATGATTACTTACTTGGATTGGAGATAGACCTGCGAATACCGAAACGGTGTTGGCATTTTTTGAAAAACCCCTGTCTTCTCCTGTGTTAGGCCACGGTCGGAAATCTTCATTCTCAGTTATGCACCAGGTATATTTACCAGCATGCCCCAGGGTGGCTTTGTCAATTTCTCCAGATCTGGAGCCGGTGCAATTAATTACGACTAATCGAAGGGCTCTGCCAATGGTCGCGTTTGCTTGATGCCCTGGGCCGAAGAGACTTATTCCACCATTCAACCCTATTTCTTTTGCGATTGATCCGGTTACCAGCGTTAAAATGCCTGCACCCATGGTACTAGCTGTGATCCCGTGGAGATTAAACTTTGATTCAACTAATGCCTCTACAGCTGTCAGTATTATCGGGAAATATTCTGGTTTGCAACCAGCCATCACTGAATTAATGGCAACTTTCTCTATTGTGATTTCCCTGCCTTTGACAGGCTCAATTCCTATAATGTCTGTATTAGATTGACCCGAAAGGGCCATAAATTTAGAAACTTCGTGCTCCGTTGGTAAGTTAATTGGAAGACCATCAGTCCAGCCTTGCTCAAGAAAGTACTCACTTGCTTGCTGTAAGGTACTAAAGGAATAGGTTTTCGACATTGGTGATGAGGACACGATTCCACCTCATATTAGTGAACTTTTGTGAATAGAAAACACATTTTACCCATCTAGATTGGAACGATATTACTAAATGGACCATATATATTAAGTCATTGGTTCATTATACGGATTGAATTACAGTAATTTAGGTTGTAATATCTTCCTAATAACTCTTCCTTTCAAGCATTTAATTGCATTTCACGTAATATATAAACATACAGGGGTATTGATATGGCAAACAAAGGTAAATCACTTGTTGTTGTTCAGCTTTCGGGTGGAAACGATTATTTGAACACTGTAGTTCCTTACGGCGATGAGGAGTATTACGATTTCAGGAGGACTGTCCATATTGAACAAGACAAGGTCCTTCCTATAGATAAAGTTTACGGTTTTAGCCCCCATTTAGCACCGATTAAAAGACTTTATGATCAGGGAAAAGTTGCTGTTATAAACGGTATTGGTTATGACAATCCAAATAGGTCTCATTTTCGCTCTATGGATATTTGGCATACCGCTCAGCCTGATGAAATAGGGACCGAAGGATGGCTTGGAAAAGTTATTAGAGATCTAGACCCAAAGGCTGAAAATGTCTTGACTGGCGTGAACTTCGGTAGAGGGTTGCCAAGAGCCCTCGGGGTTCGAGGAGTGCCTGTTGCGTCTGTTGGTAACTTGGACACATATGGCTTATTCCCAGATATAAAAGACGAGTCAGCCAAAAAACTGGCGCTTGACGCGTTTGCTCACATGTACGGTGGAGTACAGGGAAAAGATCCGGTTCTTAATTTCCTAGGCCAGACAGGAATGGACGCCTTAAAAGGTGCGGATATACTTAGGACTGCCCCTCAAAAATATAGTTCGGCTATTGAATACGCGGCAAATCCGATTGCCCAGGGAATGAAAAGCATAGCCCAGGTTCTACTCGCTGATTTTGGCACTCGAGTGTTTTATACACAACACGGTAGTTTTGATACTCATTCAGGAGAGATCATCACGCATGCAAAACTTTGGGATGAAGTATCTGGTGCGGTCGGAGATTTCTATGATGATATGCAAGAACATGGGCGTGAAGATGAAGTTGTAGTAATGATATTCTCTGAATTTGGAAGACGTATCAAAGACAATGGTTCTGGCACCGATCATGGTTCTGGCGGTGTGGCGTTTATTATCGGTGGCGAAGTTAAAGGTGGAATGTATGGGCAATACCCGTCGATAAGAGAGGCAGATCAGCTGGAAGGCGATTTACATTTCAACAACGATTTTCGGTCCACGTATTCGACCATTGTTGAAAAATGGTTTGGGTTGGACCCTGTTCCAATAGTAAATGGGCACTTTGAACAGTTTGATTTCGTCAATGCCTAAATAATAAGACTATATAGGATTGTATTTGACCTTAAAAGATAATTGTTGAGAGGTGAGAGATATGAGTCAAGATGCTTCTTTAATGGCCCATCTTATGAGGCGGGCTGGGTTTGGTGCCACTCGTAATGAATTGGAAGAATGTTTGAGCGATGGTTACAAGACCACGGTGGATAAATTACTAAACCCTGGCGAATCCAATCACATGCCAGATGATCTAATTCGACGATACCACGTTGACCAATCAGAATTGAGACAATTGGATGGCGCGGGTGCTTATTGGCTCTACCGCATGGTAACTACAAGCAATCCTCTTGAAGAGAAATTAGCTTTATTTTGGCATGGGTTGTTTGCAACAGGTTACGCCAAACTGAATCAAGCCCGCGCATTACTCAACCAAATTGACATGTTTCGGCAGTATGGATTTGGTAGTTTCAGAGATTTGCTAGTTGAATTGTCTAAGGATCCCGCAATGATTCTGTGGCTTGATAATAATGAAAACCATAAAGAGGCCATCAACGAGAACTTTGGTAGGGAATTGCTCGAATTGTTCTCCATGGGTATCGGCAATTATTCAGAAGACGACATAAAAGAATGTGCCAAAGCTTTCACTGGATGGACTTTAAAAAATGCTGAATACATGTCAGTAAGGGCAAGTAAAGATTCTATATGGCCTTATGGCAGAATAGCTTGGCATTATGAATACCGTGCAAACGATCATGACAGTGGTGAAAAAAAATTCTTGGGCGAAGTTGGGAATTTCAACGGTGAAGATATTGTTGACATAATAGCTACCCAGGAACCGACTGCGAGGTTTTTATCAACAAGATTGTTCCAATATTTCGCCTCTGACGAAGTAGGTGATGACGGAAATCAGGTAATAAAAGCAATGATGGATTCTTATTTTGAATCCGGATTTAAAGTGTCAGCTGTATTGAGAACTCTTTTTAACTCGGATTATTTCAAATCAGAGAAATGCCGATATTCGAGAGTAAAAGGCCCTGTAGAATCTGTTGTGGGCACGGCGAGATTAGCTGGTAGTTATCAGGAACCTACTTTGGACGTACATTTTTTATGGGCACAAACAATGTTTATGGGACAAGGATTGCTTGCACCGCCGACAGTTGAAGGGTGGCATGAAGGGGTGGAGTGGATAGATAGCGGTTCCTTGGTTGAGCGCATCAATTTTGCAGCTAAAGAATTAAGCGACCCGACAAAATACGGTGTTCAAGACATAATTAGGAGAGTCACTTCTGGTTATAGAGATTTTATTCAGCCTGAAAATTTAGTAGATTCATGTCTGGATTTTATGGGCCCTATACAAGTGGGAGCAGATACAAGGGAAGGGTTAATTGAATTTGCGGAATCCCAAGGCGATCTACAGCTGAAAAATGGGAAAACTGATGCAGGCGGATCTGCCCAGGTTGCCCGTCTGATTGGAATGATTGCCTCGACCCGAGAATACCAGCTAGCTTAAACTACAAAAAATTAGGGGTTGAAATCATAATGATTACTAATACGGTTAGTATTAGGTACCTTAAAACAATAGGTATAGTCAATAACGGTTCCAATGGCCGTGGATTTGCTAACCCATACGATGTTGCCATTGGCCCAGAGGGTAATATTTTTGTATTGAATCGATGTGATCCTGCCAGAAGAAACGCTATAAGGGTAGGAGTCTGTAATATCAATGAAGAATACCTATATGAATTTGGTTATGGATTCGGAGATGGTGACGGCCAAATGATGTTGCCTGTGGCGATGGCATTTGATGCGAAAGGTCGACTACTCATAACAGATGAGCACACTAACAGGATAACCATATACTCTGATGAAGGTGAGGTATTAGGTAAATGGGGACATAAAGGTGAATCAGAAGGCGAATTCAACGGTCCGGCAGGTATAGCGACTGATTCGTCTGGAACAGTTTATATCTGCGATCAACGGAACCATAGGGTTCAAAAATACACTGCGGATGGTGGTTTTTTGGCTCAATGGGGTTCTCAAGGAACAGGGGAAGGTGAATTTAATTTGCCATGGGGGCTGGGTTTGGATTCAGAAAATAATGTTTATATAGCAGACTGGAGAAATGATAGAGTCCAAAAATTCGATTCCAATGGACATTATTTGAAAACGATTGGAGACTCGGAAGTAAAGGAAGAACACCTTGTAAGACCGTCGGCTGTATCAATAGATGGAAACGGTAATATATATGTCGCTGATTGGGGTAATGAGAGGGTCCAGGTATTTAATTCCGAGGGGGAAGTGATAGCTAGTCTGAAAGGCGAAGCGACTCTTTCTGACTGGGCTAAAGATTTTTTTGAATCAAATCCAGATGAGATGGAGACCCGGGAAATATCTGATCTGAATCCGGATGTTCCGGACCATTTAAATAATCCTTATCATATATCGTCTCAAACCGAGCCTTTTTTTTGGGGGCCAGTGTCGGTAAATATAGACTCCGACAATCGGTTATACGTTGTGGAATCTAACCGTCACAGAATCCAGGTTTACGAGATCGAATAACACTTAACAAGCCTGAATAAATTCCAGCCAATTTCCTTCGGGGTCCTGGCAATAGCAGATTCCATGTCTACCTCCAGTCTCTGTATCGGTCATTATAGGAGGCGTTACGAATTTGACCCCTTTATTTGTGAGATCTTGATAAAGCTCCTCTATATTTTCAACATTGAAACACACGTGAGCTGCTCCAAGTTGGTTACGGTTTAAATGTCCACTAGGACTGTCCGGGTATATGTAATACACCAATTCCAGAGCGTGGCCGCCACCCTTTCCCACAAATACCAAAGTTCTGTGGGCTCCTGGAATACCAGTATGGTCACCAGTTTCAGGGGCTCTACTGTCGATCTCTCTTTCAATCTGGAGTCCCAAATCGTCCCGATAAAAAGACACCATTTTGTCTAGATCTCTGACCACAAACCCCGAATGGTTGAATCCTGTAATCATACTTTCCTCCTAATAGGTGTGTTTTGATTTGAGTATGCGCTTATCACATTGCAAACGATATAATCGCAGTGTATTCTTCAGAGTATGAATGAACTAATTAATATACTCAAACTGCCTTATGTGTGGGGCGGCATAGGTGCAGCACTTGGTGCTGGACTGGGGGTTAATAATTTATCAATTTGCCTGCTCGCGGTATTGTTGGGATTGTTTTTTGTAACCATGAGAATCACAGGCTCGCCAGAAGAAGCTAAAGAAGGTAGATTGTTCGCAGGGGGGAGTTTGCTTATGCTTGGTTGGATTTTGGCTTTTTCAATACGTGGGATAGTTATTTAATCCCTAAGCTGCATGGAAACTTTGAGAATGCACGCTTTTTAATAAGTTAAGGGAAAAACATAAAATCGTGCCTGCCAAAGTTTCTTTATTTGCAACATGTGTCCTCAATAATTTCTATCCCGATGTTGCATTTAGTGTGGTTCGGGTTTTGAGTAAATTAGGAGTAGATGTTACCGTTCGACAGGATCAAACATGCTGTGGACAGCCGTTTTTCAATTCTGGACATTGGAACGATTCATCCAAGTTGATGAGAAAATTCGTTGAAGATTATTCTGGAGGCCTAGAAGATATAGTGCTTCCGTCAGGGTCATGTACTAGCATGGTACGGAATCATTATCTTGAAGTATGCAGCGAAGACGACATTGCTGGAATAAGAGATGTGTCAGCCAGGACTTTTGAATTCACAGAGTATATAACTAGAGAACTGGGCATATCTGATCTGGCCCCTTTCCAATCAACCGTAACAAAAAAAATTAATGTGACGTATCATGAATCCTGCCATCTCAAACGGGAATTGGGTGTTTCCAGTGAACCGATTGATCTTCTACGTTCACTTGAAAATGTGACATTAACGGATATGGACCAATCTGAAGTTTGTTGCGGTTTTGGAGGTACCTTCGCTACAAAATATCCGGAAATATCCACCGCTATGGGCGAAGAAAAAGTAGCTAATATAATGAAAAGTGGCGCCGATATTGTTACCGCATCAGACATGAGTTGTTTGATGCATATTGACGGGCTGATTGCACGAAAAAATATCCCTCTCAAAAGCATGCACATTTCTCAAGTAATAGAGCAGTCTTTAAATATGGAATGCCAAAAATGAAACCAACGACTAAAAATTTTGATATGAAATCCAAAGAGACCTTATTGGATCCTCAGATTCAGAAGAATTTGTCTGGACTTTATGGGGGCTTTCATACTGCGAGTATCGAAGCATCCTCAGCCACGGCTGATTGGGAAGAATTGCAAACAAAAGGGAGACAGATCAAAGAACATGTAATAAATCATTTGGATCAGTATTTGGAGTTATTGGAATCTAACGTGATCTCTTCTGGGGGCAATGTTTATTTTGCTGAAACAGCTGAAGATGCTACTCAATACATTATAAATCTAGCGAAGAAGAAAGATGTTAAGACGGTTGTTAAAAGCAAATCTATGTTGTCAGAAGAAATGTCGCTCAACGAAGAATTGACCAAACATGGAATAGAGCCATATGAGACTGATTTGGGCGAATACATTGTGCAGCTGGCGGAAGAGACTCCTTACCACATCATTGCCCCGGCAATACATAAATCCAGGGAAGAAATCTCTAAGTTGTTTGCGGACAAAATCGGTACAAAGCAGACGGAGGATGTAGAAACTTTAACCTCAGAGGCTCGAGACCAATTAAGAGATAAATTTATTCAAGCTGATATGGGAATAACTGGGGGCAATTTTTTGGTAGCCGAAACTGGCACATTGGCCTTGGTCTCCAACGAAGGTAATGGCCGAATGTGCACCTCAATGCCTCCTATTCATGTCGCTATTGTTGGCATGGAAAAAATTATTCCATCTATTGAAGATTTGGGAACATTTTTACGTTTGCTTATAAGATCAGCAACAGGCCAGTGGATATCAAGTTACGTTACCATGGTCTCCGGGCCACGGAAAAGTACTGAAATAGACGGGCCCGAAGAGTTTCACTTGGTCATTGTAGACAACGGGAGATCTAAAATGCTGGCTGACCCTCATTTGAGGGAGGCATTATATTGCCTGAGGTGCGGGGCTTGTTTAAACGCATGCCCTGTTTATAGAAAAGTTGGAGGACATTCCTACGGTTGGGTTTATCCGGGGCCAATCGGGGCTATTGTGTCACCTATTTTGACCGGGTTGTCAGATGCTAAGAATTTACCATTTGCTTCCAGTTTATGCGGGGCTTGTAAAGAGGTATGTCCGGTAAAAATTGATATTCCGAGGATGCTTCTGTATTTGCGTAATCAACTTGCGGAAGGTAAAAACTATCCAGATCAGCAGTCGGTTGGATTTTGGGAGCGAGCTGTTTCCAAATTTCTGTCTTCTTTGTTATTAAATAGTAAGGCAGTTGGCTTTTTATTAAGATCGGCCAATTTAATTGCAACCATAGCCCCTTTTGCACGAAAACCATTCCCGCCTTCATGGACGAAAAGCAGAGAATCCCCAACATTGGCAAAAAAGACATTTGTAGATCAATGGGCTTCTTTAGATTTGGACGCGTCTTTGCGCAAAAAGCGTTAACCCGATTTAGGGCACCTTTGTTTTTTGTCGTATTAACTGCAATAGCTCTACTGTTGAGCTGACAGGGAGTTCGCAAACATAATTTTCGCATAAGAAAGCCATTGCTTTATCAGTTTTCGGTTCGCGATCGCTAAGTAGGGGATAGGTATCCCATTTGTTCCTAGCTTTTTCTGTGTGGCTAAAATAGGCGTTCCCACAAAAAATATGATTCGGGATATAGGACTTGTATAAACAATCACGCATTTTCAAGGCATGTTTTGGGTTATCCGCAATAATCGCTATTTCAATGGTTGGATAAATATATGAATCGTAAACACATAACCAATTGCCGAATGAAACTGGATGGGCACTTGCAATGGTAGCAGTGGACCTTAGCAACGATATCAATATATTTAAATATTTCCTATTATTAGTTATCAAAGATAGTTTAAACAATGCCTCTGCAGTCATGGATGAACCCGATGGGGTGGCATTGTCATAGTTTTCACTAGGTCTAATAATGAGACTATCACCATTTTCTGGAGTGTCATACAGACGCGATTCGTGACTATCCCAGAACGAAGACACTAAAGTTTCTGCTATTATTTCAGTCCTAGTCAGCCATTCTAGGTCCAATGTTGCTTCATGCATGGCCAGCATAGCCAGAATAAGGGATGAATAATCCTCGAGGTAGCCGTAACTACCGATTTGACCATCTTTAGATGAATGAAATATACCCGAATTAGATTCAATAAGCTTTAATAGAGAATTAATGTTTAGTTTTGCTTTTTCCAACCATTTTTCCTCTCTAGTTATAAGATACCCGTCGATAAAAGCGAGTGACATGAGGGCATTCCAAGATAGAAGGCTTTTATTGTCTTTGAAAGGCCTTTGTCGATTATTCCTTAAATCTGTCAATTTTTTTCTTATATTAAGTAAATTCGAGTTGTCGGTTCCCAAAAATCCAAAATTCATTCCTTTTGGATCATAGTGGAGAATGGTTTTCCCTTCGAAGTCGCCTTTTTTTTCCAGACTAAAAGTTGATCTGAATAGAGTCATCTCCAATTCAGTTAAGTGTTGGCTAAATTCATTAGGATCCCATAAGTAATAAGTTCCTTCTTCGCCTTCGCTGTCCGCATCTTCGGCAGAATAAAACAGACCATTTTCATCGGTCATATCTCTGTCAACGTATTCGAATATGTCTTTCGCAACTCTGAGGTAGAAATTGTTACCTGTGACCTGGAAAGCATGAGTGTATAACCTGGAAAGTAAGGCATTGTCATAGAGCATTTTTTCAAAATGAGGTACCAGCCACTTCTTGTCAGTCGAATATCTGTGGAACCCTCCTCCCAACTGGTCATACAACCCACCAGAGGCCATATTGTGAAGGGCTATTTCGACCATTTCTAGAGCTCGAGAATCAGGGTGATTTAAGTGGTATCTGAGTAGAAATTCTAAGGACATAGACTGAGGAAATTTTATCGAACCCCCAAACCCGCCCCATTCCCAATCGTATTGCGCAAGAAGCTGCTCGTAGGCCTGTTCCAACAAATCAGAGTCAAAATCACTGGTGGCGGAGGTTTCTGTAATCGATGCCTTGATATGCTCTCGGAGATACGAGCCCGATTCCTCTATCTCGGGCCGCCTATTTTTGTATGCATCCGATATAGCTGAAAGTATTTGAGTAAAACCAGGCATACCTCCTCGAGGTTCTGGAGGGTAATATGTACCTCCAAAGAACGGCAAACCTTCGGAGGTCAGAAAAACCGTCAAAGGCCAACCACCCTGGCCTGTCATTGATTGAACAGCTGACATGTAGATGGAGTCTATGTCAGGTCTTTCTTCACGGTCTACCTTCACACTCACGAAATTATCATTCATTGTTTTTGCGATAGCCTCATTTTCAAAAGATTCATATTCCATAACATGACACCAATGACAGGATGAGTAGCCGACGCTTAGAAGAACGGGAACGTTGCGAGCTTTAGCCTCAGCAAAAGCATCTAATCCCCAGGCAAACCAATTGACGGGGTTTTCCTTATGTTGCAAGAGGTAAGGGCTAGATTCTTTGGAAAGTCGATTCGGCATGTGAGGCTCCGGCATTTTTTCTGTGGGGTAGGGGGGGCTATGTTTACCCACTCCTGCTTGGGAAACGAAAGGTTGGTGACCCTGGGGGGATTCGAACCCACGACTTACTGCTTAGAAGGCAGTCGCTCTATCCACTGAGCTACAGGGCCATGTACTTATTTTCCAAGGTTGGACGGAAAACGTCAATCAGTAATTTAAGAGATATAGAACTATACCTCAAACCAATATCGATTTCGGTTCGTGTGATTAATCGCACTAAGCACACATAACGTAGGCGGTATTTTTATTGAAATGATTAGAAAAGCTCAAGAAATGATTGAAAACATCGTTGACATTGCCTTAATCGGTAAATAATATCTATTAGTCTTCGAAAATAACGGAGGAATTGATGTTAACAAGGAAAACAAAAAAAATGATTGCAGTTGAAGCAAAAATCCGGCAACCGTTGGAGAAAATGCTACCAGCTATGGTTACGGAACAAGGTTTGACTGCAACGGCAGATTATCTTGGTGTCAGCAAGGCGACTTTGGCTTATTGGCTTCTCAAATTTAGAATTGATGTTAGAAGAGTGGCTCTCGCACCCGGCGACACCATGCATGTCACTCGAGACGAAGCCCTTAGTTGATGTAATGCGGTGCGAAATGTAATCGCAAAGGAAACGTGGATGTCTAATTTAATGTAGGTGCCGTTTTATTGCTTCCTTAGCCTCTCTTGATCTATCTTTTTCCATGCTGGCTCTTCTCTTATCGTACTGCCTTTTACCACGAGCAATTGATATCGTAATTTTTGCGTAATGTCCCGAAAAATAAAGTTTCAATGGCACTATCGAATAACCTTTTTGCTGCGCTGCGGACACATACTTTCTTAATTCTTGTTTTCGCAATAGCAATTTCCGGCTTCTGAGGGGATCATGATTTTCGCCTCTGGAGTAGGGATACTGGGCAATGTGAGCGTTGTGGAGCCATAACTCCCCATTTGAAGGGAAAGCGTATGAACCTGCCAAATTGACTCTGTTATCTCTGATTGATTTTATTTCCGACGACTTGAGGACTAGTCCGGCCTCGGCTGATTCCAAAATTTCATAATCATATGTAGCCCGTCGGTTTGATGCTATTAAAGTTTTCGGCATGCACTCATCTCGTTAGTCATTTAACAATTTACTGATTTCTTCATAGGCTGCGTCAACTTGCTTTATATCGGCCTCTTTGCTGTCCCTTGATGTGACCAAAATATCCGGAGTAAGGCCTTTCCCTTCAATTGGCCTTTTGTTAGGTGTGTACCACCGTCCCACAGACATGTAAAGACCACCACCATTACTCAGTTTTCTAAAAACATTGACCGTTCCTTTACCGAAGGTTTGTTCCCCTATTACGGTAGCCCTGCCATTATCCTGGAAAGCCCCCATTAGTATTTCACTGCCGCTGGCGCTGTATTTATTCACTAGAACCACCATTGGGAGATTAGAGGCAAATCCACCACCCGATGCCTCCCATGTCACATTTTCATTTTGGCGTTCTTCGAGGAGAATTATTCCATCATCTAAAAACATGTTGGCAATATCAAAAACCTGTCGTAAATATCCACCAGGATTACCCCTTAAGTCTAGAATTAAACCCTTAGAACCGGCTTCCAATTCTGCATTCAAAATTTCAGACAGACTCATTGGTGTGTCGCCTTTAAACTCTGTAATCCGTATGTGGGTTATAGCATCTCCTGGGTCACTCCTAAGTAATACACTAGGCAAAGCTATAACATCCCTTCTTACATCTATAATCGTCGTTTCAAGTTGCCCTATATGTTTCACTGTGAGGGAAACGAAACTACCTTTGGGGCCCCTTATTTTTGACACAGCCCCCAAGAGCTCGAGCCCCTCTATTGACTCTCCATCTACCGCCAAAATGATGTCCCCAGCTAGTATTCCAGCAGCCTCTGCTGGGCCTCCCTCTATAGGGCTTATTATCTGTATCATACCGTCTTCTCGTCTTCTCACGTGGGCGCCAATACCTTCAAATTGCCCTGATAGGTCTGTTTGTTCAATTTGTAGCACTAAAGGATCAACATACGAGGTATGAGTGTCTTCGACAGAATCAATCAACCCTTTAATGGCGGATTCCTCAAAAGTCTCAGACTTGAAAGATGCGCGGTCAATGTGTTCTTTGTTTAAAAGAGCCCATGCTTCCCATACCGCTTCCAGTTCCTTGGGGGTTCCTTCCGAGGAGCCTAATTTCTCATCTGGAAGTACCGAGGTTACCGAGTGAGGAGCACTACCGTCAGAGTACTTAGTTGGCGTAGGTAAATACGTTTCCTCGCCTATATCGGAAGAGCAGGCGAGGGTGGCTGAAATGAAAGACACGACACATAGGAAAGTGAGTAAATTAGCCATTTTGTCTTATTTGGTTCCAGTGAATTAATTAGGGTGGAGAATCAATTTAGATTCTATTTTATCAATATGTAGTAAAACGAAATAGGTGTTAGGGTCAATAAAACATAAAAAGACGATTGACAACCGATACAAAATCAGTATATTTATTTCAATATGATTTCAAAAAAAAGGTTTAATTTTGAAATAACATGAATAAAGATGGTTTTCAAAGGACTCGAAGAGTCAGAAATTACCCAGCCCATACGATAAAAGACACCTTGGGAATTGCCAAAGCGATATATCATGATAATGCTGGACTTCCCTTAGATAGGAAGCTTTTGGCTACTCATCTAGGCATAAGCCCTAGAAGTAGTAGTTTCACCACTGTTTTGGCAGCTTCTGAGCAATATGGGTTCACCAAGGGGCGGTATAGAGACGCTTCCATTTCCTTAACTGATTTAGGGATTTCAATTTCAATACCGAAATCGGTTCAGGAACTTACCACATCTCTTTTGAAAGCTGCTCATATGCCCGAAAAATTCGGAAAATTGAACCAACTCATAAATGAAGGAGAGCTTCCAAAACTTGAATTTTTGACCAATCTGTTGGTAAGAGATTTGAGTATCGCTGTTGTTCAAACAGAGGAGTTCATTCGTATATTTACGGAAAATCAGTCCTATATAGAAGGTATAGGAAAAGGAGAAAATGGACCGAAAACCCTTATGCCCCCTCGATCGGATAACGGCCTACAAAACATAGTTGACAATATTCCTGTTTCAATTGATTCTGTGATGAAACGGCCTTCGTTACCCGTCGGGAAAGAGGGCTACATACTGTTTATTGAAACAACGGAGGTGGCAAAAAATATCACCTCAGCTGTAATTTCCCAATTTAGAAACCTCGGCATACCAACGAAAAGTATCGGTCCTTATGATGATGTGTTTGAACCTGAAAAGGCAGTGGCTACGGTATTGGTTTTAAATGCCTCTGGATTCAATGAGGACATTCAATTTACTGAAATATTTGCAGTGGGTGTGGCTAATGGTATTACACCTGGCAACGTTATTTTAGTCTCCGAATCGATAGAATTCCAGAAATATTTTCCGGCATCTGTCTTGAAGCAAAGTCAATTGCTTACGTACCTAGATGTGAACAGCTTAGTGATAGGGTTATTAACACATTTAGCTGGAAAAGGTCGCCTATCGATGAAAATTCCAATCCCCTAACTTTACATAACAATTATAGTGCGCAAATACCAAAGGCCCAATATAACCGTGCTATTGAAATACCCTCTTCCCAATTGCGTTGATAAGTTCCTCAATTCCAAAGCCTGTCTCAGCTGAACAAAATACAGTTTGGCTAAACTGATCCATTAAATTAATGAGTGAAGGATCCCCATAAGCGTCATAATCTTTTGGTAGGAGATCAATTTTATTCAAAGCTCCGATTTTGGGTTTGCCTATCAAGCCTAAATTTTCCAACACCTCGTTGACTGCATAACAATGTTCGTACCGATTTGGGTGAGAAATATCAGAAACATGAACCAGTAGGTCGGCCTCTTCAGCCTCTTCCAAGGTGGCCCTGAAAGCTGCAACAAGGGTTGTAGGGAGTTTTTGTATAAAGCCTACAGTGTCTGTCAAAAGTATCTCTTTTCCGTTATTCAATCGAATTTTGCGTGTGACGGGATCCAACGTGGAAAAAAGTTTGTTTTCGGCCAAGACTTCTGATGAGGCTAAAGTATTCAATAGAGTGCTTTTTCCAGCATTCGTGTAACCCACGAGGGAGACAATTGGCAAATCAGAGCGTTTTCTTCTTTGTCGGTATCTCTGTCTATGCTTTCTAATTTTCCCAATATCTTTTTTCAATTTACCAATGCGATTTCTAGCAAGACGGCGATCTGTCTCAATTTGCGATTCTCCAGGGCCTCTGGTACCTATGCCTCCACCGAGCCTCTCCAAATGAGTCCATTGGCCGGCTAATCTAGGGAGAAGGTATTCATGCTGTGCTAAATCGACTTGTAATCTTCCTTCATGGGTCTGGGCCCTCGAGGCGAAAATATCTAAAATAAGGGCGGTTCGATCTATCACTTTGGTACCAAGGAGAGCCTTCTCAAGATTGAGCTGTTGAGTAGGTTTTAGTTCGTCGTCGCAAATGATGGTATCTATTTTCTTCTCTTTAACAATTTCTAAAAGCGATTCCAATTTTCCTTTACCGACATAGGTTTGCGTTGGCTTGGTTAATTGTTGGCTCATTATATCCACCACTTCTGCCCCTGCACCTGAGGCTAATTCCTCTAGCTCGGCTATCGAATCTTTGGGCTTCCATCTGGTTCTAGATCCTTTGATATGAACCCCAACGAGCAACACTCGTTCGGGTTGCGCTTCCACAGTATGTAGTTTGGTATATATGAGTTTTACTCCAGTGCCTTTGGGCTATTTTTGAGGTATTTCCCAACCTTCTAATCTTTTTAGACCTTCCTCTAGGTCCGTTTCGGAAATTGTGAGCGAAAGACGTACGTAACCTTCTCCGCTAGGCCCGTATCCGTTTCCGGCAGTCACTATCACGTTTTTTTCCTCTAAGAGTAATTCGGCAAACTCGGACGAGGTATATCCAGCTGGAATTTTTGCCCAAACGTACAGGCTTGCTTTCGGGGGAGTTACATTTAATCCTATTTTATTTAAAGAATCGATTACTCTGTCTCGCCTCTTTTGATACAGGGCATTTCGAGCGTCAATTTCTTTGTCAGAGGCCTTCAGGGCTTCTATACCCATATATTGAACCGCGTTAGGTATGCCTGAATCCAAATTGGATTTCACCACCATAAGTGCGTCAATCATTTCTGAATTTCCTACAGCCATCCCTACCCTCCACCCTGTCATGTTGTAACTTTTGGATAGCGAATGGAATTCCAGACCGATATCCATGGCACCGGGAACTTCTAGAAAACTGATTGGACGATAACCATCGTATGCCACTTCGGTGTAACAAGCATCATGCATTATGGCAATATTGTATTGTTTACCAAAGCTAACTACATCAGCCAGATACCCTTTATCTACAATCGCACCTGTGGGGTTATTGGGGTAATTCAGCCACATTACCTTAGAGTTTTTTGCTACATCTTCAGGGATATTGTCGAGGTCAGGAAGCCATCCGTTTTCCTCCTTTAGTGGCATCCAATGACATTCTCCTCCCGCAAACCAAGTGCCCACGGAATAAACTGGATATCCTGGGTCTGGGATCAAAGCAATATCACCAGGGTCAATGAAACATAAGGCAACATGGCCTATTCCTTCTTTCGCCCCGATGAGCGGGAGGACTTCTTTGTCCGGATCCACTGATATAGAAAAGCGTTGCTGATACCATCCTGACACTGCCTTGCGGAAATCTGGCAATCCGTTCGTTTCTGGATACCTATGATTGGGAGAATCCAGGGCCGTTCTGCTGAGTTCAGCTATTACATTACTAGGAGTTTCCAGGTCTGGGTCACCAATTCCAAAGGAAATTACGTTTATGCCCTCTGCTTTCTTCGCAGCAATCTTTCTGCTTATTTCTACGAAAAGATATGGTGGTACAGTATCTAGGCGCTTTGCGAATCTCATTTTCATTGGCTCCTACTTTCGGCTTATTGTTAGTCCCAATCCTATAATTCTGAGTGAAAAACACCTTTATATACTGTTTTTATCGGTCCTTCCATTTCCACTTCCCCTACCCCATCCCAACGAACTGTTAAATCACCACCGGGTAATTTCAGGTTAGCTTCACCTGACATAATTCCTTTGATATGAGCTGCCACAGCTACAGCGCAGGCTCCAGTACCGCAGGCCATTGTGATTCCAGACCCTCTTTCCCAAACTCTCACTTTTAACTCTTTCGGGCTCAGCACATTTACAATTTCAAAGTTAATTTTGTTAGGGAAAATAGTGTGATTTTCAACTTGAGGGCCGATCAATTCCAACGGAAAATTATCCACGTCATCGTCGATAAAAGCAATAGCATGAGGGTTTCCCATCGATACAAAGCTAAGGGATAAATCGTATCCATCGACATGCAGAGAATAATCGATAGTTGGACTATCGGAATCGATTCTTACTGGAACTTCTTGCGGGATTAGAATAGGAGGCCCCATACTGACCCTTGCGCCGATCATTCGACTATTTTTTAAGATTGGGAACACATTTAAATTTCTAGCCATTGTTTCAACTGTGACTACCTGTGAATCACAGCTTACCAAACCTTCATCTCTAGCAAAACTAACTAAACAGCGTATTCCATTCCCACACATTTCTCCTTCTGAACCGTCAGCGTTGAACATACGCATTTTTAGGTCGGAATCGTTAGATGGTGGGGATGCGACGATTAGGCCATCTGCCCCTATACCTTTGTGCCTGTCGCTGACAATTTGGGATATATGTTTCCAGTCAAGATCATACTCGTACCCATTCACAAAGACGTAGTCATTTCCTGCTCCATGCATTTTGGTGAATTTCATATCTAGCTCGTACCTAATTAGTTGTTGGATTTGGTGCTAGGAATTCTAACATCGAATGGGCTTCACAGGCATGAGTAAATGGTTTATTTCATCAAACGTGATATTTGATCGGATATTTCTACAGGGTTCAACTCATGTGAATCAAACCAGGTGACAGATCTGTCAATTCTACGGAACCAATTACTCTGGGTGCGTATAAGCCGGTGGGTACGTGATTTTATTTTCGATATACAAAATGTCCAGGTTGAATTTCCAAGGAGGTATTCCGATATTTCTTTATATCCAATACCACCCATAGCCGAAAGGTTGGTACCGTAACCGGAGTCTAGTAATTTTTGGGTTTCGGGGATCCATCCATGTCTAATCATTTTGTCTGCCCTGCCATCAACTTGCGGATATAGCCGATTTCTTGGCATCTGAATACCGAATACAGGCACTTTTGCTAGGCCCTGAAAGCCGTTTCCCAATGATGTTTTAGTATAACTGCCAGAGTTGTGGATTTTCTCCAAGGCTCGTATAACCCTTCTTGGATTATGCAGATCGATAGAGTTGGCCAAATCTGGAGAGGTACTGGTTAGTTCTTCTACTAAATTACCCAAACCTATTCTAGATAAGCGATCAGTCAGATGTTCTCTAAGCTGTGGATTTGGTGGACCACCATCTAACGTCCAATTCTCCAAAAGGGCTATTAGGTATTGGCCTGTTCCTCCAACGAGGATTGGGGTTTTTCCTCGGGATTGTATCTCGCATGCAGCATCAGATACCAACACCTTGAAATCAAAGACACTAAAATTTTCATCAGGGTCCTTACAATCAAATAAGTGATGGGGAACAGATTTCATATTTGCTAGGTCGGGCTTGGCTGTTCCAATAGTCATTCCTCTATATACTTGACGACTATCGGCGTTGATAATTTCACCGTCGATTTGATGGGCGAGATTGATACCAACCTCGCTTTTTCCCGTACCTGTAGGTCCTAGTATTACTATCATTTTAAATATTTGGGATCTGAGACTTTCTTTATAATCCTTAGAAAGCTGTCGGCTGTGAGGCTAGCATTACCAACTAGAACCCCATCTATTCCCTCTAATGACAAAAATGACTTTATGTTCTTATCATTCACACTACCTCCATACAGCAATGGGATATATGGCGAGCCCTTCACATTCCTAGATATAAAACTCGTTTCATGAATAATACCAGCGATATTTTTTACCTCTTCAGGATCAGCAGGAATACCTGTACCGATTGCGTCAATTGGTTCGTAAGCGATCACAAATTCGCTTTTACTATCTATGTGGTCGAGTATCGACTCTAGTTGAGCCTTGAGATCAAAATAGGGATCAATTTTCGTGCCATCTCCATTGTTTACACAGATGACGGGGATTACACCAACATCGATTGCTAAAGCTGCTTTTTGGGCAATCATCTCATCGGTCTCACCAAGCAACATTCGCCTTTCAGAATGCCCAAGCAGTACATAGTCACAAAACTTACCGAAGTTGGGCAAGGATATAGAACCGGTAAGAGTGGTATTTGATCCCAATGGGCCGTCTTGGGCACCTACTTTAACCATAGATGCCGAATCGAACAGTAAGGATACAGTTTCAATTGAGGTATCATCTGGAAATAAAACAATATTGATATCGTGATATCTCCCATTAATATGAGTATGTAGCGCTTCTGCTAATTTTTTACTGTCTTCTGAGGAAAGAGAGTTTTTCCAATTGCCTAATATATACATATATTA
>QGNN01000039.1 GCA_003228105.1 Chloroflexota bacterium
AGCAACCAACAGCAACCAACAGCAACCAACAGCAGTTGGTTCCATGGCGGAGACCCATTCTGAGGGCTCCATAGGAGCCATTTTTCCATTCGGCCATTAAGAAACCCATGGTAGTTCTGCAATTGTGCAGGCAAGCTCTTTTTATCGGGGTCCATTGAAAAATGCCTGCCGAAATTAACAAGACACCTCAGAATAAATTACTTGTCGATTCACCCATCATTCCGGATAGAAGGGTGTTGGAATGGAGAATCCAGTTAATAACTGTAGCTTCGAGAGAAAAACCTAGCCAGGCTAAAACATATCCTGAAAAAAAAACAATAGTATCTACATATGGCTGGGTTTGTTCCTTTTTAAAATTTTGTTAATAGTTTAGGTGGAGGTAATTGCCGCAATCGCAACTAAATCTGGCCCTGCGTGAGTCCCTATTACTGGCCCTACTCTGGTTATGTAGGGTACTTTTCCTTCCGGTAGGAGTTCCTGCACAGTTGTCGCTAAATTTTCTGCGTCAGTGCCGTCAGTACTGTAAACAATAGCGATATCATCTAATTCTCCAAGATCCCTGACAGCTTCCTCCAATTTCATCATCCCCATATTTCTTGAGCGAGCTTTTCCGAATTGACCAATTTCCCCGTCCTCAACACGCAAAATTGGACGGATTTTCAGCAGGCCCCCTATCAAGGATCTCGCTTTTCCGATTCTCCCGCCTTTTTCTAGATATTCCAATGTGTCAAATAAAGCAAAAAAGTTGCTTCTGCGGGCTATTGACTCAGCGATGGTAATGCATTCCTCTGCGGATTGCCCCGCTCTGGCTGCTTTAGCGGCACCGAGAGCCGACAGTCCGACTGTCATTGACACCTGTTGTGTATCCACAATTTTAACATCTATCCTGTCTGACAAAGTGTTTGCAGCTTGCTGGGCAGAATTGATGGTACCGCTAAGCTTTGAAGATACATGAATTGAGATAATCACATCTCCAGGTTGGCTAATTTTTTCATAGACATCTACAAATTCACCCAGCGATGGCTGTGAGGTGGAAGGAAACACTGTGCCGTTTATCAGCTTGTCAAAAAACTGATCCGTGTTTAGGTCAATTCCATCTTTGTAGATAGTCTCGCCGAAATGAATGTTTAAAGGGACTACCTTTATGTCCAATTCTTGTGCAAGGGCTGGATCTAAATCTGAGGTACTGTCTGTGACTATTTTAACCGCCATGTTTAATCTCCCACTCAAATACGAAACATTCTACGCTACTTTTCATGACTCTTACGTCGCAGATATAAGATTATTTCCCTTTTGCCTTATCAACATGGGCAAGTGTCTGTATAATCGGGCGAAATATCTTGTTGTACTTGTTAAATTGGAGATACCCCTATGGATTTCGAAGAATTTCTCCAACATTTTAGATCTGATGATCTTTCATATGCTCTTAAATCGCTTAAGTTGCCAACGACGGGGAATAAGCCTGACAGGGTTTCCCGGTTAGTGGATTTGGAAAAGACAGAGGCTGAGGTAAAAAACATTTTAAGGGCTTTCCGGGTGGATGATGTTAAAAGGGCGGTTAAATCTGTTGGCCTTCTTTAATTTAACTGGATTTTTCTGCGCCATCTTTTGATATTACCGAATAATTTTATATATTCCTCAACTCATTTTTAAGAGTCACTGGTGAAATTTTTATTTGCAAATAAGGCAATAAAAAAATAAAATAAAGCAATAATTAATCTGTTGGATAGAATAAATGCAGTAATTCAGATAATTTGGGAATTAATTATGGGGAGAACTTTTACCAACACTGCACAAATCTCTAAAGGGTTTGAAATGTACGCCAAGGGGTATCCGCGTTCCAGGATCTTTGATTCTTTTGGTGACGAGCCTCGACCAAGTTTGCGTACTTTGGGAAATTGGATTGCCAGATACAAAAATGTTTCAGAAGATATGCTTGCATTGGAACATGAATTCGAATGGTTGCATATGGATACGTTTTCTATACCTTGGGAATATGCCCACTTGATCAACAGACTATCTTCTCTGGAGCTTCAGAAACCGTCACTAAGGCGGGTAAGGTGGTGGTTTCGTATAAAGAAAATTAATCCTCACTATTCTGATGGAGTTGTTGCATATATTGCTAATAAATGCGTTGTCAATGAACATATGAATTTGATGGAAATACCAGGTTCCGATTGGTCCAACCTATTAGAATTTACATCGATAGATGATGAAGAACAGCTGGAATTGCTGCCAGGCACATTTGCGATTTGCTTTTTTGAACTTGGCACGATTTTACCGCATTGGGTTCAAAATGGAGTTTTTCTTTCAATTATCAGGACAGAATCAAAAATTTCAGTAGTTTGTTCAGACAAGTTGATTCCAGATGAAGAAAAAATTAGCGGCGGGTGGAATTGTCTAAAATATGAAGGTGACCAAGCATCATGGAGATCTTTGGTATCAAGAATCATCTCCCCTTACCATCTTCAATTCTTGTCCCTAGGAGATAGCAACTATTTACTTTCAAAAAACTTGGGAGACATTGAACAATTGGGTATAAAGTTAAAGAGCATAGTTAATGATTAGGTCTTTGATCTGGATTCGCCCATCGTACTTATTGCTCTGTTCGTTCAGTAATGTAGTCTATGAAAGACTGATATTCTGAAATATATGAAAGTTTCGCCACTCGTTTGTCGTCGAACACTATATTGACTTCCCCGTATCCTAGGGTTTTCCCAAAGAAGCCATGTCTAATACCCATTTGTACCTTCCCGTCCTCATCTTTTGCTATAGTGTCAAATTTGACTTGGTATATTTTGCTTTTTTGAATTATAGGAAGTCCGGCCATAGTGAGATATAGAGAATCATTGGATAAATGATAAACAGTTTGCCTCCACCTCAAATACCTTGGAGCTGCAATTAGCGGGGCCAAAAGAATACCAAGCCCCCCCAACAGTCCAATTTGAAGATCGACCACCACCAACCCTATTATCCAAATGGAAGATGGAATTAACCAAGATAGGTGGGATTGTCTAAATATGATGGATCCTTGGGGAATGCTTTCGACTTGCAAAGTATCCTTGCTTTTTTGTGGGGTTTCTACTGTTTCGTCGGTTAGCCGATCATTTGCTTCGGGATCGGAACTTGATTCATCTTTGCTTTGTTCCGCGGGATCGAGATTATTTTGTTCTTCAGTCATTTATTCACCAGCTCTAGTACTTGAGATCGTTAGTTGGTTTAGATTTCAATACATACCTAAGATAATTGGCTCCGCAGGCTGGATTCGAACCAGCGACCGATCGGTTAACAGCCGATTGCTCTGCCACTGAGCTACTGCGGAACGTTTTCAGCTCACTCCGACTTTTAAGTTGATGAGCCTTGCAAACTAGGTTCCTAATAAAATCAGCGGTTGTAATTGTCTTTTAAGGAGACTTTCTAGTCAAGAAAAGACCGGAGTAAAACATAAATTGGGCCACATAACGTCAATATTGTTGTATTTGAACTTTTATGGAGCCAGATGACTTGTCGTAAGCAGTCTTGAATGCTATGTCTATATCTTCAAGAGAATATTTGTGCGTTACTATTTGGTTTAGGTTGCAGTTAGGTCTCGATAAAATTTCTATAGCAGTTTCAAAATCATGCTGCCCGTTAATTATTCCGTAACATATGGATCCTTGAATGGTTTGCTCCTTAAGCACTGGCCCTGTCCAGTCGATTGAATGTTCACCATAAAACACCCCTAAAATTACTATACAGCCTTGCCTTCTTGTGACCCCAATAGCTTGTTTTAAAGTATGTCCCTTACTGCCCCCCACTGTTTCTATAGTCAAATCTGCTCCCCTACCGTCAGTCGCATCAAGTACCATTTGAGCGAATTCGCTTTCTTCTTGAGTTCCTACAGCATCCGCACCCAAAGATAAAGCTGCATCTGCCTGTTGTGGGTGTCTTGCAGTCGCGAGAATTTTCCCAGCCCCTAGAGCTTTGGCCGCTGTTATGGCTGTAAGTCCGATGCTACCTGAACCGAGCACGGCGACGGTATCTCCACCCTTCATGTTCCCGATTCGAACACCGTGAACAGAAACTGCCAAAGGTTCCACTAATGCACCTTCCCCCCAAGTCATTTCGCCAGGAAGAGGATAACAACCTTCTATTTTCCGAGTGACAAATTCTGCAAATCCACCCCCTACACCTGAACTCCTATTAGGACAATGGATATATTGCCCTTGCCTGCAGTACCAACAATTTTGACAAGCCCTTCCACTACCAAGAACCTCCACAGCCACCCGAGATCCGATATGTTTTTGGCCTACTCCCTCGCCTACTTCCACTATTTCCCCGGCAACCTCGTGTCCTGCCGGATCCGAGTCAGGATTTGTTTTGTCTAAATTCATGTTTAAATCCGACCCGCAAATCCCGGTTGATTTAACTTTTATGAGAGCTTCTCCAGGCTTAAGATTTGGTTGAGGATATTCCTTCACAGCCATATTCCCGCTACCATCGTAGAAAGCTGCTTTCATTCTAAATCCCCCTTTTTTTGAAATTGCATTTCTGCAAAAAGTGACTATCTAACCTAGTACAAAAGTAGCTCTTATTAGGAAGAAAAACAATAAAAATATTACTATTATCGGTATTAAACAACCTAAGCATCCTACTCTCCAGCTGAAATGGAATCCCCTTGACCGATCCGGGATAAATTGATTGCGGTCTTTGGATAGGTAGGATTCATCTATTTGTTTCATTATCGGTTTTGATTCCTGTGATCTGAGGATTGTCGAAATCAACTTTGTCTTGGTGAATGCCTACTCTTCACACCGGCGGGCAGAGTTAGTTTTCAATTCAGGAGGAATCAATGGCCGTATCCTTTCTAAGGTTTTTTAAATGGTTTTTCTAGCACACTAAAATGTGTCTTCCAAATTTACACTTTCAAATTTCCTTGCCATTATACAGCGATCAATTTTTGTATTAAGTCAGATATTCATACTATGCCTAGTGTATAATTTCGAACCTATAACGAGATTAATATTTAGTAAAATTTCATTTTGGTGGTTGTACAGGCCTATGAGAGTTGGTGAATTTGAACTGGCTGACCCTGTGCCAGAGATGAACAATACCGTGGCAATTGGCATGTTGAGACCTTGGGTAGATGTGGGAAGAGTTGGAACCCTGTCATTGAGGAAACTGGAGCAATACCTAGGGGCTACGGAGCTTGGCAGATTAGCGAAACCCGGAAAATTCTTTGACTTTACTAGATACCGACCCAGGATGCGTATTGTTAACGGGAAACGTGCATTTACAAAACCAAATACGATAGTTCACCATGCAAAAGACGAATATTCCGGTAGAGATTATATCTTTATACACATAAGGGAACCGCATAATTTCGGTGAGGAATACACTGACTCGATAGTGGAATTATTTAAATATTGCAAGGTAACTGAATATTGCAGAATTGGTGGAATGTATGACTCTGTTCCACATACACGTCCGATTTTAGTGACTGGTTCGATGACTGATGAGCAAGAGGGAAAAGCTGGGACGTTATTAAATCCGCGCCGCAGTACCTACCAAGGACCCACCTCTATAATCAACCAAGTTAATGAAGATTTGACCGAGCAAGGCATCCAAAACACTACCTTAATGGCACATTTACCTCAATATGTTCAACTGGATGAAGATCACCTAGGCGCCTCGAGATTGTTAGAGGTGTTGTGTGCAGTTTATAATTTTCCGTCTGATCTGGCTGAAAGAAGCAAAGGGGATCAACAGTATAAAGATATCGAGAGAGCAATAGATTATGATGGTGAGGTGGGAACCTTGATAAAACAATTGGAAACCTATTTTGACAAAGTCCTAAGCCGAACCGAAGGCGAAGAGGATCCTGAGAAAATTCAGGAGGCGGATGCAGATATTAGTCTTTCAGCCGATGTGCAAGATTTCTTGAACGAAATGGGTGAAAGGTTTGAGGATGACGGGATTGAGCCTAGCCAAAGGAATTAGGTACATCTTTCAAATTCCCGCTTAATATGTAACCTCTTAAGTTACTTGTCATTTTTACGGCTTTCAAAGCATTTTTCCTTACTCTGTAGGGGTTGGAGGTAGCTGCTGTTATTCCCTTGTTTGAGATGATCCAAGATAACCACACATGTGCCTATTCTTAACGGCAGGAAAAATCAGGGTTTCTAAATGCTGTACAGAAAAATAAACGATCTACTTTTTATTTCTGAGTAATACGTGCCTTCTGTTGAAAGTGTGTTGTCTAACATCAGTAGCCCATCTTCCTTTATCGACAGCGGTTGCCCACTCAGGGGATGATAGAACCGCTGGGTTCTCAATTTCGTAAATAGCAGTATGTTTTGGCTGATTTTCAATGATGATTTCTTGTTCTTTTCCTCCTATCACCATTTTTAAGGGTGCTGTGGTGAATCTAGCGATAGCCAATACTCCCGGAACCTCTGATAGGTAAGGAATGTGTTCTTTGTCATATACCTCGTTAAATAAGGCTTCTTTGTCTTGCGGTACATCCATTGCTGCTGAGAAATAATATTTGCTTTCCATTTCTTTACTCCTTTGGGTATTTTATTTAAATATTTGGGATAAGAAAAAATTTAAAATCCAAATTGATCTCCGATTTTCAATCCGTGGGACTCAATAAACTCCGCAGCTGTAACTTTGGATTCGCGGTCTACTTTTACTCTGCCAATTGAAATAAGGCCTGACGCCACTGATAAACTGAAAGAATTATCCGATATGGCTGTAACCGTCCCGGGGATTTCTCTATTTTCCCCTGCATTAAAGTACGTATTGAATAGATATATTGATTTGCCGTTCCACAAAGTATTGGCCCCTGGGCTAGGGTCTGAACCTCTGATCAGGTTATAGATTTCTGCACCAGATTTATTCCAGTCAATGACCACATCACTTGAGTTACACCAGCCTTCGTAGGTAGCTCTACTGTGATCTTGTTCAATTTTAGGGGCAGTGCCGTCTCTAACCATTTCTACAGCCGTAACCATGGCTTCAATACCTGCAGGATAAAGTTTTCCGAAATATACTGATCCCAGAGTATCGGTGTCAGTGATATCCACCTCTTCTTGCAGAAGAATTGGGCCAGTGTCCAACCCTTTGTCCGGCCAAAAAACAGTAAGGCCTGTTTTGGTTTTACCTTGAATGATAGGCCAATTAATGGAACTAGGGCCTCTATGTTCTGGGAGTAATGATGGGTGGTATTGAATAGTTCCTGCGGAGGGTGATTCTAATATTTCATCAGGAACGATATCCGTGACAAATGCCATCACGCAAAGATCCACATTTAGCGATCTGAATTCATTAATCGCTTCCGTATCGCGCATTCTTTTATATTGAAATACGGGAATCTTGTGTTCCGTGGCCGAAGATTTTATAGGATCTACAGACCTGCTGGGATTGTCTGGCGGGCACAGGACAGCGACTACCTCTTCATTTTTTTCTACAAGTGCATCCAACACATCCTTGCCGAAGGCAGCTTGACCAATTACCGCAATTCTCATATCAGGGTCTCCCAGGCAGTTGTTTTTTTAAGGCAATGGTTCATTTTGGAATATAACACATTGATTGACCGTACCTCCGGACAAACATAGTATGAGACTATCGACGTTGAGATTTATTTGAAGAAATTTTTCACAAAGAGGTTTTACTTTGGTTGAAGTTGAAAAGTCGATGGCTCCACTGTCAGGTGTTCGAGTATTGGGTGTCACAGTTTATTTGGCGGGGCCATTTACAATGATGAATTTAGCAAGGCTTGGTGCCGAATGTATAAAAGTTGAAATACCAGGAACAGGTGATCCTTCTAGAGGCAACGGACCGTTTGCTTCACCCGATGGTTATGCTGAAACTCAAGAATCTGAAAAACATCTTTCTACGCGATTTTTGAAAAGGGCCCAGGGTTTAAAAAGTGTGACCTTAAACCTAAAACATTCCAAAGGTCGGGAAATGTTTATGAATATGGCAAAAAAGTCAGATGTGGTGGTAGAGAATTTATCCCCAGGTGCCATGAAAAGATTAGGGTTAGGTTATCAGGATGTATCCTCGGTCAATCCCGGCATAATTTATGCTTCCATTTCAGGCTATGGTCAATCAGGTTCACATTCTCATCGAAAAGCACATGATCCCCAAATACAAGGCATGAGCGGCCTTATGGATATCAACGGCTCAGAAGATGGACCTCCTACTAGAGTTGGATTTTACATTGGAGATTTGGTAACGCCGCTCTTTGCCTGCTACTCAATTTTAGCCGCTCTCCGAGAAAAGGAACGTACAGGGACAGGGCAATATTTGGATGTGTCCATGATGGATTCACTTACCTCTTTAATGTTCATGGAAAACCTTGAGGAGGCCATTATGTATGGTGAGCCATTGAGGCAAGGAAATAATAGTCGTGGTGGACCCATGGGCCTTTATCATACAAAGGATGGAGATATCACCTTAACTGTTGCAAGTGATGACCAGTGGAGAAGACTAGCTATTGCTTTAGATGCCCAAAACTTAACTGAGGACCCTAGGTTCGCTACTTTTATTGAACGGAATCGAAACGTTACCGAGGCGCGTGGGGAAGTACAGGATAGGCTAAGCTGTCTTACTCAAGATGAGGCGATAGAGTTGTTGGAAAAAAATAAAGTTCCTTGTGGGTTGGTTCGAACAGTGCCCGAAATAATAGACGATCCCCATTTTTGGGATAGGGGAACACTTCAACCAATGCGAAGCTCTGCTTTTGATGAGCCAGTTCCAGGAATTGCATCAGGTTTCCCTGTCAATTTTTCAGGCGGACGATTACCCAAACCCCAAGGTGCTCCTTTGTTGGGCGAACACAATGGTGAGGTATATTGCGATGTTTTGGGATTAAGTCACGATGATTTGATCGAATATCAAGAAGAAGGGATCGTCTAATTCAATTAATGCGAGGTAATTTATGAAAGATCAAGCTAGGCCTTTGCGTACAATGCTCTATGTGCCTGCAAACAAGGAGGATTGGGTAAGAAAGGCTCCAAAATATGGCGCCGATGCCCTAATACTAGATATCGAAGATTCTGTTCCTCTTGATGAGAAGCAAAATGCACGTGAAATTGTGTCCCGATTGGTCCCGGAATTAGCTTCGGAAGGAGTGACAGTACTTGTGAGGGTCAATGATATGGATACTGGGCTCACCAGTCAGGATATTTCCTATGCCGTGCAAGAAGGTCTATATGGAATTACTCTGCCTATGGTTAAAGGAGCTTCAGACGTAGAAGCTTTGGATAAATTAATCTCTAACGAAGAAAGGAAAAAAAATATACAACACGGGACAGTGTTGATAGACCCTGGGTTGGAGACAGCCATGGGGCTGCGTTTCGCCTACGAAGTGGGAACATCTTCGGATAGAGTGGCACATATGGGTGCTGGAGGTGGCAGGGGAGGTGATATTGCCCGCGCAGTGGGATATAAATGGACTCCAGAGGGCACAGAAACTTTGTTTATTCGATCAAAGGTACTGTTGGATTCCAGGGCAGGAGGTGTTCCTTATCCCTTGACTGGACTTTGGCAGGATATACATGATCACGAAGGATTAAGACGGTTTGCTCAACATTCAAGAGAATTGGGATATAACGGTATGACTGTTATCCATCCATCGCATGTTCCGATAGTGAATGAAATATTCTCCCCTAGTAAAGAAGAAATAAATGAGTGGCAAGGTTTAGTTGAATCGATGAGAAAAACCAGAGAAACTGGAGGTGCTGCCGTTGCTTTTCAAGGAGGAATGGTAGATATAGCTCATGAAAAGACCGCCTTGGAAATGCTGGATATGGCCCGAGCCCTAGGGTTACTGGATAGTTAGTTGCAAAGGCTGACTATTTCTTCTACTGACTGATTTACCAATTATTCCATATTTATAGTGGACGATCCGTCTTCATTCCAGTGCTCGTTCCAAGAGAAGATGGGTTTTGTAGAAACTAAGGCGCCTAAGGTTCGGACCATCGGCACTAATCCATGCTCGATTGATAATGAATGTTCTGGCGAACCTCCCGTCTGGATTGGTAGCAGTAATTTACCTGCTAATGAATCAGCTGGTAATTGATCAAAAAAACTTTTAATTAAGCCAGTGTAGGTAGCTCTATATGTTGGGGTGGCTGCAATTATGACAGTTGAATTGGCGACATAATCAATAGACGAATTTAAAGTTTCATCTTTTTTTCTGAGTAAAAGAGCATCAGATGATATTTTGGATAAATCTATTACGCGTGTGTTCCAATCAGATGTAGGGAGAGACTCAATTACAAGATTTGCGATTTTCTCTGATTAGGAACCAGAGAAAGGGCTCCCTCATATGGCAGTTAAGCTATTCACAATAGATGTTTTCCCGTCACAGAGTGGATTTTGTGATAGCGCTCGACGGATTCTTTCAATAACGGGATTAATTCTTTTCCCCAGTAAACTGCATCGTTATAGGCGTCGAAGCCTCGTATCAATAAAGTTGTGCAGCCTAATTCATAGTATTTCATGAGAGAATCTGCCACCTGTTCTGCGGTTCCGACTAGGGCGGTTGTGTTGCCGGCACCTCCAGTTGCAGCAGCTATTGGCATATACAGTCGTTCATCTAATACTTCCCCGTTTTTTGCAAAATCCACAAGACGTTGGGATCCAGTAGATTCCAATCGTTCTTTTCCCGTACCATGCATCGAAATTTGGTTTGTGGCTAAGACATTTTGCAAGGTGTGGTGGGCTAAATCCCAGGCTTCTGTCTCAGTATTAGCTACAATAGGCCTCGTAGAGACCGAAAACCTTATAGATTTTGGATCTCTGCCGAGAGTCTTCACTTTACCCGTGAAAGAGGTCATCTTTTTTTCTACTTCCTTAAGTGGTTCGCCCCACATGGCGTATACGTCGCATTCTTTCGCTCCTACCGTTAATGCTGCTTCAGAGGCACCGCCGAAATAGAGGGGTATGTGAGGTTTTTGAAAGCAGCTAAAATCACTTTTTGCCTGTTTGAATTGATAAAATTCCCCTTTGTGGTCGATTGGGTCTTCTGCTGTCCATAAGTTTTTCAGGATATTCATGAATTCTCCTGATCTTCTATACCTAGCATCATGATTCAGGAAATCACCGTCACGTCTTTGTTCAACATCGCCTCCTCCACTTATGATGTGAAGGGCGATTCTACCCTGAGTTATATGGTCAATTGTGGCCGCTTTCCTGCTTAAAACCGTTGGGCTTACAAAGCCTGGCCGGTGAGCAACTAGAAACCCAAGGTTACTGGTTTTGGCTGCTGCATGCATCGCGACTATAAAGCCATCTGCAGACGAAGAAGTGTAACCAACTAGAACCTTGTCAAAGCCACTGTTTTCATGGATCATCGCAAAATCAGAAATGTAATCCGTGTCTATACCTCCTCCAATAACGTGTACTTCAGCCCCTTTGCTTCCGGTACCTTCTCTGACCGCACCAATCATTCCGATAATTTCTAATTTCAAGGAGTTATCCTAATTTAGCTACATGTATTGTGGCAGTATATGCTCTGAAAAAAGATTAATCGAGTTCATGGCTGTTTAGTGGTCGATGTCTCCCCATTAGGAGGGAATAAACGAAATAATTAGCTTCGGGGCCAATGTGTTCCTCGAGGTACCGGGCGATTGATTTCAGTGATCTTGCCAATGCTACACCTCCTAACCTCGTGGGATCTTTTTGATTTGATTGCTAGTCGAATCGTTCTATTTCCGCTCCAATATTTTTTCTAGTCTCTCGAGCCGGAAAATTGGCGGACCGGTCCCCGACGAAACCGAATGAGCCATCTTTGGAAGTCTGGAATTGTGTTAACCTCTTTTTTCCGGCCTCGATTCTTCTTGAGGCAGCTAGATGTTATGCCTAAAATCCTTTTCGGTCTAAAGCCTCAATTTGCTGCATACGAAGCTTGTGTACCTCGTTCAAGGGTATGGTCGAGACAGGTTCTATATGATCAAATACGCCAAATTGAAGTGCCAGATACCTCCCCTAAATTCTGTGTGCTATCAGTGTTATTAGCGACAAGATTTGTGAATCAATATAATACTCGCTATATAATCTTCTGTGTTGCACTGTGATCGTTTTTAAAATTTTGGGAGACAGATAGATGGCTGATCAAAAAAATGATGAACAATACCGGGACAAACTTACTCCAATGCAATATGAAGTAACTCGGAATAGAGCTACAGAAAGAGCATTCACTGGTGAATATTGGAACACGACAGAAAATGGTACTTATTTATGTGTTTGTTGTGGGGAAGAACTTTTCTCTTCCGATACCAAGTATGACTCTATGTGTGGATGGCCAAGCTTTTATCAACCGCTTGTTGAGGATCAGATAGAAGAAGAAACGGATATGTCTTTAGGAATGGAGAGGACGGAAGTCATCTGTAAATCATGCGGTGCGCATCTGGGCCATGTTTTCCCAGATGGCCCCCAACCTACTGGGTTGCGATATTGTATTAACTCAGCTTCCTTGAATCTTAAAAAGGACGAGTAGGCTAAAGATCAATTGGTCATTTGGGAAAATATCGGATTTAGGCGGTTTCTTGCTTCAGATTGGGGTTTTGAATCTTCAACCTCATAGATGGGAATGTCTTCATCCCAATCGGCTTCAAGATCGTATAATTCCCCGGTTTCATATAATTTCCATTTGTGATCACGAATGAACCTTATTTGTCTTAAACCGTTCAGACCACTTCTTCTATTCATTGGTTCGAAGTGGAAAAACATCCAATCTCTCGGGTTGCCTTTTTCCCCTTTTAACTGAGGATAAAAAGACCTCCCGTCAATGATGTATCCTTCAGGGAAGTCCAGGCCAGCCGCTTCGAAAACAGTCGGTAGAAAATCGGTAGCTTCAATAAGGTCTGCTTGGACAGTATTGGAAGGAATCGTTCCTGGCATCAAACAAATCAAAGGAACATGGGTGCCCCTATCGCTGGTCTTCCCTTTACCACCGCAAATTTCATTATGTTGGTGCATCATTGAACAAACATCGGCTGGGCTACCGTTGTCTCCAAGGTAGATGACTAATGTATCTTTCTGCAGTCCTTGATTTTCAAGATAACTCAGCAATCTACCTATGACTTTGTCGTGATACTCAACCATATCTCTATAGAATTTAGGATCATCTTCCCATGATCCATCTTCTAACTCCGCCCATGTTTTTGCGCCTATAGATTGATTTGAGGGGGGATCAAAAGAGTCCCATTCCGGGCTGTCTGGGGTGGGCTCATGGGGTTTGTGAGTGGCAGCCATTGGCCAGTAGACAAAAAAAGGTTTTTCATCGTCCTTTTTCCGTTCTAAGAAATCAATGATGTAATCGCAGAATATGTCCTCCCCATATTTATTTTCGGTATCAGTTCTGAATTCACCGTTTTCGTATATAACTGGATTTTTGTACCTGGAACCTTTCTCTTCTGTGTGATGCGGGTGCCATACGCAAAACTCGTCAAAGCCAGCATCTTCGATTTTTTGCCCTGAAGATCTTTCTTCCGGGTGTTGATCTGGTGGGTTATAGGAGTAAAGTTGCCATTTACCCGATATACATGTGTTATAACCTGCGTCAGTGAGCAAATGTCCAAAAGTGACTTCGTCTGGCCTTATTAAGCCGAAACCTATGTAGTTCCGGAAATTATATTTTCCGGTCATCAATGAAAGTCTGGTTGGTGTACACAGTGGCATAACATGAGCGTTTTCAAAGCGCATGCCTTGCTGGGCCATTGAGTCTATGGATGGAGTTTTATATGAAGAACCACCGTTGGCTCCTATTACCTCATAGCCAAGATCGTCAGACATTATCAGTACTATATTTGGCTGTTTTGGCATAGAGGCTTCGCCTTGTAGATTTCTAAATTATTATATTGAGCATATGGGATCAAGTTGTACTTGTGGTTTGTTTGTAGGGACTGGCTTTAAATCAACAGGTCTTTCACTGGCTTAATTTTCATATTGGTCTCTCTGATTAATCTAACAAAGCTCTTGCTGCTAAGACCCAGCCCCATATGCATGTAATTTAATTATAACGAATAGATTAAAACTAGGTCATAACCAGAAAAACTCTAACCCGCAACGAAGTGAATATTTCCACCAGTTAATTGAGCATCCTTCTTCTAAAAGTTGCAGATCCGTGGATAAAGTACGAACAAATTAATCCACCTAAAGATAGCACTGCCATAAAAATCATCATTAACTGGTATGATCCCGTTTGATCGAAAATTAGGCTCCCCGCATATGCTCCAATAGCGCCTCCAAAATGATGCACCATATTGACGATACCGATAAGAGTGCCCATTTTGGATGTCCCGAAAAGGTCTTTTATAAATACTACGGTTAAAGGCGCAGTAATCAAGAATGTGAATCCGTACGAAAATGCCAATAACACAATAAATGATGGCTGATTAGAAGTGCATATCAAAATGAATATAACCAGTCGTATTAAAAAACAAATCACGGTAGGAAAACCAGCTTTAAACCTGTCACCTAAGAGCCCTGCAATTATCACTCCTGCAAGTGCGAACACACCATTTTTTCTAACAAATTACCCGCGAATTGACCTTCGACACCGTTATCAGTTGCAAAAGATGCTATATGTGTAGCCATGAAAAAATCTTGGAATCCACACAAGGCATAAATTACTATCAAAATGGCAAATTTTGTCGAGATAGTGAATCTCAGTAGATGTGCTACCGAACTGGATGGAAGTTCGGTGTGATGGCCCTTATATTGTTCAGGGCTACCTGGCAAAAAGTTCACGAATTTAGCATGAAACAGCAATAGTGGAATAAGAACTGAAGCTGCCCCTGTAGCTAAATATACATGAGATATTCTCCAACCTACCTCAAACAGAATCAGTGTCAAAATAGAGATAATGATGAGCTGCCCGAACCCGAATCCAGACATGGCAATACTATTGGCTATACCAGCTCGATCCGGAAATGCCGGTCCTACCATTACGGATACAGTCAAAATCGAGAACCCTGAGTGGCCTAATGCAAAAACGATTCCGTAAAAAAATGAACTGCCATGAGGTCTGGACAATCGCAACTAAGCCGAATCCAAGCGAGGTTACCGCAATAGATATAATCATTATCCGTACAAGACTGTAACGATCGATTAGCCGTCCATATATTGGCATGACTAAAGCAGACACTACAAAAAAGCTGTAGCAGCCATCGTTGTCTCTGCTCTGGTCCAACCCAGGTCTTCAGATATAGGCTTAAGCACGATTCCAAAAGAGAATCTCAGGCGGCTAGAAAAATATAAGATTATGAAAGCAACAGCCAGAGTAAACCAAGCATTTTTAATTGCCAAGCCCCCCCCTTCATAAAGGTGTCCGTGCATGAAATACTGGGGTTCTTAAATCAGCCATTCTTGGAAAATCACGATGGCTTTACGCTTCAAATTGTGACATACGATCTGTTTAAATCACCTACTTTATTTACTCCCAAATAAGCTATTGCAAGGTCAAGTTCAGTTTTAAGAATATCTAGCACGTCGAATACACCTTGTTCACCATCAACACACAATCCCCAGAAGATTGGGCGGCCAATAAGGACCGCTCTAGCTCCCAAACATAGCGCCTTGGCAACGTCCATGCCTCTCCTAATTCCTGAGTCAAAGAATACCTCGATCCGGTCATTCACAGCGGGAGCTATCTCCGCCAGAACCCCTATGGACGAATTTGTTCCATCCATGTGCCGAGCGCCATGATTAGAAACCGTAATTCCATCAAACCCTACATCCGCGCAACGCTTTGCGTCCTCAATGTTTCTTACTCCCTTAACGATTACGGGCAGGTCTGTTAGCCCACGAAACCACTCTATATCATCCCAGGTCATTGACTTACCACCAGTTCCTGCTGATACTGGTTCATCTTCTTCTGATATGCCATATATGTACTCCCGTAAGTGGGGATCAGATAACAGAAATTCCTCGTACCCCTCAACGCTACCCCAACTCAAATGATTTTGAATTGAGAAATTATTTCTAATCTCACTTTCTCTCCTACTCGGTATCGGGGCATCTGCGGTAAGGATGATAGCTTTATAGCCAGCCTGCTTTGCTCTTTTGACAAAATGTTCCTGAATCTCTCTGCTGTGTTGGTTAATTTGAAACCATTTAGGACCAGTTGTCTCATCTGCAATCTTTTCTAATGAGTAACCCGAGTTAGTAGGAGTTGAGTAGACGGTACCATGCCCATGAGATGCTCTGGCCGATGCTAATTCCCCATCAGGATGCATATGAAGTTGTCCGCCTGCAGGGGTTAACATAATCGGGATATCTATTTTATCGCCCAAAACAGTGGTGCTCAGATCACGACAATCGACATCTCTAAATATCCTCGGATTAACTATTATGTCTTCTAGAGCTTGTCGGTTTCTCCTAAGAGTTATTTCATCCTGAGCCCCGGATTTTACATAGTCAGACAACTCTTTAGACATTTTTCCATAAGAAGCTTTTTCATAATCAGCAAGGGTTATTAGATTATTTTTTTCCACGACTTCATCCTTTTGATTAACGATCAATTTGTTTCTTTATCCACTTGTAGGTAAAAATTTCTGTGAATCCCAATAAATCAAAACTATAACAACACCAAATACTGATGTGAAGGTAATTCAGTGAGCACTCTGATTCGTTGGTGTAGGCACTTTGTATATCAGTCGGACGATTTTTCGGTTCTTATCGCCTGACATGAACAGCCTAACTTCTTTTCACTAACATATCGACTTACCCTTTCGTCTTAAATTGCTCCTGGGTTTCTATCACCCTCATACTTTCCCATTTGCCGCCTTTGAACCTGAGGTAATACACAATTCCAAGGCAGAGTACATATGCGACAGCTGAAACCCATGCAGCATTCAAGCCCAGGTGGAAGATTTCGATTATCAGAAATGTAGGTGCTATAAGGACGACGGGCCCTGTGAGACATATGGTTAACATAATGAAAGCAGTGTCTCCGGCTCCTTTAAGAGCTGACGAAAACATAATTGCTAGGGAATCAAATATTGACCATAGTGCTATAAACTTCAATGCTACTAAAGCGGTAATTTTTATTGACTCAAACTCAATTGGGTCAGCCTTAGCTGAAAATGGATAAATAAATAAATTTGGTATCAAAATGTAGAGCATGGCAAGGATAGTCATATATGTAAAAGAAATCTGCAAGGCTGAAAAAGTGGCAATTTTTGCCTGCCCAGGCTCATCGGCTCCCAGAGATTGACCGACCAAAATCGATACTGTTATCCCTAGACCTATCATAGGCATAAAGGCCAGCATACTAACATTAAACGCTATACTTGCTGCGGCCAATTCCGTTGCCCCGAGTCGACCAATCAACAATATGAATAATGAAAAAGCTGCTATGTCTAGGAAAAATTGAATTCCATTTGGGAGGCCGTATCTGATGAGCCTTCTGAACAAAACCGGATCATATTTCCACCCTGATCGTGTCTTATATTTTGAATTATTCTCCTTGGAAAAAACTAGAATTGAAAGAATCAAAAAATTCAGCATTCCCGATATAAAGGTAGATAAGCCAGCTCCCGATATTCCCATTTCTGGCATACCTAAATTTCCAAAAATCAGGAGATAGTTGAGCACAATATTCACAGCCGTTGCAGCGAAAGTACTCCACATGACCGGGTATGTTTTACCACGACCACTGAAAAAACCCGCCACTGCACCTTGGGCGACAGGGAATATTCCACCTAAAGTTAGATACACCCAATATTCTGATTCTAAGATTTGTACCTCAGGGCTGTGACCAATCAAAGAAAAGATCGTTTCTGGGAAAAATGCAGTGAAAGCTATCAGGGAGCCTCCCAAGACCGAAAAATATATTCCCTGCCACATAGCTGGTCCGACTTTTTCTGGTTGGGATGCTCCGGTGTATTGTGCTACGAAGGTACTAACGTAACCAGAAGTACCCATAAATAGACTGATCAAAGTGAAACATAATATTCCTGCGGGTAACGCCGCGGCCAATGCATCGGGTGAATACCAAGATAAAAACATCCTGTCTATGAATTGCTGAACAGAAAAGGATCCCGTGCTTAATATTAGTGGGAATGCAACCCTTAGCACTTGCAGGTAACCATTTCTTTGTCGGCAGCGTTGAAAAAAAGCCGATTTTATGTTGTAGAGGGGCAGACTAATCTCCTGCATAAAAGATGAAATTTATTAAACGATGACGGTATCAATTTTATCTTCTAAGTCGGCGGAATGTGAACTATTTAATTTCATTTGAGTCAAACATAATAAAAAGCTAAATAAAAGCATCAACTTCGAGGTACTGATAAACTTGTCATTGACTGAATAACGCGGTACTTTTTGGAGGTATAATGAGGCAAATTTTGTATGTTTCTCTTGCGGGAGAGAATAAAATCAGTTGTTGGTCGATTGATAATACCAGCGGGCGCTTGAAGCATCTGAAGGATACGGAAGTGAATGACAGGCCTGCTCCATTGGCAGCTGACCTCGATAACTCGCTTCTTTTCGTAGGTAGAAGAGATTTACCTTGTGTCACATCTTATAGATTTAATAGTTTGACCGGAGATTTAATTCATGTAGACGATGGACCGAAAC
>QGNN01000040.1 GCA_003228105.1 Chloroflexota bacterium
TAAACAAGTTATCTTGAATACAAAAACCGTGTTGATCCTCGTATAATAATGAAATTGATACTGATTTTGTAATGACCTTAAAATTTTCTTAATTAATATCAAGTCACCAAACTTTTCTAGGAGGTATCATTTGGCCAAATATTCTAAAAATGAAGCTATAGAGTGGGCTCGTGAAAATTTACGAGGCCAATGGTCAACTTTGATGACTCCATTCACGAAGGAAGATGAGATAAATGAGCTTGGTATACGTTCTGATATAAAGCACATAAAGACTTTAGGGACTAAGGGGATCGGATGCACTTGGGGGATGGGTGAGTTTTGGTCTTTGACCGAACAAGAAAGGCTTAAAGTCTACGATGTGGTAGCAGATGAGGGAAGAGAGGATTGGTTAATTGCTGCTCACATTACGGATACATCTTTAAAGAACGTTAATCATTTTGCTGGTTATGTTGAATCAATAGGTTTTGATCTCTTGATTTTGGCGGCTCCATATTTTGTTACCCGCAAAGAGGAACAGGTTTTAGAATTTGTTAAGGCTGTGGCAGCTAATACAGACCTAGCAATCATGTTCTATAATTCTCCTCAGTTTGGTATCGTATTAGATGAAAATTGGCTTGAAAAAGTGTGCCAGATTAGTAATGTAGTAGGAGTGAAAGAGGCAAGCTTTAATAAGGAGATATCGATCAACACTCATTTAAAGGTGGGTAGTGATGCGATCATTTCAACTCCAGACGAATGGATTTTGTTTGCTGGCGATGAAATGGGGTTTCAGCAGCAGGTTATGTTTGCAAATACGTCTGACTGGAGATTTGATAAACCAGGATCAAATCATTATGTCTCATTTGTTGAAAGAGCGATGTCTGGAGATCTGGATAAAGCATATTACGAAAAACATATTAAGCCAATAAAAGCGATTTCTGATAAGTGGTGGCAGCATGTAGTTGCTGAACAAAAAGGGGCCATGCCTGTCTCTCTTTGTAAATATTGGGGAGAGTTAATGGGTATGACCGGTGGAAGTGTGAGAAGTCCGTTAAACAATTTGTCAAAAAGTGATAAAAGCGAACTAAAAAATGAATTAGATAATATTTTTAGCAACTAATTGATAAAATTATAATTAATGCAAAGTATTGGAGAATAAAAACGATGATGTTAATGGTTAGTGTCCAGAATTTAAATGAGGCACATGAAGCAATGCAGGGTGGGGCAGATATTATAGATGTAAAAAATTTACAAGAGGCTTTGGTAGGTTCTGCTAAACCAAACATATTCAAAGCTGTAAGAGAAGCGGTCCCAATGGATATACATGCTTCGTTAACTTTAGGAGTAGTCCCGAACCAAGAAGGTACTGTGGCAATGGCTGCTTGGGCTGCGGGAAGAATGAATGCAACTTCTGTAAAAGTAGGATTTATGCAGGCAGATTATGATAAATCAGTCGAGATTTTAAGAGCATCAAAAGAAGCTCTGGAAGGTACTGAAACCAAATTAATTGGTTCATTATTTGCAGACAACTTACTTTATGAAGATGGAATAGACCCACATTTAATGCCGAAACTTGCTCGTGATGGGCTTTGCGACGGATGGCTAATTGACACATTGACTAAAGATGGTAGAAACCTGTTTGATTTTATACCTGAAGTAGAACTGAAAGAAATGGTTATGGAAGGCAAATCAGATGGGATGAGCACCGCTCTCTCTGGGCATCTAAAGATGTCTGATTTGGATGAATTAGCTAGAGTTAATCCTGATATTGTTGGAGTTCGAGGGGCAGTGTGCTCTAAGGGTAATAGAGATTCTGGGGTTTACTCAGAATCTGTAGCAGAATTTCGACGACAAGTTCAATTAAGGAAATCTGGTGAGATTGATGTTTTAGACGGAGCACAATTAGGCGTGAAGGGGAACGGAGACAGTACTAATGGATGGAAGATTATCGATGGCAAAGGTAAAACATGCGCTGGGATTATAGCCGCGTTAGAAGAACAAATAAATATAGATAAAGAGTCTTTTGTAGAAGTAATCATCCCTGATGTTTTAAATTCATATGATGTTATTGTCTGGTCTGAAAGATCGGGGCATGAAATTTTGACCCAAAGACAAGATAGTGATGGGTCTTTTAGAATGTTGATAAAACCTTAGTTCTATTAAGCTGATTGTGAGTAATTTAAAATGGATTTTTCGAACGTTATAGCGATAATACGAGACATATCAATAATCGTACTGTGTTGCATATTAGGAACTGTAGCTGTGGTAGGGTTTTTTAAAGTCACTGCTTTGGTCGACTCATGTAGAAGGATTGTGAGTGGAGCGGAACATCTCATGTCGACTATATCAGGAGCCTTAAATTCAACTGGAGCAAATTCAGGTTTGCTAGCAGGTATAGCTAAGGCCACATCATTTTTGTTTAGTGGAACAGAAAAAAACTCAGATTAGACCTTGTGCGTTAAAGAAGGAGTCATATGTCAGATAAAGATTCAGGTTCACAGTTCATGATGGGCTTTATCATTGGTGGAATAATAGGCACAATCGCTGGAATACTGTTAGCTCCCAGGCCTGGAGCTGAAACTCGCGCAGATCTGTTTGACTACGGAGAAGTTGTTAGAGAAAGAGCAGAAGAGATGGTGGCACGAGTTAAAGACGAAGTTGGACCGACAGTAGAAAGTGTACGGAAAAGAGTTATTCCAGTAATTGAACAGATTTCTGCAGTTCCAGGATCAAGCATTGACCGAGAATCATAGATAATTTACGTGATAGTGTCTCAGCCGTGTTGAGGATATGATCCAAGGATTTTTAATTCACTAACTTCATCATTTATAGCTGACAGTGTTGTGGCTATTTCCGGTTCAGTTCTATGGCCCTCAAGATCTAGTAAAAAGAAATATCGACCTAATTCAAGTTTATTTGGTCGGGATTCCACCTTTGTTAAATTTATACCCTTCTCTTCTATAAAGCCCATGACCTTATAGAGCAGTCCTGGTGAATCATCGTTAAATGTAAAACAGATTGAAGTTTTATCGTTTCCAGTAGCATGGCTGTCATTTTCGGATAACAAAACGAACCTAGTCATATTGTTGGAGTTATCTTCTATTTGAGAATCTATTATCTCGGCATTATATATTTCTGCAGCTCTTGTATTTCCGATTGCTGCAGCGTTAGTATCTTGAGGCAATCGTTTAACTGCTGCTGATGTGCTTAGTGACGCGATTAATTCAACGCCCGGCAGCTGATGTTCAAGGTATTTTCGACACTGTGCAAACGCCTGAGGGTGTGAATAAACTATTTTAATATCTCTCTTTTGAGTTCCAGGTGATACTAAAAGATTGTGGTGTACTGGTAGTACAATCTCATCGCTTATTAAAAGCTCAGAGTCATGTATTAATAGATCAAGAGTATAAGTTACTGCTCCTTCGATACTGTTTTCGATTGGGACTAGCCCTGCAGTAACCTCTGATTGTTCCACTGCTTTGGCAACTGTAGGGATTGATGGATAAGGTATTTTTTCTGCATTTAGGTCGTACAGTATAGCGGCTTGCTCAGCATAGCTACCAGCAGGACCTAAATATCCAAGCTTTTGGGTCATTGAAATAATTCCTTTAATTCATCTAAGTTTATTGAATCTGTAATTGCTACTACTTGATCATTAGCTCTAAGCATTGTTTTATCAACAGAATTCTCAATTACCGTACCGGATCTAATGATCATTTTAATTGAAAATCCATTTGGAAAATTTAAATCTGATAGTGTTTTACCAATTGTTTCTGAATCCTGATGGATTCTTATGGAGATCAAATTTGCTGGTGTAGAACTTGGGATATCCATCAGTGATATTATTAGATCCGCACTCAAGTTTTCTTTTATGAATCGTAAAGAGGCCGCAGTAGCATTTATAACTGAATCTATATTAAGCAACTGAAACAATGATATGTTTTCATCAGAATAAACTACACACATTGTACGCTTAACGTTAAATAATTCTTTGGCCATTTGACAGCTAGTCATGTTCTCAGACTCAGAATCAGAAGCAGCTATAAACACATCAGCTCTAGAAGTTCCAGCAAGGCTTAAGGTTGCTTGATGAGTGGCATCTCCTTCTATAATAATGCTTCCAAATTGATCTTCTGTCCCTTTTAATCTAAGAGCGTCATTATCGATTATAGATACTTCATGCCAGTCGTTTAATAACCATTCCGCTATAGATCTACCCAAAGTGGTTGCCCCAAAAATTACTATGTTCAAGATTTAATTCTCCAGAGATGAGTGGATTAAGGACTCAATTATAATTTCTGAATAATTTACAATTTTTACCCCGAGTCGTTCATACAATTTTTGCTTAGATACATCAGATATAAGGCATATTACATTATCTACTCCAAATAAGAGTTTTGCTTTTTGCACAGCCAATGCATTTATCGAATCTGAATTGGTAGTAGCAATAAATAAATCAGTATCGAGAATCTCAATTTCCTTTAGATCGTCGCTTAGTGTGGCATCTCCTAAAAATCCAACAATAAGATCACTATGCACTGATAATTCAGACAGAGATTCAAGTGCAACGCGATTCTTGTCAATAATTACTACCTGCTTCCCAGATTCTGCAAGCTTAATTGCTAAGTTTTTACCATAATTACCACAACCGACTATTACAGCTTTTTTAGAGTTTCCATTTGTTTTTGAGTCAGGCGTTTTTTTTTATGTCATTTTTTCAGTATGGTGTCGTTTTTTTTATTTTCTAATCATTCCATAATACAATTTTGCACCCGGCGTTTTTTAACACATATGTGACTGTCTTTTCTAATTCGAACCGTCCAAACTTCGTCGAGTCAGGTATTGTCATTGCTATACCATCTACTTTTTTACGATTTGCTTCTTGAACTATCGCATATCCAACTTCTCTTGCTTGTAGTAGTTCTGCTGTTACTTGATGGTTATATTTCTCAGCTAATGTTTCCATGGATTTCAAAATATTGTCACCTCTAGCAACTTCTGGTGTTAAGGTTGCGTCGATTGGTAAGGAACGATTTATTTCAATAATGTACAAAATGAATAAATGGCTATCAGATGAGTTCAATAACTTACATGCAAGTTCCACTACGTGTTTGTCAGATGAAGACCCAGAAACTGGAACTAGTATTGAAGAGAAGTCCATTCTTGATTTTAAGATTCAAGCTTTTCTAACAGCTCATCACGGCCAGCTATAACTAATACATCTCCTGTTTTAAGCCGGTCTCCTGAATCAGGGTTTAATGTTATGTCCTTGCCTCTTCGAAGAGCCAGAACAGCTAACCCATATTTATCTCTTGAGCTGGATAAACCCAACTCATTTAAGGTTAAATTATCAAACCGTGGCGGAACTTTTAGTTTGCTAAGACCAAAACTTGGTGCTAGTTCTAAATATTCTTGAACATTTGGGTTGAATAAGTTGTGAGCCAATCGCATGCCCATTTCTTCTTCGGCATGTATGATTTTATCTATTCCAAGTCGCTCTAATGTATTCCCATGAATTTCATCCCTAGCTCGTGAAACAATATATGGTATTCCCATAGTTTTTAACAAAACAGAGGTCATAATACTGGCAACGATATCGGAGCCAATAGCAATGACTGCAACATCATAATCGGTTACACCTAATTCTTTGAGGACGGTTTCGTTGGTGGCATTGCCAGTCACAGGAAAGGTTACTCTGCCCATCATGCTTTGAACACGATCTTCATTAGTATCTATTGCCAAAACGTCATGACCAATGTTGTAAAGTGATGTAGCTAGACTAGATCCAAACCTTCCTAGCCCGATTACTACTACTTGTTTTTTCATGTGATTTATCTTTATTGTCTTTTACGCCAAATACTTCCAGTAGCTGGATTAATAAATAACGTTAGCCTATTGTAACTCTTTCCTGAGTGTGTCGGTAATTCTCTTTTTGTGATATCTGTGTCATGGCTAAGCCTAGTGCAAGTGGGCCTACTCGACCTATAAACATAGTGAAAATTAGAATTAGCTTACCCCACCTAGATAATTCTGATGTTAACCCAGTAGAAAGGCCTACTGTTGAAAATGCAGAAATCACTTCAAAGAGTAAATCTATGAAATCAAACTGTGATTCTACAGCTGTCAATAAGAAAGAGAGAACAAAAATTAAAGCAGTGCCTATAGCGCCTATAACCATTGCTCTCCTCACTATGATCGAAGATATTTCTCGCTCAAAAACTGAAACGCGAATTCGACCTTGTAAAGTGGATATTATAGAAACACATATTACAGCGAAAGTGTTAACTTTTATGCCTCCAGCCACTGAGCCGGAGGCACCACCTATAAACATTAATCCAGTTATCAAAAAGTTAGTTTCTTGCTCGGTATTAGCATAGCTCACCGTTGTGAAACCAGCTGTTCTCCCAGATACAGCCTCGAAGATCGAAATCATTATCTTGTTTGGCACAGATAAATCTTGGATAGTGGAGGCGTTATTATATTCAAATGCAAAGAAGGCTAGAGCTCCCAAAAGGGTTAGAATAAAAGTGGCAGTTAATACTAATTTAGTATTTAAACTGTAAAGAGAAACCTTATTTCGAAAAGCTAGTAAATCGGCTACCACCCATACACTCACCGCTCCAATTAAGATTAATATTGTGGTGGTTATAATAATAACCGGATTGTTTTGATAAAAGTTTAAGCTGTCGCCGTTAGAAAATGCGGAAAAGCCAGCATTATTAAACGCAGATACCGCCAAAAAAAAGGCGTGAGGGATAGCGTTCTTCAACTCCATATTGGTCAAAAGCGTTGCTAGGTAGATTATGAATCCAATCATTTGAACAGAAACGGATATCAAAACGATTCGAATAACTAGATTTACTACTCCCCCGACATCATTTGCTGGCAGGATACTGATGCTTTCTTTGACGAGTTGCCTTTGAAATATCGAGACTCTGCGCCCCATAAGGACTAGAAGGAAAGCACCTGTTGTCATGATTCCCAGTCCGCCTACAAACATTAGCATAAGGATAATCAGTTTTCCAAACCCAGACCAATAAGTTGCAGTGTTTTCTACCACTAATCCAGTTACGGTAATAGCCGAGGTCGCGGTGAATAGAGCGTTCATAAAAGGGGTCATGTGGTCGCTAGTGTTAGCTTGTGGCAAACACAGCAACCCGGTGCCAATTAATATCAGTATAGTGAACAGGTAGAAGAGTATCACTGGAGATCCAAAGACCTTGGATTTTCTTCTATTTTCTAATGGCACCGATATTTTGATTGGCTGAACGCTATCTAATCTGGGGTGTCGTATTGTGCGATCCCCAGGCTTAGGTTTCCAGTCATCTATTGGATTCTCTTTATCTTCTTCGAAAATTTTGGCACCGCCTTGATTGCAGGCATACCTTATACTACTATCTGTTAGTTGGGTTTGTAATTTGGATTCTAGATTTTGTGGTTTTGTTGTGTCAATTATCAGTTAAGCTTTAATCTGCATTTAGATCTTATAAAATGTATTATTAAGATTAGTATAAGGAATTATAATTTAAATTAAGTAAATTCAACTTACGGTAATATTGATTTTATATGGACTCAAAGGTATATAAGTTTATAGATGCTTTGCATGCAAGTAGATATCGTTGTGCATTAGTTGTGGCTGGTGCTGGCTCAAAAGCATTGTCTTGGTTATTAGAAATTTCCGGATCATCACGTACGCTAATAGAAGCTACAATCCCTTATTCAAAAGAGTCTTTGGCAGCTTTTCTTGGGAAATATCCCGATTCTGCAGTATCGATGAAGACAGCACAGTATATGGCTCAAAAAGCTTTTTGTAAAGCCAAAGTTTTCGAAGAAGATCAGAGATCTATTATCGGCTTAGGATGTACCGCTACGATTGTTACTGATCGAGAGAAGCAAGGCGCTCATAGGGGATATATTTCAACCATGTCTAATAAAGGATTGAAAAACTGGAAATTAGAACTCCAGAAAGGCCTTCTCACTCGATCCGAAGAGGAAGAGTCCATTAGTTTAGCTATTATAAACGCAATTTCAAACACCATTAATATACAGCCGAAATTAAATATAGATTTTGGAAAAGATAGCAAATTGGAAGAACTTGAATTAGATTATGGTGTGTCGAGAGTAGTTGAGAAATGTGATTATATTTACGTTGACGTTGAACTCCCAATGGAGATAGAAAATAAAGTCAATGCTAAGGCAATTTTGTCGGGATCATTTGATCCACTGCATTCTGGTCACATATCATTACTAGAAGCTTCAAAGAGTTATTTGGATATGGAAGTGATCTTTGAATTATCGATGTCTAACGTAGATAAAGCAGACCTTACTATTGAAAAAACTAATATTAGAATTAATCAAGCGTTTGGGAAATGGCCCATAATTGTGACTCGCTCTGACACATTCATTAAAAAAGCCAAACTTTTTCCTGGTTGTGTGTTTGTGGTTGGATTTGATACCGCATTGAGAGTTATTGACTTTCAATACTACGAAAATAACATCGATAATATGATTAATCAGCTTGAGGAAATAAAAGAATTGGGATGCCGCTTTTTAGTTGCCTCCAGGTGTATTAATGGAATCCTATTAACTGAAAAAGATTTAGCGGTGCCGGAAGCATTTAAGGAAATGTTTTTTGAGTTACCTGTTGATTTGTTCAGAGAAGATATTTCTTCGACAGGAATACGTACAAATTCTCTAGGTAAGGAGCTTTAATTTGGAGAACATAAGAGATTTTTTGGCTTTGTTAGATGAACGTGGAGACCTTGCGACGGTGGATGCAGAAGTAAGCGCAGAACTAGAGATAACAGAAATTACTCAGCGTACAATACGCTCTAACGGACCTGCTTTATTGTTTAAAAACGTATCTGGCTCAGAGATTCCGGTTGTAATTAATATGTTTGGCAGTCACCAAAGGATGGCTTGGGCACTCGGGGTAGACGATGTTCAGGAAATAGCTGACAGAGTTACGAAGATTTTAAAAATTCCTCAAAATCCTCCGAATGGAATAATGGACAAATTGACTACACTGGGTGATTTGATTGGAATTGCGAAAAGTCAACCAAAGTTAGTTACTTCTGCTCCATGCCAAGAAATAATTTCGACTCATAAAGACGTCGATCTTAATCAATTGCCGATATTAAAATGTTGGCCGCATGATGCTGGGAAATTTATAACTTTGCCTTTAGTAATAAGTAAGGATCCTACAAGTGGCAGACGTAACGTCGGTACTTATCGAATGCAAGTTTATGATCAAACAACTGTTGGGATGCACTGGCAAACACACAAAGTAGGTGCGAAACACTTTCGAGAAGGAGAAAGAAGAAAGGATGACCGTCTTGAAGTTGCTGTTGCATTGGGAGGAGACCCTGTAACGATATGGACAGGCTCTATGCCCTTACCTCCCGATATGGATGAATTTGCAGTTGCGGGCGTGATTAGGCAAAAACCAGTGCGTTTGGTTAAGTGTAAAACAGTGGATTTAGAGGTTCCAGCCGAGGCTGAGATAATAATTGAAGGATACGTAGTTCCAGGTGAATATCAAACAGAAGGACCTTTTGGAGATCATACAGGATTTTATTCATCGGCTGATCAGTATCCAGTGATGCATGTAACTGCTATTACAAGGCGTGCTGATGCTATATATCCTGCAACTGTTGTTGGACGACCCCCAATGGAAGATTTTTATATGGGTAAAGCTACTGAAAGAATTATGTTACCCGCGTTAAAGATGATAATTCCGGAAATTATTGACATGAATATGCCAGCTGAAGGGATCTTCCATAATTTATTGATTGTATCAATTCGGAAAGAGTATCCTGGCCACGCCAGGAAAGTTATGCATGCTTTGTGGGGCGTTGGATTATTGATGTTAACGAAAATAATAATAGTAGTAGATCATGATGTAGACGTTCAAAACACATCGGAGGTTGCTTGGAAAGTATCTGGTAATTTGAACCCAGAGACCGACGTGGTTTTTACTGAAGGTCCATTAGATGATTTGGATTATTCAAGCAAGTTACTAAAATATGGTAGCAAAATCGGGATAGATGCCACATCAAAATCTCAGTCAGATGGATTTCTACGGGAATGGCCAGAAGAAATTATGATGACTAAAGAAATAGTTGACCGAGTTAATCAACGCTGGGAGGAGTTCAATCTATGAGCTTTGGTAATATTGAAATAATATGTGATCAAGCTCTGTTTCGATTAAAAGAGGTTCCGGCAGCAATTAAATTTGAGGAAAGCATTTTTGCTTTACCATTTGCTTATACAGGTATGATTTTAGCCTCTAACGAATGGCCTGACTGGATGGTTTTTTTATGGATAACTTTAGCTATGGTCGGTGGAAGGACACTAGGAATGGCGGCTAATCGCTTGATTGATCGTAAAATCGATTCGTCTAATCCAAGATCAGCTACCAGGCACTTACCTAAAGGCACTTTAAAACAAATAGATATGATAGTTTTGATTGCGCTTGGATTTGCACTTTTAATGGGATCAGCTTCACAATTAAACCAACTCTCTTTAATACTTGCTCCGGTTGCTGCAATATATTTAATTTGTCAACCATATTTCAAGAGATTTACGTGGATGGCCAATCCATTGTTAGGATGGGCATTAGCTATTGCACCTTCTGCAGCGTGGATTGGAGTTACTGGTAAATTAACTTGGGAGCCTGCACTTTTGTCCTTGGCCGTTGCGATGTGGGCTGGTAGTTTCGATATTATTTACCATGCTCAGGATTTGGATTTTCATCTAAAAGAAAAACTTCATTCAGTCGTGGCATCAATAGGGGTGAGTAAGGCATTTCATGTTGCTAAATTGATGGATGGCATAGCCATAGTATGCTTGTTAATATTAGGATTGTTTATGTCTTTGGACTGGCCATATTTTGTTGGAGCAATATTGGCAGGACTCATACTAATTTTTAAATACAGGGTAGTGTCTCCATCCGATGTTTCTAAAATAGGAATGACTTTTTATAGAATAAATGCATATGTATCTTTGATAGTTTTTATTGGAACGTTGATTGCAGTGTTAATTTAGATGAATAACATAAAGGAAAATACCCCCGTAATTGTTGGCATTACTGGAGCAAGTGGGATTGAACTCGCTGTGGCTACGGTGGATTTAATATTGTCTTTAAATTTTAACGTGGTGCTAACAATTTCTTCTGCAGGTCGTATGGTCTGGAAAGAGGAGATCGATGAGTCTTATGGGGAAACCATAGAGCGATGGGTGGAATCTGGCAGGTTCACTACTAATCAAATAGGTGATTTAAGTGCGCAAATTGCCTCTGGAACATACCCGACGCTTGGTATGGCGGTAGTTCCTTGTAGCATGGCTACTGTCGCTGCTATATCTAATGGTCTTTCCGATAATTTACTAAGAAGGGCAGCCGATGTCACACTTAAAGAAAAAAGACCTTTAGTAATTGTTCCTAGGGAAACTCCACTTAATGCGATACATTTAAAAAACATGACTGATTTAGCGATCGCAGGAGGAATAATTCTCCCACCCCAACCAGCTTTTTATCTGCGACAAAAAACCACAGCCGAAGTAGTTGATTACATAGCTAATCGAACGGTTAACGCTTTAGGGTTAATTGACCAACTTCCATCTAGAATGCGCTATCGTAATGACCCTAGAAATGAATATTAGATTTAAATTAATAAGTCAAACTGGAGACAATAAATGAAATTTGGAGTAACAGTAACTAACGCAATAAATCCTAATGTAACCGCTGCTGGGCAAGCAGATTACGTAAATAAAGCAACTCTAGCTGTGGAACAGTGTGGCTTAGATTCCGTTTGGGTTGCAGACAGAACAGTTTACCCAGTTGATATTATGGACCTACATCCAGAAATGTTCTCACCGCATCACTCAAAACCAGATTCTCAAAACCTATTAGAATCTGTTACAACTTTAAGCTATGCAGCAGCATTAACTAAAAGAGTTCTTGTTGGTTTCAGTGTTTTGTGTTTACCATTTAGACACGCATTATTGAATAGCAAAATGATAAATACAATTGATGTTTTATCGAATGGAAGAGTTCAGCTAGGGGTGGGGACTGGATGGATGCCAGAAGAGTTTGAAGCAATGAATGTGGATTATAAATTGCGAGGCCAACTTACAGATGAGCATTTACAATTATATAAAGCGGTATGTGCTGAGCCTAACCCAGAATTTCAAGGTGAACATACATCAATCACAGGTACAACATTTTTCCCTGGGCCGATTCAAAAACCGCATCCCCCAATATGGATTGGAGGAATTACTGATGCGGCGCTAAAGCGCGTGGCAAATTATGGCGATTATTGGAATGCATTCAAAGTCACACCACAGGATGTGGTCGAGCGTTTAAATAAATTAGGTGAGATATGTAGCCTAATAGATCGAGACCCTTCAACTATAAAAGCTTCAACCACTATAAATATGGATTTAACTGATAGACAATATGAAAATGGGGATAGAGTAATAATGACTGGTACAAATCAAGAGGTTTTAGGCGACATAAAAAGATATGAAGATGCAGGGTTAGATTACATGATTGTATCTGTTACTGCCTCTAATACTGAGGATACGATTAACTACATTTATGAATTCGCAGATAGAATCGCTGCACTAGTATAATAATGCCTGAACTTACGAAACTCACTTATCACTTAGATAAATATTTAAGACAACTGATTATTGATATACCTCAACTTGATTCGTCTGGTTTTGGGAGGAACACAATAGGTGCGGTTCCCGGTAGACAAGAAACGGAAGATGTTGAGATTGGATTAGACAAATATTCGGAAGATCTTCTAGAGACTTTTGTAAAAAAATCACAGTGTAACGTTCAGATATATTCTGAACATTCAAACCGTACGGTAGGCAACGTGGGTCAAAGCGATTATTTGATTACTTGTGACCCTTTCGATGGCTCTGGACATTATATGCGTGGAATTCCTGCGGAGTGGTGGGCAGTAATTACTGTATGGGATCCTATTTCAATGAAACCTGTCTGGGCTGGAGCATCTGATATCAACAGAAAAGAGTTGTATTTTGCTGACAGTAATGGGGTTAAAATCGATCTATTAGATGGTAACGAACCAAGATCTGTCGCTGCTTCTAAACAAACTAAAATTTCTGACAATTCTATTATTGCAGCATATTTAATGAGCCCAGAATATATACGACACTGGACTTTTAAATCATCAAGATTCCTTCAGTCTATGGAAGAGAATTATCCTCAAGTTCGTATTTGGACGGATGGGGGTGCATGCAGTTATCCATGGTTAGCTAGAGGCATTACTAACGCCTATATGATGTTCAATGAACCGCGAAGTGAAATAGATCCTGGATTAGGTTTTGCATGGGCGTCTGGAGTAAAGGTTTACGCTGTGTCTGATTCAGGAGAATTAAACGAATATGTTTTCGATCCTCAAAAATCCTCTGGTAGAGTTCCATGGTTAATTGCTGCTTGTAATAAGAAATTTGCTGTTGATTTAGTCCATTTAACTTTAAATGGGTAACAAATCATAATTCATAAACATATCTCATTGACTGAGAGGTTTTATGGACATATAATTGTCGGTCTGAAAAAGATAGTTAGGCAAGTTTACTCAAGCCTGTTGGACTAAGTTTTTCAGCAAGACGGTTGAGATAGCTCGAGCGTCTTTATTTATGCACTTTAACAACTTAATCCTGTCTGTAATAAATTAACTAAAATTTATTACACCTCAATAAATTAAACATACATCGAATGTTATCTCATGTTTAATTTATTAAAAATTGTAAGTTAGAAAGAATTTAATGCTCTAAATGTCGTTTGAGCATTAAAAATTAATACATGGACCCCAATGTGGGTCAAGTTATTAAGAGTCCATGGTGAATGCCTTGGGGTCAAGGACTGAAGAAGGGCGTGGCAAGACTGCGAAAAGCCTCGGTCAGCCGTCTAGTGGGCTTAGCCGGGGATTCCCGAATTGGGAAACCAGTTCAGGGTCATACCTGAACATTCTGATTTTTATCAGAAAGGTAAGTGGGCGAACTGAAACATCTAAGTAGCCCGAGGAAAAAAAATCAACCGAGATTCCCCTAGTAGTGGTGAACGAACGGGGAATAGCCTAAACCAAGCAGGCTTGTGGTCTGAGGACCTATGTCTGATTGGTGTTGTAACATCTACCTGCTTCAACCTCAGAAAGAAGCAAAAAGTTACAAAACCGTCTTCTAGACGAAAGAGTCTGGAAAGAACTGCCAAAGAGGGTGATAGCCCCGTAGTTGAAAGGAGACGGACTTTTGGTAGATTGTTGAGTACCACGGGACACGTGAAATCTTGTGGGAATCTGGGGGGACCACCCTCCAAGGCTAAATATCCTTGACCACCGATAGTGAACCAGTACCGTGAGGGAAAGGTGAAAAGAACCCCGGGAGGGGAGTGAAATAGACCTGAAACCGTGGACTTACAAGCCGTAGGAGGCCTTTACGGAGGCTAACTGCGTGCCTATTGAAGAATGAGCCGGCGAGTTAATCTAGTTAGCTTGGTTAAGGAACAGAAATTCTGGAGCCGCAGCGAAAGCGAGTCCTAATAGGGCGTTAGTTAAGCGGCAAGGAATCCATTATCTGAGATCTCATTTTTGTTGTTGATTCTCTTCGGAGAAGATTTAACTGAAATTAGAATGATGATAGTGACTGAATTGCCAATATGCTTAACGTGTTGTCTGGATTAGACCCGAAACCGAGTGAGCTACCCATGGCCAGGTTGAAACCCCGATAATATCGAGGTGAAGGACCGAACCCGTGTCTGGTGCAAAAGGCTGGGATGAGCTGTGGGTAGAGGTGAAATGCCAAACGAACTCGGAGATAGCTGGTTCTCCCCGAAATGTATTTAGGTACAGCCTTCAGATAATTACTGGGAGGTAGGGCACTGCTTGAGCTAGGGGCTGTAAAGTTACCGAACTCATGCAAACCACGAATGCTCAGTAATGGTTCTGGGGAGTGAGACAGTGGGGGATAAGCTCCATTGTCGAGAGGGAAACAGCCCAGATCGCAGGCTAAGGTCCCCAAGTATGTGCTAAGTGTGAAAGGAAGTGGAAATACTAAAACAGCTAGTAGGTTGGCTTAGAAGCAGCCATCCTTTAAAGAGTGCGTAACAGCTCACTAGTCGAGGATTTTCGCGCCGAAAATGTAACGGGGCTAAAGCACATCACCGAAGCCGCGGGACTTCCGTTTTAACGGAAGTCGGTAGGGGAGCGTTGCTATCGCATTGAAGTCAGACTGTGAGGTCTGGTGGAGTGATGGGAAGTGAGAATGCCGGCATGAGTAGCGACAATCCTGGTGAGAATCCAGGACACCGAAAGCACAAGGTTTCCTACGCAACGCTGATCGACGTAGGGTAAGTCGGGCCTAAGCTGTAGCGCAATAGCGAAAGCGATGGACAACTGGTCAAAATTCCAGTACCACCGTTATTTCATTTTAAGGTAAAGGGGGGACACGGACAGGTAGGCGGAGCGTGCCCATCGGACATGGCGCGTTTTCTGTACTAGGCCAAGCTAAAATAGGCAAATCCGTTTTAGCGTTATGAGCTGAGAGCAGAGAAAACTTCAGGGCTTATGCCCAGGGGAATTTCGTTGATCCTATGCCGTCAAGAAAAGCCTCGTTACTAGAAGTAATGGTGCCCGTACCGCAAACCGACACAGGTGTGCAGGGGTAAATGTCCCCAGGTGAACGAGATAACCCACGTTAAGGAATTCGACAACTTGACCCCGTAACTTCGGAATAAGGGGTGCCCGTTTGGTGAAATCTGCTTGCCAGATAAGCCTACGCGGGCCTCAGTTAACAGGCTCAAGCGACTGTTTATCAAAAACATAGGTCTCTGCTAAGCTGAAAGGCGATGTATAGGGGCTGACACCTGCCCAGTGCCGGAAGGTTAAAGGGATCGGTTATTTTGGTTTCGACCAAAAGAAGCTGAGAACTGAAGCCCCGGTGAACGGCGGCCGTAACTATAACGGTCCTAAGGTAGCGAAATCCCTTGTCGGGTAAGTTCCGACCCGCACGAATGGTGTAACGACTTGAGCGTTGTCTCAACGTGGGACTCGGTGAAATTGCATGGCCGGTAAAGATGCCGGCTACCCGTGACAGGACAAAAAGACCCCGTGGAGCTTTACTGTAGTTTGGCAGTGGTTCGGGGTTGCGGATGTGTAGGATAGGCGGGAGACTTTGAAACTTCAGCGTCAGCTGAGGTGGAGTCGCCCTTGAAATACCGCCCTTCTGTGATCGTGATCCTAACCCCATTAAAATTGGGGGACCCTGCCTGATGGGCAGTTTGACTGGGGCGGTCGCCTCCTAAAGAGTAACGGAGGCGCACAAAGGTTCGCTCAAGGTGGATGGAAATCACCTTTAAGAGTGTATTGGCATAAGCGAGCTTGACTGTGAGACCTACAAGTCGAGCAGAGACGAAAGTCGGTCAAAGTGATCCCACGTTTCCGAGTGGAAGGGACGTGGCTTAACGGATAAAAGCTACCCCGGGGATAACAGGCTAATCTCGCCCAAGAGTTCACATCGACGGCGAGGTTTGGCACCTCGATGTCGGCTCGTCGCATCCTGGGGCTGAAGAAGGTCCCAAGGGTCCGTCTGTTCGCCGGTAAAAGCGGCACGCGAGCTGGGTTCAGAACGTCGTGAGACAGTTCGGTCTCTATCCGTCATGGGCGCAGGAGATTTGAGGAGAGCTTTCCCTAGTACGAGAGGACCGGGAAGGACAGACCTCTGGTGTACCGGTTGTTCCGCCAGGAGCATCGCCGGGTAGCTATGTCTGGATGAGATAAGCGCTGAAAGCATCTAAGCACGAAGCCAACTTCAAGATTAGATCTCCCATCCATTTATTTGGAGTAAGGCCTCCGGTAGACTACCGGGTTGATAGGCCGCAGGTGTAAGGCCGGTGACGGCTTAAGCTGAGCGGTACTAATTGGCCGAGGACTTGACCCATATTAGGGTCCATGTATTTAATGACTGCAAGAGTATGACAGGATTAGTTGTATAACGTCGCGGGGTGGAGCAGCGGCAGCTCGTTGGGCTCATAACCCAAAGGTCGCAGGTTCGAGTCCTGCCCCCGCAACCAGCCCAATTTTCTTAATTACTGAACTTCTCTTTGGGATAATCAATCTAATGAAATATTGGTTTGTATTTTTGACCGTAGTTTTCATGGCCTGTAGTGCAGGAGAACAAAATTACCTTTCTGAGCGTTCCACTAATATAGATGTTATTGACGCGATAGACGAGGTAGTGGTTGAATCAGAATTAGATGAGAGTGTGACAGAAGGCATCATAGAAGATCAGAACATTGACCCTGAAGATTCAATTAA
>QGNN01000041.1 GCA_003228105.1 Chloroflexota bacterium
AAAATAGATTCGATAGATATAGATATAGTGGAACCCGTAAGTGAAACAACATGCTTTCACCACTGGATCATAGGTGATCCCAATGGACCTACTAGTTCAGGAAAATGTAAACTTTGTGGTACCCAAAGAGATTTCATGAATTATTTTGAAGGCTCATCTTGGGGATCTGATATCTCCTTAGACCAGTTAGGAAAGTCTACTGGTGCCACCAGAGAAGCATCTTATGCTAGTGTTGCCCCCCGCGTCACTGATGATGAATAATAATAACTAACGAAAAAGATCGTTTTCCTTTGGTCTCAGCAAGGATTCCCCATTTAAGCTTTCAGGTTTGAATTCGCATCCCCTTATCAGGACCACCGGAATGTTTAAGGACTTTCCAGTAACTAACTCCGAGGCCGCGGCTAATTCATCTGCAACCGCTATCGTGGTTACCTTAAGTATTTTGCCGACGGCATCGACGGTGTCTTTGTAGTCTATGTAAGGACTCATTCCTGCGCATCCAATGGCAAAATTTACGTGTCCATCCCTCCAGGGACGGCCGAATGTGTCTGAAATTATGACACCGATTGAGTTTGTATCTGATAAATTTTTCAGATTTTCTAGAATTTTTTTGGCAGATGCATTTGAATCCCTAGGTAGAAGAGCAATTTTAGTGTCTCCCTCTATGTTAGAAGAGTCAATCCCTGCGTTGGCACAAATGAAACCATGAATACTCTCTGTTATCAAAACCCCTCTATCAAAATCTGTCCGTACAATCTCCGATGATTGTTCTAAGATCATTTGAACCAATCTTGGGTCTTTCCTAAGTTTATCCGCCAACTCCAAGGCCTCAGAAGTAGGAGTGACATCCAGCAAATCACGAACCATCCCTTCAACTTTGGAAACAACTTTCTGAGTAACTACTATTACATCACCGGGTTTTATGCCTTCAGCGGAGGAAAGCGCAGATTCGTAAATCAATTTTGGTAAATCGTGCGAAGTATCGAATTCAGGCAGACCATGCAGACCTATGATTTCTATATTTCCCATAATTTAATTTCCTCTAAATCCTTAATGTTATACTCGCGAAACCATTATTATGTTAATTCCCAACATTTTCACACTCAGGAGGTTTTTTCTTTGATTTATCTGAGAAGTTTACTATTTGTCCCCGGAAACCAGCCAAACATGCTGGCCAAGGCCGCTTCCTTTTCTCCTGATGCTTTTGTGCCAGATATGGAAGATTCTGTAGCATGGAACGATAAATCACAAGCAAGAGAAACTGTCTCAGCCAATCTAGAAATGTTGGCAAATACTGGTAAGAAGGTTATTCCCAGAATAAATTCATTAGATACTGGTCTTTGCGAGGCTGATTTAGCGGCTATCGTCGGACCACACATTTATGGAGTGTCTGTCGGAAAAATCGACACGCCTGCTGATGTGACAATAATCTCAGACACTATTGCTGGATTGGAAACTGAGCGTGGTATCACAAATGGGTGTACCAAACTGGTGCTCTGGATAGAAACGGCCGTAGGAATTTTGAATGCCCATGAAATATTATCTTCAGATGCCCGTATAAAAGCCGCCGCATTCGGGGCAGAAGATTTCACCAACGATATGGGTATCGAACGAAATGAAGACGATCGTGAGATACTTTTTCCGAGAAGCCAGGTAGCCATAGCCGCAAGGGCCGCTGGCGTTCTGGCCTTGGACACCCCGTTTTTCGGCTTTAGGGATCCAGATAATTTAAAAATAGATTCCGAACAATCTAAGGCAATCGGTTTTAAAGGAAAATTCGCAATACACCCATTGCAGATAGACATTATTAACCATTGCTTCTCACCTTCTAGTGAAGAAATAGCGCATGCTATGGAAGTTATTAAGGTTTTTGAGGAAGCGGCAGAAAAAGGTAGAGGCTCCACTTCTTTGAACGGTCAAGTGGTGGACGTGCCCGTGGTTAAAAGGGCGAAATCCCTCCTTAATCAAGCCAAGCAAATGGAAATTATTTCTTGATGAACAACCAAGACCAAATCATACTGAAAGCCATGAATTTTTACGGATATCATGGTGTCAATCCAGAGGAGCGTTTGGTAGGGCAAAAGTTTGTTGTTGATTTAACTGTAGGCTGCTCTTTATTGAAACCGTCCATATCAGACATGGTTTACGATACGGTCAGCTACTCCGACTTATTCAAAACTGTAAAATCGATTGTGGAAGGGCAACCACATAATCTCCTTGAAAGTGTCGCGAAAAATATTTCAGATGCGCTATTTCTCAACTATGATATTGAAACAATATCTGTGACAATTAAAAAACCAGACGTACCAATAGACGGAGCCAACCTAGATTACGCCGGGATTACCTTAACCCGTAACAAAGGTAAATAAAATTCATTTCAGAGGGTTTAGAGTGCCAGAAAATCTACCAAATACATTAGGCGCATTAGTGGAAACGGGTTACAAATCCCGTTCAGTCAAAGAAGAAATTAGAACTAATTTAATTCAAAGAATTAGCGATGGCATCGAAGTATTTCCTGGAATAATTGGATTTGATCAATCCGTTATCCCACAAATACAAAACGCCATTCTTGCTGGGCAAGATATTATTCTGCTCGGTGAACGGGGGCAGGCCAAGTCAAGAATAATACGACTTTTAGTTGATTTGCTAGATGACCATATCCCGTTTATCCAAGGTTCTGAAATAAATGACGATCCACTCCACCCTATCAGCCAGTACGGCATTGAAATTCTTGCCGAACATAAGAATGATACAAAACTAAGTTGGCTTTCCAAAGAAGATCGTTATTCGGAAAAACTTGCTACGCCAGATGTTTCAGTGGCTGATTTAATAGGAGAAATTGACCCTATCAAAATAGCCGAAGGACGATATTTATCGGATGCCTTGGCAATACATTATGGGATGATACCCCGAACAAATAGAGGAGTCTTCTGTATAAATGAACTTCCAGACCTTACCGAGAGGATACAGGTTAGTTTATTTAATTTAATGCAAGAACGAGATATTCAAATAAAAGGCCATCAGGTGAGATTACCTTTAGATATGATAATTGTCGCCACCGCCAACCCTGAAGATTACACAAACAGAGGTCGTATTATTACCCCTCTCAAAGACAGGTACGGCGCCCAAATCCGGACCCACTATCCAGCTGAAATTTCACAGGAAATGGAAATAGTAAATCAAGAATATAAGAAGTTTCCTGATTCCGACCAGCGAGTTAAAATTCCTAAGTTTATGAAAGACATTATTGGGGAAATAACCCATTTGGCCCGCAGGAGCCCAGAAATAAACCAAAGATCTGGAGTAAGTCTAAGAGTTTCAATTTCTAATTTTGAAACAATGATCGGACAATCCTTTAGAAGAAGTCTTATCACCAACTCCGTTTCCTCACCAAGGATTAGCGACCTCTCATACCTAATTGCATCAACCATTGGTAAAGTGGAGCTCGAGACCGTGGAGGAAGGTTTAGAAACAAAAATTATTGGTGACATTGTAGATAGAGCTGTTGCAAATGTATTCGCAAAATATACCGAACATGATGAATTTGACTTTTTATTGGGAAAATTTGAAGAAGGGTTAACCATACAATCTGGTAGTTCAATATCTGATGAGGAATATTTAAAAGCAATTGAAAATACTGAAACATTGCAAGCTAAGCTGATTTCGCTGTGTAATCCGATAACCGACAGCAGCGCAATAATTTCAGCACTTGAGTTCGTCTTAGAAGGATTATATCTCGGCAGCAAGTTAAGTAAAGATTCACAGAACGGCAACGCGAAATATTTAATATAACCTACCCAACATACCTTACTAACTAATTTAAATTTCTTGAATTGCAATTTTATAGTTCGGAGTAATAATGGCCCAAAATGACAATCCGTTAAATATGTCCCGAGCATATAGCCCAGCCGATACTGAAAGTAGGATATACAAATTCTGGGAAGAATCTGGGTATTTTAAGCCAGATACCAGTTCGGATAGCCCTCCCTTTGTCATGATAATGCCTCCCCCTAATGTAACTGGCGAACTTCATATGGGTCATGCACTGACAGTTGCCATCGAAGACATGATAGTACGTTGGCATCGAATGAAAGGAGAACCAACTTTATTTTTGCCAGGTACAGATCATGCTGGAATAGCCACTCAAGTGGTAGTCGAACGATTGCTAGCAACAGAAGGGCTTAACCGATATCAACTTGGCAGAGAAAAATTTGAGGCCCGTATATGGGAATGGGTTGAAACATATGGAACCCGAATCTATGAACAACTTCGTAGACTCGGGACTTCTTGTGATTGGTCTAGGAGTAAATTTACACTTGATGAAATACCTAGAGCCGCAGTACGAAAAACATTCGTGGATCTCTATAATAAGGGATTGATTTATAGAGGAGAACGGATAGCTAATTGGTGCCTAAGGTGCTCGACTGCCTTATCTGATCTCGAAGTCAAATATATGGAAGTCAACGGAAATTTGTATCAAATACGATATCCTTTTTCAGATGGATCAGGGTTTATAGTGGTAGCAACCACAAGACCTGAAACAATGCTGGGAGACACCGCCGTCGCAGTTAATCCGGAAGACGAAAGGTTCAAAAAATACATAGGGAAGGAAATAAAATTACCCCTAACTAACCGGCTAATACCGATAATAGCTGATGGAGCCGTGGAGGCGGAGTTTGGTACGGGGGCATTAAAAGTGACTCCCGCACACGATCCAGTCGACTTTGAGATAGGACTCAGAAATAACCTTCCCGTAATAACTGTCATCGGAGACGACGGAACAATGAATTCTGCAGCAGGAGAATTTCAGGGTCTAGATAGATTCAAATGTAGAACACTGATTGAAGACCAATTAAAAGCCCAAGGTTTATTGGTAAAAACGGATTCATTCCAGCATTCTATAGGCCATTGTGACAGATGTGATGAAATCATCGAACCCTTGATATCAAAGCAATGGTACATATCTATGGAATCCTTGGCAGCACCTGCAATAAAAGCAGTGAAAGAAAACCAAATACGGATCATTCCAGAAAGATTCACTAGCGTATATTTTAACTGGATGGAAAATATTCGAGATTGGCCAGTAAGCAGACAGTTATGGTGGGGTCATCAAATACCAGTCTGGTACTGCGAAGATTGTTTGTCCGAAACTGTCACCAACGAAGATCCTCAAACCTGTCAATCCTGCGGATCATCACAGATACAACAAGACCAAGACGTACTGGATACTTGGTTTAGCTCTGGATTATGGACACATTCAACACTTGGGTGGCCTAATGACACTGAAGATTTGAAATCTTTCTATCCCGGTTCGGTAATGGAAACAGGATACGATATCCTGTTTTTCTGGGTGGCAAGGATGATTATGTTAGGAATATCCAATATGGGCCAGATACCATTTCACACGATTTACCTTCATGGTCTTGTTTTAGATCCAGAAGGGGTAAAGATGAGCAAAACTAAAGGCAATGTACTCAACCCCCTCGATCTGATAGATGAATACGGAGCAGACGCGGTACGCTTTGCACTAACGACCGGCACATCCGCCGGAAATAATCTAAGAATGAACGAGCAGAAACTTGAATCAAGTCGTAATTTCGCCAACAAGCTGTGGAATGCATCCAGGTTTGTTATTTCAAATCTCAACAAAAAAGAAACTTCTATCAAATTTTCCAAACCTGAAAACATCTTAAATCGACACGATAAATGGATAATTTCACGGCTTGACCAGGTGACTCAGGATGTGAACCGACTGATGGAGGATTTTCAATTTGGTGAAGCTCAAACACATATTCACGATTTTCTTTGGAATGAGTATTGTGATTGGTACATTGAATTAACAAAGGACAGGTTGAAAGTCCAAGATGTTGAATCCCCATTATCTATTTTGGCATACATTCTAGAACGGACGCTCAGGTTATTGCACCCGTTCTTGCCATTTGTTACTGAGGAAATTTGGGCCAATTTATGCAAATCATTGGATACGCCGGAAGATTGGCCCAACTCTTTAATCACCGCAGAGTATCCCGTTATTTCCGCAACAACAATTGACGAGCCCAGCATCATAGAAATGGGTAAACTGATCGATTTTATCCGGGCGATAAGGAATATGAAATCTGAATTAAACATTCAACAGAGACAAAAAATAGAATGCAGAATTGCCTCCGAAATGGAATCAAGCTTGGTGGAATCCGAAAAATCCACTCTGGAAAAATTCGCAGGCCTTTCCATTTCAGAAATTAGCGATTCACACTTGCTTCAATTGCATAGCGGAGAAATCTCTATCGTAGAAAATCTGGGCACAGCTTATATTTCCTTAGGAGAGGGCGTGGATTTAGGTGGCGAATTAGAACGCCTTCGGAATGAGCAGAATGAACTGTCAAAATACATTTCATCGTTAACTAAACGTTTATCCAATCAATCTTTTATAAACAAAGCACCCGAAGAAGTTGTTGAAAAGGAAAAGGGAAGACTGAAAAGATCCACTGATCGAGAAACACGAATAAATGAAATACTGGAGACTTTAAATTAACTAGCTAGAAACTTAATTTGGCATTAAGCTGCCAGACCGCAGCACCGTTTGTATTTTTTGCCACTCCCACATGGGCATTGTTCGTTTCTCCCAACTTTTGTACCAACAGAACGTTTAGGTGACCTATTGGAACTGTTCGTTTTAAAAACAGATTTACTTTGATTGGCTATTTTGGGGCTTGAACGGGTTTGAGTAGCTAATTCCGGATCTATGGGAGTCCCTGTCTTAAATATGGTGTGAACCACATCATCTACTATTTTAGACTGCAAATTTTGGAACAATTCATGGCCATCTTTCTTGTACATAACTAGCGGATCTCGCTGTCCGACAGCTTGCAGGCTAATACCCTGGCGGAGATTCTCCATGGCGGTGAGGTGCTGTACCCAGTTTGCATCAATCGTTCTAAGCATGATGTATCTTTCAATGGATCTCGCGTTATCATCTCCAAGTACCGCTTCAAAACTACTGTATGTTTTTCCTATTTGATCTCTTACCTGATCTGAGTAATTTTTTTTTCCAGAACTGAAAACATATTCCGGATCGGTCAGGTCTCCAGTGAGTGGGATTATCCTCTCGACGCTCGTTGTCACATTTTGAATATTCCAATTTTCGGTCGCGGCACTCGACATGCCATCGGTGATTATTGCCTCACATTCTTCTTCAATCATCCGTTGTATCCTAGGCCGTAGTTCTACACCGTCTAAAACAGCATCTCTCTGTTCATAAATAACGTCTCTATGCGAGTTAACTACATCGTCATATTCGACTAAATTCTTACGCATATCAAAATGGAACGACTCGACTTTAACTTGAGCACCTTCAATAGATCTTGAAATCATCTTATTCTCAATTGGGGTTTCATCATCCATCCCTGCCCAATCCATAATCGTCTGGATCCTATCCCCACCAAACCTTCTGACTAAATCGTCATCCAAGGCACAGAAAAATCTGGTTTCTCCGGGATCGCCTTGTCGCCCTGACCTACCTCTCAATTGATTATCTATCCGTCTAGCTTCGTGCCTTTCTGTACCAATTATGTAAAGGCCACCGACGCCCAGTACGTGGGCATGGTCTTTTTCCCATTGGGCTCCATCCTCTGATTCCGGCTCCATTGCGCCCCCGAGAACTATATCTGTTCCCCGTCCTGCCATATTTGTAGCCACTGTTACAGCCCCAGGCCGGCCGGCCTCGGCGATAATCGTCGCTTCTCTATCATGCTGCTTCGCATTTAATACCTCGTGCTTAACTCCTTGTTTTTTTAACAAAGAACTCAGAACTTCTGATCTATCTATGTCAGTGGTACCTACTAATACAGGCTGGCCTTTTTCGACTCTAAATTTGATCTCTTTTACTACAGCGTTATATTTAGCCGCTTGGTCTCGATATATCAAATCCCCATGGTCAGTTCTCATAATTGGATTATTAGTAGGGACGCTGAGAACCTCCAACTTATAGATCTTCCAGAATTCCTCTGCCTCTGTCGCTGCAGTACCAGTCATGCCAGATAGTTTTGAATACAATCTAAAATAGTTTTGAAGGGTAATCGTGGCATAAGTCACAGATTCCCTTTGCACAGCGATATTTTCCTTCGCTTCAAGGGCTTGATGAAGTCCATCAGAATACCTTCTGCCTTCCATCAACCGCCCGGTGAATTCATCCACAATCACAACCTTCCCATCTTTCACTACGTATTCTCTATCCTTTTTGTAAATAACTTCAGCCCGGACAGCATTTTCTACAAAATGAGCTTGTCCGAAATTTTCAGTGTCATATAGATTGTCGATTTTTAGAAATTTTTCGATCTTCGCTATACCGTTTTGAGTTAATGAGACTGATCGGTGCTTTTCCTCTACCGAATAATCTTCTTCTTCTCTTAAACTAGGAACGATCTTGGCATATGTGGAATATTCATTGGGATTTTGCTCTGACGGACCACTTATTATCAAAGGTGTCCTGGCTTCATCAACCAAAATATTATCAACTTCATCCACTATGGCGAAAGCTCGCCCTCTTTGAACCCTTCTCTCAGCAATATCCACCATATTGTCTCTTAAATAATCAAAACCAAAATCATTGTTTGTCCCATAGGTTATATCTGCCCCGTAAGCCTCTTGTCGGGTAATCCTCTTTTCTTTAACAGTATTTCCATCGAAGTCATCCGGATGAAATAAAGAAGCGTAATCATGTTGTAAAGCAGAGACGGAAACTCCCAATGAGTTGTAGATTGCACCCATCCACTCCGCGTCTCTTTTAGCCAAATAATCATTTACTGTGACAACATGGACTCCTTGGCCTGATAGTGAATTGAGAAAGGCAGGCAAAGTTGCAACCAAGGTTTTTCCTTCACCAGTCCGCATTTCGGCAATTTTACCTTGGTGTAGAACTATCCCACCCAGTAATTGAACATCAAAATGCCTTTGGCTCAAGGTCCTTTTAGCGGCCTCTCTGGCCGCAGCAAACGCATCAGGTAGTAAATCGTCGAGTGACATCCCTTCGTTAAAATTATTTCTTAGGGTATTTGATACGTCTTTTAATTCCCATACCGATTTCGCCTCATATACAACTTCTAAAGCGTTTATTTGGTCAACCAAAGGTCTAAGTTTATCTAGGGCTTTTCCGTCAGAGCTACCCAGTATGTTAGTTATCGCTTTTAAAAAGGCCATTGTGTTTTGTTACCAGTCCCGTATTTCATGAAGAATTATACGACTAGCACATTTATGAGCACCAGCGGTTATGATCCAAAGTTAATGGAGTCTAAGACTCAAACATTGCCCCCACTGAAAGGCCACCATGGATTCTGTGAATCGCCTCCCCCAGCATAGGAGCGATGGAAAGGACTGTTAATTTCGGACCGTTTTTTTGGCCTGGTACAGGTAATGTATCAGTAACAACGGTTTCAATGACGTCGCTCTGCCCCAATATTTCGCTAGCCTCCCCAGATAGCACAGGATGAGTTACAGCACAATAAATAGCATGCGCCCCATGTTTTTTTAAGGCCTGTGCTGTTGCTATCACAGTCCCGCCTGTGCCTAACTCGTCATCAACAATCAATGCGGTCTTATTTTTGACATCTCCAATCAAGCTCACAGCTTCGACTCGATCCTCATTGCCTATTCTATGCTTCTCCACCAATGACATACCAACATTCAAAAATCTGGCAGTATCTCTGGTTCTTTTAACATCACCTGCGTCAGTAGCAGAAGCCACCTCGATGCCTATGTCATTATTTTTGAAATACCCAGCCAACATTTGCACAGCAGATAACTCATCAACCGGTATATTGAAAAAACCCTGTATTTGACCCGCATGAAGATCCACCGTTAAAACCCTATCGGCCCCAGCGACTGTGAGTAAGTTTGCAACCAACCGAGCCGTTATTGGTACCCTAGGCTGATCTTTCTTGTCACTACGTCCATAAGAATAATGTGGTATAACAGCCGTTATGCGACCAGCAGATGCTCTTTTCGCAGCATCTATCATGACCAAAAGCTCCATTATATGGTCATTAACCGGCTGGCAGAAAGTCTGCACCAAAAAAACATCCTTTTCTCTGATATTTTCTTTGAAACTTACGAATGTGTTGTCATTACTGAATTTAAAAACGTCACACTCACCTAAGGGAATACGTAAATAATCACAAATATCAGCTGCGAGTTTAGGATGAGAATTACCAGAAAAAATTTTTAAATCTTCGAAAGCAGGCATATTACAGTCATCTACATAATGTTTTGATATGAATAACAACCTTTTGGAGTTGTTTTCGATCGGTTCAGCGAGCCGAATTATAGCACAGCAAAAGACACTCAATCATGGAGATTTCCTTACTAGTATTGCTTATTCCGTCAAGGTAACTGATACTTTTCTTTCTGATCGTTAGGATGTTTATCAGGACAATAAAATGGCAAAACAATTACCAGTAAAACCTCAGTTAAGAGATTTATCTCCTCGATGGATACAAAGGCAGGATGGAGTTTTTCTGCACCTTGAAGATGATCTAGGGCTGGCAAAGGCCGCCGTACAAATACCTCAAAACCTAACTCCCATACTTCTATTATGTGACGGGACGAGAACACTCCCATCAATTAATGGTGGTTTATTACTCCAAGGTATCTCAATAGGCGAAGAAAGAATCTATAAACTTATTGAACAATTGGATGACGCTTTGTTATTGGAAAACGGTAAGTTTGCTGGTGAAAAAAATAAGGCCATCCAAAAGTATCGGAATTCTAAAAATCGCCCAATGTCTTTCGCAGGCACAATATATCCTGCCACAACTTCTGATCTAGACCTTTTCATTGAAGAGAGCAAGTCAAAATTCAGACGGTCGGGTCAGTCGGATAAATATGATGGGGCCCTACAAGGACTGCTATCACCACATATTGATTTCGCGAGAGGCTACGCCACCTATGCCGAGTTGTGGAAGGAAAGTGAAGAGAATTTGGATGGCATTGAACAGGTGGTCATTCTAGGAACAGATCACACCGGCGGTTTAGGGTCCATAACCCCCACTATGCAAAACTACCAAACTCCCTACTCAGAGCTGGAAACAGACTTAGAAGGGATCAAATTGGTAGAGGCTGCCATTACAGGAAAAGATCCCTACAATGAGGAATTACATCATCTCAAAGAGCATTCCATTGAACTAGCCTTGACCTGGCTTCACAATTCCATGAGAGGAAAACAGTTCAAATTACTGCCGATATTATGTGGTTCCTTTCAGAAATTTATTATCGACAAACAACAACCTGACACTGATCAAACCATTAGTAATGTGATTGACTCAATCTCCGAATATCGCAAAAGAGCGCGAACTTTGGTAATTGCGGCAGGAGATTTAGCACATGTTGGCCCGGAGTTTGGCGACGCAGCCCCTATAGATGATTTATCCCTTGCGAATCTAGCATCAAAAGACCATATTTCTCTAGCAAGTATTGAACAAGGTGATCCTAATAATTTTTTTGAAACGAGTGTTCAAGAAGAAGATGTAAGAAAAATTTGCGGACTTACTCCCATATACCTGATGGGGAAAATTTTGAGCGGCTGCAAAGGGTACAGCGTTGGGTATGATCAATGTCCAGCAGATCAGAACAAAACATCTGTTGTATCTATTGCTGGCACTTTGTTATTTGGTGAATGAGGCAAGGTAAAGATGAAAAGGGTTGGGTTTTTACTGAAAGTACGAGAAGAGTATATAGAAGAATACAAAACCCACCACCAAAATGTGTGGAAGGAAATGAAAACCGCTTTGGTCAAACATGGATGGAATAACTATTCTTTATTCATCAGACCTGACGGTCTATTGTTTGGTTATTTTGAAGCTAGAGAATCTTTCCCTAAGTCTCTTGCGGGAATGTCCGAAGAGCCAATCAACACCCAATGGCAAGAAGTAATGTCGCCATATTTTGAAATTATTGAAAGCTCAACGCCTGACCTCCCTATGGTAGAGCTTAATGAAGTTTTTCACCTTGATTAAGGAGTAGAGACACAGGATGAGGTTAAAGTCGAAAAAAGTGATTGTTACTGGCGGGGCTTCAGGGATAGGAAGGGCTATATGTACTGTCTTCGCAAAAGAAGGTGCATCGGTAGTGGTGGCCGACATAGATGAATCGGCCTCTCTGGAAACTTTATATCAGATACAGTCGGAAGGGGGGCAAGCCACGACTATTACTACCGATGTATCATCCGAAGAAAGCGTATGTGAAATGGTATCGGCCTCGGCATCATTCCTGGGCGGGGTTGATATCCTAGTCAATGATGCTGCTGCATTTGTGTTCGGCAGGTTGGAAGATGTTACCCTCAAAGATTGGGAAACAGTGTTCGGAGTCAATGTCATCGGAGCCTCCAGTACTGTAAAGCACACCCTCCCGTATCTAAAAAGATCCGCATCCCCAAACATAGTTAATATTGCATCTGTCAGTGGATTTATTGCTCAACCGGCTTTTGTGCCTTACAACACCTCCAAAGGCGCCTTATTGCAGCTGACTCGATGTTTGGCGATGGATCTCGCTGAATTCAAAGTAAGAGTTAACGCTGTTTGTCCGGGGGCCATCTATACCCCTGCCACTGAAAAACATATAGCTTTCGAAAATGCAGACAGAGATGAATTCTTGGAAAAAGCAGGACAAGGGAGTTTCCTTAATAGGGTTGGCCAACCAGAAGAAGTCGCGTATGCAGCCCTATTTCTAGCGTCAGATGAAGCATCTTTTATCACCGGCACTCATCTTGTTGTAGACGGAGGTGCTACGGTATGAGTTCGGATGTATTCGAATTCGTCGATGCCCACGTGCACTTCTACGATATGAAACATCCCAGACTTTACTACGGGCATTGGCAACCTGGTGAAGATCATCCCTTTTTGGGATCACAAACCCGAATATTGGGCTCCAAAAATTATCTAGCCGAAAACTTCCTGGAAGACTCAGCGGTTCATGGCGTGACTAAGGCGGTACATGTGCAGGCAGCTATAGGTTCGAACGACCCAGTCGAAGAAACTAAATGGTTGCAAGAAGTTTATCAAAGCACAGGGGTTCCAAACGCAATAGTCGGACATGTAGACCTAAGAGATAGCAAAGCAGGTGATGTAATAGAACGCCATTTGGAACACAATAATTTCAAAGGTGTCCGGGATTTTTCATACGGAGAATATCTAGTGAACAGGCAATTCAGGCGAGGGTACAGTCTACTTGAAAAATACAATCTCGTTTCCAGTATTGCTGCACAATTGCAAGATATGGAGAATCTTGCCAATTTGGCCCAAACCTACCCTAATATAAAAATTGTACTCGATCACGCCGGGTTTCCCTCGAAACGAAACATTGAATATTTCGGGAATTGGAAGGCCGGAATGGAAAAGATTTCAAATTTTGACAACATTTACTGCAAAATATCAGGACTTGGTATGGGGGACAATAACTGGACTACTGAATCTATTAGACCGTATGTTGAAACATGCATCGAACTTTTCGGAATAAAGCGGTCTTTATTCGCCACGAATTGGCCTATCGACAGCCTCTGGAGTGAATATGGTGACGTGGTTAAGGCCTATCGTAAGATAACTAGTAATTATTCCGAATTTGAAATCGAAAGGTTGTTTTCAAAAAATACAGAGGAAATATATCAGATATAACCCAGTGTTTTATCGGTATGCTGAAGTAGGGCTGCAATAAATTTTTACCATGGCAGCCCACCCGAAAACAGGTATTAGCCATAAAAGTAACCACCACCATCTTTTGTTTTGGTCATGAAGGCGTCTTACACTTATTGCAAAAGTCGGGGATAGCACCGAAATCCAAAACACGGTAGTCAGGGGTAAAAAGGGTAAGGAACTAAATAAAACGGCGTCCATAATAATTAAAGGCAAACTGCAAATTGTTTCAAATAAAATGAAAAACCATATCTCACCCCTAGTGGATCGCCCTCTAAAATCTGACCATCTCCTAAAACCTAAATTTATTGCTAGTGAGAAGGTCAAATTTCTTTGTTCCTATGAGATTTTAAATCCATCATAGCTGTTTTTTGCTACCTCCTCACAATACTCTCGGTATGGTGGTATGCCTCCAGCGTACGGCATGAACACTCGTTTTTTACCAGGTATATTGGCTCCAAGGTACCATGAATTACAAGTATATCTCAGGGTATTCCCGGCAATTTCCTCTACGTGGTTAGTCCAATATTCTTCAGCAGTTAACTCTGCTTCGATTTCAGAGTGGCCACCTTGTTCCATATAATTTATGCAATCTCTTATCCACTCCACATGCTGTTCAATTGAAGTCATCATATTGGATAGGACAGAAGGGCTACCAGGCCCCGTTATAGTGAACATATTTGGGAATCCTGACATACTTAGCCCAAGATAGTTTTTTGGTCCTTCTGACCAAATTTGTTTCAGATTGTGCCCGTCTTTTCCCGTTATATTCATTGACAGTAGAGCTCCAGTCATAGCATCAAATCCAATAGCGAAAACAACGATGTCGAATCCATAGATCTTCTTTTTCGTTTGAATACCTTCTTTCACCAGGCCTTGTATGGGGTCAGAATTGACATCAAGGAGAGTCACGTTGCTACGGTTATAAGTTTCATAATAATCCGTATCAGCACACAAACGTTTACAACCAATAGTGTTTGTCGGGGTAAGTAGTTCTGCCGTTTCAGAATCTTGAACTGTTTCCCGTATTTTATTTCTAACAAATTCCGCCGCCGTGAAATTAGCGTCATCGCTAGTTCCAATATCGGAATAAGCAGCGGTGAAACCTGTTCCTCCTTCGTCCCATCTCTTCTGGTATTCTTGGGTTCTGGTGGTTTCGGAAACTGATAGGGCCGAATCGTTTCCAGCCTTCAAAGATGCTATTCCGGCGCGGTTTGCTTTTGCCTCTGCTCTTATTTCAGAATACCTGCTTTTTACGCCTTCCATCTCACTTTCAATCAAAGGCCGATTCTTCGCCGGAATGGAATAATTTGCAGTCCTTTGGAAAACGGTTAAATGTTTAGCTTCTTTGGCTATTACTGGTATTGCTTGAACTGCGGTGGAGCCAGTTCCGATGATACCGACAGTTTTGCCCGAGAAATCGATTCCACTATGAGGCCATTTGCCAGTGATATACCAGTCCCCTTGATATTCTTCGATGCCTTTAAATTTCGGTTCATTCACAGATGAAAGAGTTCCTGTAGCCATCACACAAAACCTGCCTTGAAATTCTTCTTTCGAAGAGGATTTCAACAACCATTTTTGTTTGTGTTGGTCATATCTAACTGAGGTGACCCTAGTATGGAATTTGATATGCTTCCGCAAATCAAATCTGTCTGCTACATGGTTAGCATATTCCAATATTTCAGGCTGGGTGGAAAATCTATGGCTCCAATTCCATTCCTGTTGCAATTCTTCGGAAAAAGAATAGGAATACTCCATACTCTCCACATCACACCTCGCCCCTGGGTATCTGTTCCAATACCAGGTACCCCCGACTCCTGTTGCCTCTTCCAAAACAAGTACGTTTAGGCCTGTTTTCCTTAGTTCATGTAGCATATACATGCCAGCAAACCCAGCACCTACCACTATAACGTCATAGACAACTGGACAACGTTTTATTAGATCCGATTCAGATTTCAGTGTAGTCAATTTTGGCACCTTAGCAAGTTACTTCTTAGACTCAATTTGCAGAATTATACCTAATTTAGCGATGAAGATACTGGGTTTCGCATTGTTTATTTCTTTTGCGCAGACACGACAAATAGAGGATCATATGTAACATCACCGACAGGGCTAAGATCTACTGCATTAGGGACGCTCCATGAACCGGATTGGGCGAAATAACTCCCAACCAAACTAGCTCTTTCGATATTATCGAATACTTTCCATATTATTGTGGCCTTTGTGGGAAACATACGGTTTGAGTAGACGACGTGAAATTTACAATCTTTTTTCAAAATCCTGTTGACTTCACTGAATACAGAAATCGGGTCCGTCATATATTGGATTGAAACAATAACCATGGCCGCATCGAATTTATTGTCTTCATAAGGCAAATTTGGATCATTGTTTATATCCTTTATAATCGAGTGGTCAAGCTGAGGATTGTTGGACATTTCTTCTCGATTCAGTCCTAACCCGTATAAATCAAGCGTAGTGGGCCCATCGGGAATATGAGAACGCCAGCTACTCATTAGATCTAGCAGCGTGCATCTTTCCCGCAATTGACTGAAAAGGTACTTTTTTAATTGGGTGATGGCAGCGTCATCAATGTGAACGACCAGTCTTGCCTCGGAATAGAACAAAGAATCATCCGATTCATCTTCTTGATCGAATGAATTTCCTGGATATTCCATATCTTTAAAAATTTCTAAATAATGGACTAATCTTTACGAGACCTTCCCTATCAAATATTCCCCATCATTCCATGCTGGTTCAGAAGTGAGATACTGCATCATATTAGTGAAGTTTTGATGTTGTTCCGGTCTATTAGCGTTTTTGACATAAGCATCGCGGCTTTCAAACACCGCTACACCAATTAACTCAGAATTCATTTTATCTGGTTTCATTAAAAAAAAAGCCACCGCCCCTGGAGGGTTTTCTAACTTATCGAAATTGGCCATCAGTTCTTGTTCACAACCTTCTTTTACATCTAGGTTAAATATCGTCCCATACATAAACATACTCCATACTTTATTGATCAGGGGTGGCCTGAAACCATATCACCAACAAAAATACCTCATATATCCATTAAGTATATGAGGTATTGAAATTGCTTTGTACTACCTATTTAACTCCCAGGGGGAGCATAGGTTATTTCAGCTGCCTTTTTCATAGCGGTTACAGCTTCTTCAACCGATATGAGTGGCGTGGTCT
>QGNN01000042.1 GCA_003228105.1 Chloroflexota bacterium
CATTGGCAGCTGACCTCGATAACTCGCTTCTTTTCGTAGGTAGAAGAGATTTACCTTGTGTCACATCTTATAGATTTAATAGTTTGACCGGAGATTTAATTCATGTAGACGATGGACCGAAACTTCGAGGCGACCCTTGCTACATTTCATTGGATAAAACAAACAGATATATTCTGTCTGCTTACTATGAAGCTGGCGCAGTTTCTGTACATTCGACCGACAAGGGTATTTTCACTGGGGAAAAAGTCTGGATGGAGACCGGGAATGGAGCACATTGTATTTTCACAGACCCTGATAATTCTCATGTTTTACTTTCGCATATTGCCGGGGAAAAAGGTATAAACACGATTTTGAAATATAATTTCAATGAAGATACTGGGATGCTTAGCTCATCGGAAAGAGCATTTGTTGAACAACCGGATAATAGAGGGCCAAGGCATTATACTTTCCATCCTAGTGGGGAGTATGTTTTTTTCTCTAATGAACAAGAAAGTACTGTAACTTCCTACAGGTACAATGAAGGGGATATGGAGGAAGTGCATACTATCTCGACTTTGCCTGCCCACTATGCGGGGATAAATACTTGTGCTCAGATCAAAATAACTCCCGATGGTAAATTCCTCTATGCTCCTAATAGGGGACATAATTCAGTGGCCGGATTTTCGATTAACTCAAATAATGGGCAGTTAAAGTCCATTGGAAGAACTCAAACTGAGGCCATTCCTAGAGTATTGGATATAGACGGGAAGGGCCAATTTCTATATTCAGCCGGGCTTGCAACAGGGTTTATCTCAGCTTTCAGAATAAGTGATACGGGTAACCTTCAATTCATTGAAAGGTTTGAGGTAGGGAAAGAACCTATGTGGATTCTCATTTTGCCAGTGTCTGAATAAAAATGGAAAATAATGTCACGCAGGTAGCGTTTAAAATAAACGGAAAGGAGCACACTTTAGATATAGATAATAGATTTACTTTATTAGATATTCTTCGAGATAAATTAAATCTAACGGGGGCCAAAAAAGGGTGTGATTTAGGTGAGTGCGGTGCCTGCACAGTCACACTTGACGGTAAAGCCGTAAATTCATGCCAAATTCTAGCTGTAAAAATAGCCTCTTCTGAGATCAAAACTATCGAAGGATTGAACCAAGGGAATATATTACATCCATTACAAATTTCTTTTATTGAGAATGATGGAGGTCAGTGTGGCTACTGTACGCCTGGATTCATCATGGGTGCATATCCACTTTTCGAATCACGAAGAAATGTTTCTGTGGAAGAAATAAGGCTGGCTTTAGCAGGAAATTTATGTCGCTGCAATGCCTATGGAGCCATTATAGATTCAGTTGTAGGCGCCATAGGCATTAAGGCTGATGGTTGATCAAAATGCCCACCCACCATCCGTAGGCACTTCTTTTCAGCGGGTAGATTTGAGAGATAAAGTACTAGGCATTGCCAAATATACTGCGGATCTATCTTTGCCAGATATGCTTCACGCACGGGTGCTTAGGAGCCCGCATCCCCATGCCAACATTTTGAGTATTGATGTGCAACCGGCTTTGAATATGGTGGGGGTTCACGATATTTTGACCCCATTTAATGTAGGTGAAGGCAAGGTAGCTCCGGATGTGCCAATTTTGGATACCAAAGTGCGATTTGTTGGAGACGAGATTGCGGTAGTTGCGGCAGTTAACGTATATGAGGCCGATGCCGCCATAGACTTAATCAAGGTTTCATATGAGGTATTACCATTCTCAACGAATATGGATACTTCTATGAAAAAGGGAAACCCTAAGATACATACTCAAGGAAATGTAGTTAATGGAGGGCCCATTGTTGAGGCAAGAGGAAATGTTGAAGAAGGTTTTGATCAAGCAGACTACATCGTAGAAGATTCATTCACTACACCAGGCCATCATCCGGCTTCTCTAGAACCACGTGCGGCGCTTGCATCATGGGATGGAACTAGACTCACAATGTGGAAACCTAGCAGAGGGATTCATGCAGATAAAGCTATTTTGGCTTCTGCTTTGGATGTGAATCCTAATAATATTACTGTTATAGGACCTGTAATGGGGGGAGGTTATGGCAGTAAAGATGAAACTCGAACTTCAGTTTTGGCAGCCTTGTTATCCATGAGAACAGGTAGGCCAGTCAAATTGGAACTAAGTAGAGAAGAAGAATTCTTGGCTGGAAGAAGAAGGCACTCTACTTTTACAAAAATAAAAATGGGTGTCAAAAAAGATGGAACTGTTACTGCAGTACATGCTAAAACAGTTATGGATACGGGGGCATATCTTTCATCAGGTCCAGGGGTGGTTAGAAGGGCAGGTCAGGGAGCTCTTTATCTTTACAGGTGTCCCAACGTGAAATATGAAGGTCAGATCGTGTACACAAATACCCCTACCGCAGGATCTTATCGAGCATTAGGGGCACCTCAAGGTCATTTTGCCTTGGAGTCTTTGTCAGATCAAGTTGCTGATAAATTGAGCATCGACCCTCTGAAATTTCGTCTCATGAATCATGTAGGCCCTGAAGGACAACCTGGAGAGAGGACGACACCGAAAAACCAGATAATTGACACTCAACCTGTAGAGGGTGGAATCCCTTTTTCCAGTAATGAATTACGGCAATGCCTAATCCTTGGCGCTGATGCAATTGGCTGGGAAAGAAGGGATCAAATTCAAACTCCTACCGGATTCATCAAGAGAGGAATCGGGATGAGTATGTTTATTTACCGAGGTGGCCCAGGAGGTCAATCAAAGGCGAAAATGTCTCTAGATGAAGACGGGTTTTTTACTTTAAATGTTGGTTTCATGGATGTTGGCGAGGGTAGCTCAACCGTCGTTTTACAAATGGCTGCCGACACGTTAGGTGTATTGCCCCAAATGGTAAGACTTAACAGTGGGAATACGGACAATACTCCTCAATCTCCAATGACAGCCGGCTCAACTCTTACCTTTTCTGCTGGACAGGCGGCCGTTCGGGCCGCTAACCAACTTGCCCAGATTGTTATTGAGGCAGCCTCAGAGGTAATAGGATTAACTGATACAGAGGGTTTGTATATCACCCCCGAAGGGGTGTGTTCTGCTAGAGGCGATGAAGTCAATTTCACAGATTTGGCAAAAAAATCAGGTTTACTTAAAACCACTGTTTCTGTCACTCCGGGAAGTAGAGACTACATAGTTAATTCATTTGGAGCCCATTTTGCAGAAATCGAAGTGGATATAGAAACAGGCTATGTAAAAGTTATCAAATATGTTGCTGCGCATGATTCAGGTACGATAATTAATCCAAGAATGGCCGAAAGTCAGGTGCGTGGTGGAATTTCTCAAATGATGGGATTTACTTTTCTGGAAGATATGGAAATTGATGATTTGAGTGGAGTGACTCTCAATGCTAGTTTTTTGGAACATAAAAGCCCTACCATAATGGAGTACCCGGAAATAGAGGTTATTTTTGCGGATTCAATAGACCCTGTTGGTCCTTTTGGGGCTAAATCCTTGGGGGAAACTCCGTGTATTGCTCCTGCCCCAACCATCGCTAACGCTTTGTATCATGCTACTGGCGTAAGGCTAAATCATTTGCCTTTTACACCGGATAATGTTTTAACAGCGCTGAGAAAACTTCGATGAAAACTTTCACATTTTACAAACCAACTGAATTAGAGGGAGCCTCAAAGCTCCTGAGCGGTGTTGGTCGAGGGTATCTTTTGGCTGGTGGTACTGACCTAATGACTGAAATGAAGCAAGGTGTCATTGAACCAGAATTGCTGATCAGTGCGTCAGATATTAAAGATATGTCTGGAATTGTATGGAATGATTCTGGAATAACGATAGGATCCATGGTTACTCTTGATGAGATTGCCAGTGATACGAATATTGAATCTAGAATAAAAAGTTTGGCAGAAGCGGCAATTTCCATCGCTACTCCACAAATACGGAATATTGCTACCTTAGGGGGTAATTTATGTCAAAGGCCAAGGTGTTGGTACTATCGGAACGTCCGATTTAATTGTCTTAAAAAAGGTGGAGATAAATGTTTCGCGATCGGAGGCTCCAATAAATATAATGCGATTTTGGGGGGAGGGGATTCTTGCTACATCGTCCATCCTTCGGATTCCGCAACAGTCTTGGTTGCTTTAAAGGCAAAGGTAGATATTTTCAGGAATTTTCAAAGAGTTACTATGCCTATTAGGGATTTTTTTATCGGACCTGAAGTTGACGTAACTAGAGAGAATATTCTGGAGCCAGGAGATATTTTAATCTCAGTGCAGATACCAAAAGAATCAATGGGTGGGAAAAACGTTTTTCTTAAGGCAAAAGAACGACAATCGATGGACTTCGCAATTGCAAGCATAGCTGCTATGGCCAAAATGGAAAACGGATTAATTACTGAGGTTGGAATAGCAGCGGGAGGCGTCGCTCCTACCCCTTGGCATTTGACTTCAACGGAGCGAAAATTAATCGGATATTGTGTGGATGATATTAATGTGCAGGCAATTAGTGCTGAGGCTTTTGCTGATGCAAAAATTCTTGGCCAAAATGGTTATAAGTTACAGTTGGCTCAGACTTATTTGGAAAGAGCCTTAAATTTGGTGTTACGGTAGGTAAGTCAATATCATTGAGTTACCTACTGGTTGGGTATTTTTTATAGTTCTGGCCAATATCATTACGCAACCAAAGGAAACTAAAATGAAGAATTATAAAAATCTGACGTTTAGCGTAAATGACCATATCGGATTCTTAACCCTGGACAGGCCTGAGGTCATGAATGCGTTAAACCGTGAACTAACTTTGGAAATTCACGAGATTTTGGATGAATTGCCAAATCTATTTCCTGAAATTCGTGTGTTAGTCATTACCGGAAATGGTAATGCATTTTGCTCTGGCGCGGATTTGTCTCGAATGGGTTCCTCTGGATCGGAAAACAGAAGGGGAAAAGGTAAATCTGCTCCAGGACGCCGAAGGATACAGGAACTGGCTCCAGCTATTCGTAATTTACCGCAACCAGTGATCGCTGCAGTAAACGGGGCGGCAGTGGGAGCTGGATTATCTATTGCTCTCGCCAGTGATATTAGGATCGCTACGGAGAGATCAAGATTTTCAGCAATTTTTGTTAAGCGAGGACTAGTCCCTGATACTGCGGCCTCTGCTACCATCAAGGCTATAGCTGGACATGGTATTGCGGCAGAAATGTCATTGACTGGGAAAATATATGATGCTGAATGGGCCTTGTCGAAAGGCCTGGTGAATGCTGTTGTCGCCTCTTTAGATTTACTGGATGAATGTATGGATTTAGCGATTGAGATTGCTGAGAATCCACCTTTGGCGGTTAGGCAAACAAAGCAATTACTTCGGGTTCGGATGCATGACTGGAACGATATAGTTTCTGACGAGGATTCGGCGGGGGAAATGCTTTATGACACTGAGGACCAAAAGGAAGCTGTTAGAGCTTTCCTGGAAAAAAGAAAACCAACCTATATTGGTAAATGATGTCAAAGCCTAACATTTAAGTAATTTTTACTGACGATCAACGGTTCGATACTGTTCACGCTCTTGGCAATAAAAACATCTCGACTCCTAATATTGATTGGCTTGTACAAAATGGTACTTCGCTTACCAATGCTTACATTATGGGAGGAACTGATACGGCGGTATGCATGCCGAGTAGGGCTATGTTGATGACCGGGCGAACACTATTTCACCTTGAAGATTCCGGAGAGCATATACCAGAGGATCACATTATGCTGGGAGAGACTTTAGGTAAAGCTGGATACCATTCTTGGGGGACTGGTAAATGGCATAACGGGACAGAATCATATACGCGTAGCTTTCAAGATGGAGCCGACATCTATTTTGGAGGTGGATATGATCATTGGATGGTACCGGTCCATTCTTATGATCCATCGGGGACATATCCTGGACGTATATCCAAAGACATGGTTCCGGTGCACCAGTACGAACCTGTTGAAACCTATAAGGCTAGAGTCCAATCTTATCGAGTCCCTGCTTTAGTGGAAGAGAAGATAGCCGATCATGTTCATACGGGAGAACATTCTAGCAACTTAGTTGCAAGCCAGGCCGAAGACTTTATTTTAAATTACGACAAGGGAAACCCTTTCTTTTGCTATATAGCTTTTGTGGCACCGCATGATCCTCGAACTACTCCTCAGCAGTTTTACGATATGTATCCTCCTGAGGATATAGGAATTGAGGAAAATTTCATGAGCGAGCACCCGTTTGACAATGGCGAACTTGATGCTAGAGATGAACCTTTGGTAACAATTCCTAGAGAGGAATTTGAATTAAAATGCCATATCGCTGAATATTATGCCATGGTGTCTCATCTTGACTCACAGGTAGGAGTTATTTTGGAAGCGCTAAAAGCATCGGATCAGATTGATAAAACCATCATAGTTTTTGCGGGAGACAACGGGCTTGCTCTAGGTAGACATGGTCTTTTTGGGAAACAAAATTTATATGATCATAGTGTATATATACCAATGATTTTTTTGTGGGCCTGGAATACCCAGTAATGTGGCTCGAGAGTCCTTGGTTTATACAACGGATATATATCCCACTATATGTGACATGATCAATATTGATATTCCTGAAAGCGTTCTGGGTAAAAGCATGATTAGCGCTATAAAAGAAAATGAGATAGGCCCACGTGATTACCTATACCATGCCTATAAGGATATCCAGAGAGCGGTGGTACATCAGGGCTGGAAGCTGATTGAATACAACGTAAAAGGAGTTCGGTCGACCCAATTATTCAACCTGGTAATCGATCCCAATGAGTTGAATGATTTAGCTGACCATCCAAGTTACCGAGAAAATATTCATGTCATGAGAAATAAAATGTTTCAGGCCCGCCTAGAGTTCGGAGACCATTTGGATTCTTTGACAAATTTTGGGAAGGATTTTAGACACATATGGCTATGGGTTCCTCCAAATTTGTCCTTTCTTTATAACTTTATCCAATAATGTGAGGTTGCCTTTTTCCAAGGTGTAACCCATGGGTTGTGGCGGTTTTCCCGTCATGCCGATTCCGGCGGTAACTATTGGGTTTGTGTAATATGCGTTGTAGGTATGGCGCAGGAGTTGCGAAAAAAAAGCTTCGTTGGATGATTCATATTTTTTCAACAAGGCAATTTGTTCTATTTTTGGTAAAGACAAAAACTTTTCATTGTTGATTTCACTAAGGCCTTCGACAAAAATTCGCTTTAATTTAGGAGTGTTTGAAAGGGCATCGTCTATGTGGTCCACAACATTAATTTTTGAAGGAGAAGGTAGATTCTCCTTTGCTGGTATAAGTAAATCTACTATTTCGCCTAAAATATCAGCGTTGTTTTTTGATAGTGTTCTCATAAGGTGGGTTCCATTAAATCTGTGTTATTGGGTTAAGAATTTTCCCGATTTGGATACAATGTGATCTGCGATGTATAGCGCTAAAGCTTGGATAGTGGAGGTTGGATTAACTGCTCCGGCGGTAACAAATATACTTCCATCGATAATAAATAAGTTATCTACATCGTGAGTTTGACCATACTTGTTTACTACAGATTTATCCTCGTTGGTTCCCATTTTCGCTGTTCCCATCAGATGCCATCCGGCCTCTCGTTTTAGAGGATCATGTGTTATTTCTAACGCACCTGCTGTTTTCAAGACTTGAGTGGCTGTTCCGATGCCATGATCCAGCATTTTGCGGCTATTCTCACTCAGCTTATATTCAATTTTTGGGGACGGTATACCAAAAGAATCTGTAAGTTCTGGGTCTATCGTGACTTTATTATGAATTTCTGGTAAATCTTCGCCTATCACGGCGAATGTTATAGTTCTATTGAATCGCTTTTTGAAAACTTCATGGTGATTTTCACCCCATGGGACGTGCCCACTAAGAGCTGTTGCCAAAGGGGCTAATGACCGGACCACTTGATAGGCATATCCCCTCATGAAATCTCGGGTAGGATCTGTTTCGTAAAACTCGGAACTCATTATATTCAAGGGGGTTGGTCCTTTATGTCCTTCCAAATCCTCCTCAAATAGGCCGGTGACTATCGAATAAGGATGGAACATCAAGTTCTTTCCTACGAGACCACTTGAATTGGCCAGACCATCAGGAAATCTAGATGATGCTGAATTTAATAGAATCCTAGGTGTTCCAACACCATTTGAGGCTAGAACGATGATTGAAGCGTTTTGTTCTCTTACCTCACCATTACTATCATAATATATGGCACTTTTTGCCTTCCCGAATCGATCAACCGTAATCTCTCTCACCCGGGCGTTGGTAATCAATTCGGCGCCCAACTCCAATGCTTTAGGCCAGTAGGAAACATCTGTACTTGATTTAGCTTTTATTGAACATCCGAGGTCACAGGGTCCGCAGTTGTTGCAGCCTGGCCGACCGTCATATTCGACCGTATTTATTGCTGAATCTGAAGGCCACCAGTGCCAGTCCAATTTGTCGAATCCGGAAGCGATTTTATCTCCCAGTTTTCCTAAGCCCACTGGAGGCGTCTGCCGAGGTGATTTTGGAGGATAAGCAGTATCTCCATTGAGTCCCGCAACTCCCATCATTTCGTCATTTAATGCAAAGTACGGTTCAAGATCAAAATATGACAGCGGCCAATCGTCCGCAACATTATCCAATGTTTTAACTCGGAAATCAGATGGTTTTAATCTAGGAAAATGGGCAGACCAGTGGATAGTACTACCTCCGACAGCGTTGTACATCAGGGGAGCTATGGGGCTTTCTGTATCATTGATCGGGTAGTCTACATCCAAGGATCTAATATTAGGATTTGGATTAAAGTCTGTTTGCCTGTGTATTTCCCAATCGGTACTGGATGTTGAATAGTCAGTTGAGGGGTTTAGCCAATCACCTTGTTCTAGACACATCACTTTCATCCCCGATTTTGCCATTTTCCAAGTGAAGGCTGCTCCCGAGGCACCTGCCCCAATTACCAATACATCTACTTTCTTTTTATCAGCGCTCAATTAAACTCTCCTTCCGATCACTGTACGACTGTTTGAGGTACTTCAATCACACGGATTCCAATATCTCAGTGACGTGTGTAGAAGCTAAAACTGGGTATATTTGGTTAAAGATGGAAGTTATCTCGGTAGTTTGTCTAACCATATTTCTGGAATTATTGTAAACCTCAATAGATTCCCATTCTTGTGTGGTCACAATAATGCCGTGTGGTCCCAAAAATTTCCGATAAACTTTTACTTCTGGCAGCCCAGCTTCAATAGTCTTTTGACTTACAGTTTTTAGAAGGCTTACCAAACCGCCCCCACCAGGTTTTGGTGTGTATGTTCTCTGTACGATCAGCATATTTACTCCCCAATTTTTGACTCATTAGTAGTTTCGAAAATTATCTGCAGCCTATTATAAGTTTTTAGCAAATTGAATTATCCTTTGCAAGGCAATATATATTTAGAAACAAATAGGTACATACAGTGTCTACCCTTACTGAAAAAGAAGTGCTAGAGATTTTCTCTGAAGGTGGAAGTCTTGCAGGAAAAGATTTAACCGGATTGAACTTACATAGATCGGTGTTAAGTGGTGTTGATTTGTCTGGTGCTGATATTCGTGGTATTAATTTCAGGGGCGCCAATTTAAGTGGATCTAATCTGTCAAATGTGAAATCTTCAGAAGGTATTCTCGCGGAAGCCAATCTCAGAAACTCTGACTTAAGTGGATCAGATCTTAGTGATACTTACCTGATGGAGGCTCGGTTATATGCTTCGGATTTATCTCACTGTGATTTAACGGGCTCTAATATGAGCGGAGCCTTTATGACAGGAGGTGTAAACCTTTGTTATTCATCTTTGGTCAGCGCTAATCTAAGAGGAGCTGATTTGTCCGGTGCAATAATTCGAAGAGCTGACCTAACTATGGCCACACTTAGGAGTGTGAAGTTGGTAGGGGCTGATGCTAGTTTCTCCGATTTCACGTCAGCGGCCTTAAATGGAGCTGATATGACTAGGACAAATCTCTCTGGTGCCAAATTAGTTAAGGCTGTTTTAAATTCATCCAAGTTAGAATTTGCTCGATTGGATAACGCAAACCTGACTCAAGCTAGTTTGAGAAGATGCATGCTCAGAGGGGCTAGCCTGCAAATGGCGAAGCTTGCAAAAGCCAACCTGGGTTTCACTGATTTTCAGGAGGCCGATCTTACCTTGGCTGATCTTAGCGAGTCGAACCTTAGAGGTGCGATCCTTCTAGGTGCCAATTTGAAATGGACTGACTTAAGCCTTACTGAATTTGACAATACAAATTGAAGTACCAGTCAATCTAAATTTTTTAAACGAATTAGCATTCAGATTTCTAGAATACTTTAAATGGAGATAATTGTGAGCAGCACACCAACGATAAAGAAAATACAACTTACTAGGTACAGATTTTCGGTTGCTGATATTGGACACGATTTATCTCTGGTTAATGTCCCAATAGTTTGGTTATTAATTTTGTTCCAATAGATTGCTATCGTTATTTTTCGACTATGGTTACCGATTTCATAGCCTCTCCTGGAATTGTTGCCGTTCCAGGGTCTCGTTCCTTTATTGAATTTACAGCGTCCATGCCGTCTGAAACTCGTCCAAACACACTATGATGACCATCGAGATGGGGTGTTGGGGCGAATGTTATAAAAAACTGGCTTCCATTGGTTCCCATTCCATTAACAACTCCACGGTTAGCCATTGACAATATACCAGCGGAATCATGTTTTGCATCACCGTTAAACTCGTCGTCAAAGTTATAACCTGGCCCTCCAGACCCGGTTCCAGTTGGATCTCCCGTTTGAGCCATAAACCCAGGTATTACTCTGTGAAATGTAATGCCATCATAGTAACCATCCCTTGCCAGAAACACGAAATTGTTAACGGTTTTTGGAGCCTCCTTAGACAATAGATCAATGGTGATTTTACTCCCATTGGTCATTTCAATAACTGCTTTGTAAGTTTTTTCTGGATCGAGGTTGAATTCGGGAGGCTGACTGTAGGTTTTATTACTCAATTATGTGCCTTTATAAGTTCATTTTTTAAATTGTGTCGGTAGATTCGAACTTGTCGATTATAGCTCTAATTTCTGCTGGGACATCACGAGATTTTCCTAATTCAGAATCGAAATTCACTGAAACGGATTGACCAGAGCAGAGTAATTCGTCTGTGCCACTTCTGTAAATTTCTGACCTCTTGTCAATACTTGTCCTTCCTATTTTCTCTACTTTCAAAAATATATCTATGAGCTCATCAATTCTTGCTGGACTCTTGTACTCCAAAGTTACCTTTACAGCGGCCAGGTCAAAAACTTTTCGATCATTTGCCTGGTGAGTAAGAATTCCCAGGTTTCGGAAATATTCTGCTTGTGCGACATCTATGAAATCTATGTAGCTTCCGTAATACGCGATTCCTTGAATGTCACATTCCTTCCATCGGACTCGCAGTGTATGTTTGAACTTGAAATCTAGTTTGCTCAATTGTGTCTATCCTTTAAAAATATATGCTTGTTGTTACTAGGCAAATGGATATTTGACATTTTAATTCAATAACAGAATAAAAATTAGGTGAAACCACCTAATTTAGTAGGGTGCAGACACGCATGAATAGGATCTGAATATGTGGTTTAATTTCCATATAACGATTTTAGTTTGGGTAATTGTCGGGATATTTCCTGCCACCCCGTTCAAGAAATCTTTATAAAGTAGTAAAATGAACGAGATCTTTTTCCAAAATGAGAGAAATTGCTGGGGGACTGTATAACATGTTTAAAAAAGCCCTGATGAAAATATCAGTTATCGGGATTGTCGGAGCTGCGTTTGTAGCCTGCGGAATTGTGGATGTGGAACAAGCTCAAGGCGTGGTGGATTTACGAGCCAGAATACTTGAAATCCAAACCAAACAAGTTGATCCGCTTGTCGATCAGATAGAAGCAATAGAAGAACAAGTAGCCCCTATTGAAGCTGAAATTGAGGCTCTAGAAAGGCAAAAAGAAGAACTTTACGGAGAGGCGGAAGAGATAGGCCAACAATTTGATGAGGAGATGCGAGAACGCTTTGACACCACCTATATGGAGGGCGATCAAGCCAGGGGAGAATTTGAAAACGAGATTCAAGAAAGACATAGAGAGCTGGAGGATAAGGGGAGGGCCTTACATGAAGAGCAACAAAGACTTCATGAAGAATTAGAAGAGGCTATGCAAGAGAAAAGGCAGGCTATAGAAGATGCCGGTCAAGATACCTGGGAAGCTCTTGAATTTGAGATGAGAGAGAAGGAAGAAGAGGCTCAAAAGGTTTCAAAATCTATGTGGAGAGCCTGGGACGATGAGAGGGAAGAATCTCAGCAGCAAGTAGAAGATATGAGAAGGGAATATGAGGAAAATAATCCTTTCAACATGGAAATGGAAACCATACATCAAGCTTGGAAAGATATAGATGATCTTTACTTCGAGATCGATGTCGAGCAAATGCAAATAGAAGAAGCTCGTATGGAACTCCATGACATGATGAGGCCTCTGCAAGAGCAGGCGCAGCAGCTGAGAAGGCAGAAACGCGACATAACGGAACAAGATCCAAATCAATTTGGTGGTTCTGCAAACTCTGGCCAGAATACAACCGAGATGATCAAAGAACAGCACAATATACTGGATGATCTTCGCCGCCAACTGCGTGAAGCTAGCGATGAGCAACAGCAGACCCAAACTGCTCCAAGGCAACTAAATTGGGATGAACATGCTAAAAGGACTGAAGATATTTGGGAAGCCTATAGCCTACAAACAGAAAATATAGCTCTTAAGAGAACTCAGGCTTCTGATACCACCGGAGCGGCTGGAGATGCCAATGCGGCTCAAGTTGCTTTGGGTGAACTCAATATTAATTTTCAAGATGAATTAGCATTCAACGAAGCTAAATTGGCCCAGGCTATGGAGAGTTTGCAAGCTTTGGAGACAGGGGCCAATGATGATTCGGCTCAGAGAAGTCAGTTGATAGCAAATATCGAGGGAATGCGAAACGAGGTTAATGGCCATCAGAATGTACTCGGTTCAATGGAGTCAAATCTTCAGGACAATGTACAAAACCCTGAATGGCAGCAGAGATCGGCTAACCTGGCTGATGCGGAATCGGCCTTAGCAAATACCCCTGAGACTAATACTGTTGACACGACAAATGCCGACGGTACTACTACGGCTCAAACGATAGAAAACCCGGTTTACGTTGGTGCTTTATCGTTGGTTGAGAATCGGAAAGCTGAGCTAGCTAACACTCCGGAATTCATACTTGGTGAGCCTTACGCTAATCCGTCCTATCTTGACCGTACTTATGCGATTGGTTCACTTAACCAGGAAATAAGCAATCTTGAGTCTGAACTGAATACCCTTTCAGATCAGCCAACTTCTGCAGACCCTGCCTACACGGCAGCTTTAGCAGAGAAGAATTCATACGACAGCCTGATTCACGATCTACAGCAGCGATGGGATGCTGAGGCTGCGGCCAAGCAAGACATAATCAACGCTGGGTCTGGAGGGGCACCTGATCAGGGCCAACTAGATGCAGAAATCCAAGATCTGATGGCAAATGCTGAGGCTGATAGAGATAATCAGCTAGCAGCCTTAGATGCTGAATTCACGGTCGATGATGACGGCACGAACACAGGTGCCTCTGATGGTAGGGCCGAAGAGATACGTGACGAAATAGAGAATATTGAAAATCATATCAGCGACCTTCATAACTCTAAGGATCAAGGGCGCCAGGCCAAGAACCAGGCGGTTGAAAATGCTAGAGGAGAAGTGCGAGAGATAGAAGAACAAATGGAAGGCATGCAAAATTTCATGCGAGAACTAGAAGATCAGCAAAGGCCTCTACATGAGAAGAGGATGGCGCTTGATAAAGAACGAATGGTTCTAGAGCAAAAACAAAGGGACATTGAGGACCAGCGTGAACCATGGGAGAAGGAAAGAAGGCGTTATGAAGAGGATTTATGGGATGGGTTTGAAGAATGGCAACGAACTCGACAGCGTGAGATAGAAGACCAGCAAGAAGGGATGTGGGAACTGGTTCGGGTCGATATGGACCAGAAGAGAAACGATACAGAAAGAGGAATGAAGCAGATGTGGAAGGACTTTGAAAATGAAGGTCGGGATTCTCACAAAAATGTCGATAGTGAATTTAAAGAAAAGCAAAAAACTATAGAGCAAGAGCGACGGGAACTTGAAGATAGTCGGAACAACCTAGAGCAGGCTTTTGAAAATGAGCGCGAAGAAGCAATACAAGAAATTGAAAATATGCGCGAGGAACTCTATGAGGAGCGAATGTCACCAATTGAAGAGGAAATAGCTTTTCTAGATGAGGAGATTGGCGCCAAGTTTGCTTCCATTGAGGGCTTGTATCAGCAACAAGAGGAGCTTGCCGGGCAGCTTGAAGACTTAGAAGCTCAAGTTAAGGAATTGGACCAGGAAGCTGAGTTTGGGTTACTTAGTGTGATAAGTGGTGCTATAGAGAACGCTGAGAAATTGGAGCAAAATCCAGCTTCATTAGCTGGAGCGGCGGGAGTATCACTCACTGACTTCTTACCGTCGCCACCGTCGAGAGAATAAATACAGAAAGACTTATTAGTCTCGCTGAATATAAATGCGAGGTGAATTTATAGGAAAGGGTCGCCAGGCTTGATAAACTGGTGACCCTTTCTTTATTTGAATAGATTTCACAAATGGTTTAGTACTGTAGTTAATGGCAAATTTGAAGCAAAGGAAAGGTTTTTATAATTTTGCGTTTATAAAGATCCCCGGCATTATTCTCTTCAATTGAATTCAACTTAAAGTTGTCTCAACCTTGGGTCTAACTTGTCACGGAGCCAATCCCCCATGAAATTAAGAGAAAGAACTACCAAAAATATGGACATACCGGGAAATATTGCCGGCCACCAGGCTGTTTTTAGGTAACCTCTTGCTTCGGCTACCATTATGCCCCATGCAAGGGGTGGGTGCTGGAACTCCTGCTCCCAGGAAGCTCAAAGCGGCCTCGGCTAGGATAAGAGACCCGACACTCAAAGTAGCGATGAGTACTGCAGTGTTAATTACTCCCGGTAGTATATGGGGTATCAGAATCCTCGGGAGGGATGATCCCGCCACTCTCGCCAGGTCCACGTAAGGTTGATTTTTAATTGTAAGGGTTTGGCTTCTTATAACCCTGACAGATGGGTGCCAAGCTAATAGAACCATCAAAGAGAGCAATAATTTGGTACTTTGGCCAAATATCATCACACACACGAGTGCGACCATTAGGAACAAAAACTAAGGAAATGGCATTTACTTCACCGCTTGTTTTTGGCTGGTGATCCTTAGAGTGGAATAACCGAGTATGCCAGATGCCAGAGAACCGGTTATAACTCCCAAGCGGACTAGAATTTGCAACCTGTCGTCGTCGAAGGCTAATTCTCCGATGAACAAACTCATAGTAAACCCTATACCAGCGAGAATGGCTATCCCGTAATATTGTCTCCATCGAATTCCGGTAGGAAGCGAACAGAGCTTGAAGGCAACGCCAATGTATGTAAATAGCATGACTCCAATTTGCTTTCCAAAAAGCAGTCCAACTCCCACTCCCAGAGTAAGTGACTCAGTGAAGAAGTCAGTAGATAGGTCTTTCAAAGAGATACCCGCGTTGGCTAATGCAAATAAAGGTAGTATCAAAAATGCAACCCAAAGATGAAGGCCGTGTTCTAGACGGTACAGAGGTGCGGGTTCTGCCGCATCATTTGATTTATGAGGGATGAATATGGCGACTATAACCCCCGCTAATGTGGCGTGGAGGCCAGATTTTAAGACACATATCCAAAGGAATGTTCCTATAACCATGTAGGGTGACAGTTCAGAAACCTTTCTTTTGTTGAGAGCTAAAAGAGCCAAAATACACAGGAAGGCTCCACCTAATGGATATACTGATAGGGTCTCTGTGTAAAAAATCGCAATGATTACTATCGCTGCTAAGTCATCAATGATTGCGATGGATACCAAGGTCAGTTTCAAAGATTCAGGGACCCTGCTACCTAAAAGGGTCAAAACTCCAAGAGCAAATGCTATGTCGGTTGCAGCTGGGATTGCCCAACCTTGCATTGTGGTCGAATTTCCCCAGTTAAAAACTATATAAATTAAGGCAGGAAATAATAGTCCTCCCAGTGCCGCGATTGCAGGCAGGCTGATCTGAGCTTTGCTTGATAACTGTCCGTCAAGAACTTCCCGTTTTATCTCCAAACTTACTAAAAGGAAAAAAATTGCCATCAAACCGTCATTAATCCAATGATGGAGATGTTTATCAATGGAAAAACTTCCAATCTGAATAATTACTGGTGCTTTCAAGATGTCATGATAGTGGTGCTCGAGAGAGGAGTTGCTGATGAGTACGGCAACTGCAGCAGCTATGACTAAAAGTATGCCTCCAGCAGACTCTAGTAAAAAAAATTCTCGAAGCATTTTTACAGGCATAATATTCTCCCAAAAAATATTACTCTCAATTAAGCTAAAGCGATACATGAACAAAGGTATATATAGAAAGCATTCATCGCTTCAGTAATTACGATCCTAAAAACTACCTTGTAAATATAGCAATACATTCCCTATCGCCTGAAAATTGACAGCACGATTTGATCATAGATTCCTGTAGGCTGCGTCTGCCAGTTAGAAATAATGCCAATTCGCTCAGAGTGGGTTGGATCAAACCATCAACGGGGTTTGATCCAGGTCTCTTCTCAGGTATGAAAAGAGATGGTGCCGAAGGCGAGAGTCGAACTCGCACGAGTGTTACCTCAACGGTTTTTGAG
>QGNN01000043.1 GCA_003228105.1 Chloroflexota bacterium
ACGTTATCCCAATCATCATCATTGGAAGCCAACAATCCATCAGGCCCATGGAGCTCAATGAATGTATCCAAAGGATATTCTATGGTCTCCCAACCTTGGCTCTCTGCCTTTATAGATATAATCTGCCCTGCCACCTCATCAAAATGCCAATAGTGTTTTTCGCCAGGAGATAAATTCCCAGATACCGGTGTGCCAATATCTAGTACTCCCAAATCCTTCACAGGATATATAGATAGTTCGTAGTCACCGCCACTTTCCCCCCACGGATCTGGCTGGGACCTTACAACTACCGTATGGGTTCCTGCCTCTACAATTTCAAAATCAATGAGGGAATCACGCGACCATACTACTTCAGCACTCGGACCATTATCATTTTCAGCCAGTAACTTTTCCTCGTCAGGTCCGAAGAGTTCTAGATACGTATCATGGACAGTGGAAGTCAGCATGGCCGAAGTAGAAGTCTTTATAAAAATTCTCTGGCCAGGTACACCTTCAAAGGACCAACGATGCTCCTCATGCATGGAAGCTATATTTCCCACCATTTTATTGCCGACAGGGATAAATCCTTGAGAGAGTGAGGTTACCGTTGGTGCTGGGGTCGGGCTTGGTACTGGTGTTGCCGTTGGTGCTGGTGTTTCCGTTGGTGCCGGTGCTGCTACCGATGGAGCCTCTATTTGATCTACTTGATCAAAACCAAATAGCTCGAAATCCATTGTTATACCCATTATGTCCCCGCCACCCAGTAACATCATAGCCATGATTTCTTCTTCGGTGGCTTCACTTTCCGTGGCTTTAATATCGCCCATTTCCATTTCTATAGACAATTTCCTCAGATGAAATGAGTTTGCATCAACCCAATATTCCAGAACCATAGCTTCCGGCATGTCCTCATCACCAAAGTCCAATATCGACAACACTCTTTCAGCGGAACTTCCTAACTCCTGACCAATATCCCAAGAAATTTTGTACACTTCCACAGCATCTAAATCCTCAACCGTTGCGTCTACAGCAATTGGGAAATTGAGAAAACTTTCAGTACCAGTCCAAAATTCTCTAGGGTCTACTCCTTCAAATGAGTAAGATTCATGCCAGTCGTCCCCCATAAATTCCCGCTCGTAGGCAACACCATCAACCTGCATTAAATCGCTCTCAATATTGAGTCCCATCATGTTCATTGACAGGGTTTGTCTGAGGTTATCAGGCGTATGAAATTCACCTTCATAGGTCATCGGAATGTCAAATGCACCCATACTCATTCCCATATCTACTTTGTACCGCATAGACTCTATAGCATTCATAGTCCTATTTGCCCTGCTGAGTATCTCTTCTGAAGAAGGAGTTGGGGCAGAGGTAATCCTAGGCGTAGGGGTAGGAGTAGAGGCAAGTAGAGGATCCAGTAGTGTCGCGTCAGGCCTTGGCGTTGGCGTGACTGTTGGAAACGTCTTCGTCTTTATTTCCTCGAGCCGAGCCTCTGTTGAAAGAGGGGTTGGAAGCGATTCTATACGCTTTTCTTCAAGCATAACCACTACAGTCGCTTCAACATCTGGGATGTCTTGTACTGTGACACATCCAACAATGAGCATTGTTAGAACGGCCACGGAAACAACGATCAAATAACCGCTTCTTGATACCAAGAGAAACCCCGACCTTATGCTTTACTTAACATTTCTGGTTTACCACAACGGCGAATTCCAATCGTCGAAGGGAAATAATCCGGAATATTAACCTATTTATTCCTCAGAAGAAATTCTAACCTCGACGTTACCCGCCCTTTCTTCCTGCAGAAGGTGATAAACCCTGTAATTTAAATCAGCCCATTCCTTTCTATTTACGGCTGCCGTCATGTCATTGTAGGTCCCAGTAGCTATCTGAAGAGGTACGTTAAGTTCACGTCCCAATTCCAACGCCAATGCCATGTCTTTTCTAGAGATAGGGAAAGTTGATTCCGATCCGGTTCCTCCGCCAAATTTACCCTGCAAATACGTATCCGGCATGGAAACATTAAGGATTCGTCCGCTGCCACCGGCACCATTTCTTATGCACTGCATGAGTGTCTCTGCCGGCACTCCTGCTTTTACACCAAGGGTGAGTGATTCTACTAATAAACGTTCCAAGCCATATTGGAACATGTTATTTGCCAGTTTACAGATAGTTGCAGAACCTATTTCTCCCGTGTAGGTGACCTTATTCCCAAAAGATTCAAAAATGGGTTTGAGCTTCATATAGATGTTCTCATGTCCACCCACCATGATTGATAAAACCCCATTTAACGTCACACCGTTTTCATCTGATCGGCGTCCACTTACAGGAGCATCTAACATTGAAGCACCTCTAGAAGAAAAAGTTTCCTGCAGTCGCCTCATTAATTCAGGAGAGCTTGTACTGAGGTCTGCCCATACTGAGTCACTAGTTATCCCGTCGATTATCCCATCCTCACCTGTGGCAACAGCTTCAACTTCAGTAGGACCTGGTAAAGAAGTAAATATTATGTCGCTTTTTTGTGCCAACTCCTTGGGAGTATCTGCCCATGCAGCCCCTAATTCCAATGCAGGTAAAGCCGCTTCTCTGTTTATATCATGCACAGTTACGTTGTAGTTCTTTTGTATTAAAGCAAGGCACATATGCTGTCCCATATTGCCAAGACCGATAAACCCGATATTTATTTCATCCATTTATTGTTACTCCTTTGCGATCAGATACAATGCGTTCCAGATGGGTACACGATACCACCTAGTAGGGATGCTCTCACTAACGAAGTCAGGGCTAGTTAACATTTACACCGAGGGGACCTGACATGAACTCAAGCAAGAGACCAGTAGCAGTTGTGATAGGAGCCACATCCAAATGGCAATCTGACGGACGAAATACAAGATTGGTTCATGGTGACAATCTTGATGATAGTGATTTACCGGTAGGGGTTCGTTGGGGTGTAGGGGGCGCCATAGCGCAAAAATTCGCTCAGGAAGGTTTCTTCGTGGTACTAACCACTCGTACGGCGTCAAATGCTTCTAAACTTCAAGAAGCTATCGTGGGCCTGGGTGGCGAAAGCATGATCGTCGAACTAGATTTGGTATCAAGCGACTCGATATCAACTGCATTTTCCCAAATACGGGAACAGGCCGGAGACCCTGAAGTTCTAATCTACAACGCAGGTTATCTTGAAGGTCGAGACCTCCCACCTGAAAAAGAATTGCTTGAACATATTCCTCTTGAAATGCTTGAAACTGCACAACATATTTCAGTTCGAGGGCCATTTTTAGTAGCTAAAGAAGTGATGCCAGCAATGCGAGAAAAAGGTCAAGGTTCCTTCTTGTTTTCCAATAATTCTCAATCCTTGCGAGGTAGGAAACGCATGACAGGACAGTCACTATATTACCCCCGAGTGATGATGCGCACTTTAGCTCAAGTGCTCACTGAAGAGTATTCTGAATTTGGAGTTCATGTAGCCAATGTGGTCATTGACGGTACTATCGATTCTCCTGGAACAAGAGCTATGCCGCGATCTCAGCAAAACCCTGAATTAATAATAAATCCAGTCAAGATTGCTGAAGCTTTTTACTACCTTCATACTCAAGATAAATCGTGCTGGACTCATGAACTCCAACTCACTCCACATCCTACCAAGCCAAGTTTCTAGAAATTCTTTCAAATACAGGGGGAACCCATGCCGTTTTACGAAAGAGGGCCGGTCAGTATCTACTATGAAGAAGTTGGGGCTGGATTTCCCTTATTGATTATCCCCGGGGGAGGTCTTAATTCTTCGATCGCCTCCTTGGATACCTCTGTCCCATTTAATCCTATGGAAAGGTATAAAAATGACTTTCGTTGTATATCTGCTGATTTGAGAAATGCTGACTCCGGACAATCCGCTGGTCCATTGGAAATTGACCGGCCCTGGGATGCCTACTCAGACGACCAACTCGGGCTTATGGATCATCTTGGTATAAAAGAATTTCTGGTCATGGGCTTTTGTATTGGTGGGCCAATGATCCACAATCTTCTGAGGCTTGCTCCGGAACGAATCCCGGCGGCGGCAATGATGCAACCAAGTGGTTTCACTTCTGAGCATCCAGATATTTTCTATCAAACCAACACAGAACGATGGGGCCCATCCTTATGTGAAAAAACGCCTGAGATCACGATGAATAAAGTTCACGAATTTCTCACAAATATGTACACCACCCGAGCGGACTTCGTCTTCACAGTCTCACGTAATTTTGTCCGGTCACTTCAAACACCTCTTTTGATAGCTCCTGATAATATTCCTGCTCACCCTTATGAAACTGCTATGGAAGTGGCAGAACTAGCTCCTAATGCAGAAACAACGATTTTCCCGTGGAAAGACACCCCAAAGAATATAGATGAAGCTGTAAAACACGCTCGTAGGTTCCTCAAGAAACACGAACCAAATATAAGTCTTTAAGATTTGCTCTAAACGACACACATTATCTTACCGTCAGCCACTTTGACCAAGATATGCATAGAGAATCTTCAGAGAAGTTGGATGCCGTCCTATAAGGCTAATATTTCAAAAAAGGGCCCACGAATTTTGGTGTTGCCTCTTTAACTATATGAAGCTGGCCTAATTCAGGGTTGCTCCGTGGCCATCATCTCTTCATGCATTACTGGGTAGATGTCGAATTCCTGATTATAAGAGTTAGTCCATAGTGGTATTCGGAACGGTCCTCGGTCTCTAAAAAAGTACGTACGGCACATGCTTGGGAGCTGCGTTGACAATAAAATGGACCTTAATCCCTAGTTCAGTAACCAGGTCTCCAGAGCCTTCAATAGCTTCCAGCATTGGCCGCATCAACTCTCGGTTTTAGCCAGGACAGTTGTCGGCGGAATGGGTTACGGTTACATGAAATAGCATATTTTTCCTCCAATTTATCTTTAACAGATTATAATGTAGGAAAGATTCCAAGTATTTCAAAGGCGACGCAGGTAGAACTCTAGTCTCCAGCGGTAAGCGCATTCAATCTTGTCCACAAAACGGAGGGACGATTATGGTCAAATCCAAACCAAAGCCGGAAAAACGAGAAGAAACGACGGCAGAATTAGTGAAGCGTCTTAATGATAATAAAAAATCAAGTAAGCGTAACGGAATAAAAAGACGAACTGGTCATCATCATCGCTAAGGAATATATCGTACCGTTTTACTTATCCAGACCTCGCTGGAGGCCTCGTAAGATTCCCACTTGGCCTAGATGCTGAATCTCTTCTTGAATCAGTTGACGGAACATCCGTTGGATTGTGAATTTCTCAAATGGACTGGCCGACGAGGACTCTGGAAAAGGTGACCTGCCAGGGGCCTTTTTTAGTTCCTCAGGGCCGATGTTCACTAGATATTTTTTAGTTTCTGATCTTACGGCCTCGAAGTATGACTTTAGTTCATCCATCGTCAGTATTGGGAAATCTTCCAGTTCCTTGGGTTTATATCGGGCCACTGGTTGGTTTTCATCCATGCCAAGTTTGTCGAACCATCGTCCGTCAACCCAAAGGTCACATATTCCCTGGCAGAACAGCTGAAACCAGCGGTCTTCAACCCTGGCCGTGTGCCATACGATAAAGGCGATGGAATTGGCGGAGCTGTCTGGACGCCAGTTGATCTCCTTTGTAGTCAGGCCATCCAAGTATGTATAAAGTCGGTTGTGGTATTCCTCCAACATTTCAGTGACAAACTCGAGTAGGTCCATTGAATCCTCCTAAAGGTTGCTGTTTTTTGGGGCTGAATACTCATTCTAATGTTGCCGGGAGTACTAGTTCAAACCAGAACTAATGGTGTTGACACCTTTTATATAACTACTTAATCAATTCCTATGCTTAGCATAATCAGAGTACCAACATCCATTGTGGGGGCAGCTCATAAGCTATCGAACCCTGCCTTCTCAACTCAAATGATTTAGCTAATTTGTTCTTGTAGCTCCCATTGTGACTCGGCACCAGTAATAAAGAGTTCGAATTCCAATGTAATTCCCTTCTTTATGTCATAAAGCTGGCAAGAGCTACACAGAAGGTAAAACCAAATCGTCACCTGTAACAATTTGCCAACCTCTGACACGGGCGGTCATTTCTCTGATGCGATCCTTTTGTTCGTCGCAATTATATAAGTTGAGTTTCTCAAAGGGATCTGAATTCAAATCAAAAAGCTCACACTGATCTCCTCGGCTCAAGTTTAGTTTCCATCGATCTCCACTCACGACAGATCTCCACTCAATCTGAGACATGAGATTCACTGTGTCATCTCCCAAATTAACTGTTGGCAAACCACCGTGCCACTGCATAAATACATCTCTAGCATGAAGGTCAGATCCTCTCGAAATATCTCCTAGAACGGTACTACCTTGCAGATGGTCAGGAATTTCAATTCCTAAAATATCCAGCAAAGTCGGAACTATATCTACATGACCGAAATTCCCGCCTATCCTGACTTGATCTATATTTAACCAAGGAACCTTCATAAGCATCGGTACCTTAGATACCTCTTCATAAAACGATCGTTTATTAAGCATTCCCCGGTCGCCCAAACTATCCCCGTGATCACTGGTGAAAATCACGGCAGTGTCGTCTTCAAACCCGAAATCTGTCAAGCCTTGTAATACCTTACCGACCCCTTCATCTAATAAGGTCACATTCCCATAATATCTAGCCCTTAATCTCCTCCAGTCGTCTGCTGTATTCAAATCATGCTCACTGCCGCTAAGGTAGTAGTCAGACCTAGCCCTATTGAATAAGGAACTTTTGTCATCAGGTTTTTCTAAAAAAACTTCACCATCCGGAATTGATGAGGGATCGTACATATCGTTGTAGGGCCCATTGTAGGGTGGATGAGGTTCATACATCATCACATAAAGTATGAAAGGCCGATCGTTCCCTGAGTGATTTTGCAAAAACGCATAGGCTTTATCACCCAAAAAATTCGACATGGAATGTTCAGCTGGGAGTTGGGATCTTTGTTGCGGCGTAAAGGATGTATGACCTTGGTAGAAGCCCTCAGGCTCATACCCGAAGTTTTCCAGATATTGAAAGTAATCTGACTTGAGTGATCTATCTTCCCTTTTATAACTAATTGGCTTATCTAACTCGTCCCGCGCATCCTCCACACTGATCCAATGATCAAATCCGTGTTGTCGATTTAGGTCATCTCCCAAGTGCCATTTTCCAAAATATGCTGTTACATAATCATCCGGTACCATTTCAGATAAGCATTTAGTGTGTGGTGACAAAGTACTGCCTGATCGGCCCGGAGTATTGTTCCTAGTCACACCAGCCGAACGAGGGTACAAACCAGTCATCATCGTAGCTCGCGCAGGTGTGCATACAGCCTGAGTTACATAAGAGTTTTCAAACACGTAGGACTGAGTCGCCAAAAAATTCAAATTTGGTGCCTCTACCCAGTCATTTCCATAACATTGCATCGTGTCAGTGCGTTGCTGGTCTGAACAAATAAATACTAAATTTTTCTTTTTATCCAAAACAGCTCGCTCCTCATAACATTTCCAATCTGTGATACCTCGCAACTCTATCATTATTCGTTTTTTGAATGTTACTGGAAATATCGAAGCATCCGCTGCACGGTGCGAATAAAAATTAGGGTAGATAGTTGAGGTACTCCTCAAGGGGGTGTCACGGAAGAAGCTCTTTGATGCGAACTGTGAGTGGAGGAGGGCGACATCTTTATATTGGCGTGTAGAGATTCGGATTGTTTCTCCCCATCAGGTGCCTTAGCCACGACCAATTCATTGCTGAGCTCTGCAAGTGACTGTCGCTAGAGCAGTAACTTCGAACTGGCGATCTCATCCTTCACAGGACCGTATGTGAAACCACCTGAGCACATGAGAAAGCGTTTTCAGACAAGGGATGTTGAAGGGTTTGAAGAAATAATAGTTAACTATTATTAATTGATTGTAGGCGAAACAGGCTCTTCAAAAAAGATCAACAGAACCGGCAGGGTAGGAATCAGAAAAAGTGATACACAGGAACGGGCTCGAACCTCCATCCTCTTACCAAGAGGCGCTTTTTAGGACAAAAGAACCCGCAAATTTAAATGTTGGTTTTTCGCTATATAAAAACTTTCATTGGTTCAATAATATCTCTCAGGCAAATGTGCAAGCCTTTTCACACTTGATCGGCTTTCAGTTGGGTATTATAGTTCGCCAAAAGATAGTTGAGTGGATGATATGGCCACTGTTCTTTGTACGACAGTTTTACTGTTAATACTGTCCAACTCAATAGCATGTGGGCCATCAATGAAACGTGCAATCAGAGTCATTTAATTTCATTTTTTTGAAATACTGAATTCACGTGAAGGGTTAAAGTTTTTGGAGGAATTACCAATGTTTGGCAGACTGAAAGATGTAAAGGCTGTGATCACAGGGGGTGCTGGAGCCATAGGTATGGCCACTGCCCAGGCGTTTCTAAAAGAAGGGGCACTGGTGTTTGTAACTGACTATGATGCCGAGACTGTAAACCGAGCCATAAAAACCCTTAAGGTTGGGTCAGATTCTGTGTCCGGTTACCCAGCAGATGTAACTTCAAACGATGAAGTTGCCGTCATGATGGGTAAAGCAGCGGACTCAATGAATGGCATCACAGCCCTGATCAATAATGCCGGGATAGTCTCACCAGGCTACCTTGTTGACCAACTATCCACAGATATAGACCGGGTCATCGATGTGAACACAAAGGGGGTGATTATTTGCACGCAGGCGGTTATCCCCTATCTAGAAGGGTCTGAAAACGCGTCGATTACTAGTACTTCTTCACAAGCGGGGAAAAGAGGTTGGGATCAAAATGCCATATACAGTGCTTCAAAGGCCGCTGTAATCGGTTTTAGCCGCTCAATGGCTGTAGAATTGGCCCCTGCTGTCAGAGTAAATTCAATCGCACCCGGCCATATCAAGAACGAGGGCATGGCTTGGGCAGCTTTCGCTAAACGCAAGCAAACAGATCAGACCATCGAGGATTTCAGCGCTGATTTAGCTGCTACGGAAATCCCCCTCAAACGTCTACAATCAGCGTCCGATATCGCAAATGGCTTTGTTTTCCTAACTTCAAAAGAGGCGTCAGAAATCACCGGTGCAGTATTGAATATTGGTGGCGGGGTAGTAATGGATTAACAGAACGGTCCAGCCATTCCATCCCGTATTGTTTTCTATTAAATAGTGACTGTAAGTTCACCGTATAGAGTCATTTTAGTGCCTCGTTTTCCAACTGATATCAGCCCGTGTAGGGAATTAAGTCGACAAAATATCGCCAGAGGCGACCCTGTTGAGGTAGAGCGGCATCTTTATATTGTTTTGTGGTGGTTCGGACTATTTTTTTGAGTTTTCAGAAATGTAATATTGCCCACACAAATATAGTTTCCCGATACGGTTTCCCACTACTCCAAGCAACTGCCTTTCTCAAGTAGTTTTAGAGCGATCCTAATTCTCAATATGGTGTGAGGCGTAAAGCGATTCTTAAACCTCCCTATAAGTGCATATCAACACCTACGCGGGCGCAGCTCCTTGAAACAGCGTGATCCCCATATCCAGATACTTTTTCCGTTCTTCGGGCTTGGTTACCGTGCCCATGGCGAGTCGGATACCTGTACCATCCAATTGAGCCGCCACATTGCGCATACAGTCGTCCACACTTGCCAACGGATACTCCACATGCCCTTCCATGTTGAAGGTAAGATCATTGGGACCAAACGTTACAACGCTCACCCCTGGTTTGGCCAATTTCCGAATATTGGTCACCGCCTCGACCGACTCCACCTGAATGCTCAAGATTGCATAGTCGTTCCACCATGCTGCATACGCCAGCCGATCCATATCTTGGGCCACGCCAAGCATACCTCGGCGTTCCGCTCCACCCCAGCTCCGTCGCCCGATCTGCGGGTAGTAGGTGTAGGCAACGGCATCATCGACCGTCTCCATTTCCATCACTTCAGGTACCAGAACCCCACTGCATCCTAGGTCCAGATATCGCCCGACCAAGTAGGCGTGACGCGTGTGTGGGATGCGCAACTGCACGTCAATTCCCAACTCTTCAGCGGCAGTACAATAGGCTACAAATGAATCTTCGCTAAAGGCTGTATGCTGACCATCGATCCAGATATAGTCGTAGAGGCCCGTTGCCCAAATATCGGCCAACTGACTCTTGGTTGTGTGCAGCGATCCAACCAAAGCAACCAGGACTTCTCCGCCCCGGATGCGCTGTCTGAGTGTTTTCTCATCGGTCATTGTTCTCTCCTGTGTGTCAGCATTATAAGTTGAATAAAATTTCGGAACGCTTAAGGCAGATAATACCATTTTTAATAACACACGGTGTGATTGGAAACCTTGTACTGGTGGGGTGAGATAAATGGGGTACATACGAAGGAATGTCAGGCAACATTCTCTTCAATGCGAACCATGGATGGGGTAGAGCCTCCACGTAGGTTGGTACAGTTTCCGACCAACTACCAACACTCGCTTAGAAATATAAATTAGTGGCCTGCCGTAAGGCAAAACGACAAGTACCAACTAATTCCTACCGTGAAGTGTGTTGTGGCGCTAAAGCGGGACCAGTGACCCAGCCTAATGGATCTGAAACTTGGGGATCATATTACGAAACTTATCACGTCTGCTGTACCATGCGCAGAGCAATCTTGGAGTACCCCACGAATGATAAGCAATTCTGTTAAGAGAAACCCCTTCGGAAATCGCGTTAGCTATAAATGGTGGGTTCTTTTTGCTGTCTCCGTGGGGTTGTTTACTTCAGTATTTGACTACGGTGGCATGAATGTAGCACTTCCTTCGATTGCTCACCACTTCAATACTGATTTGCCAACCACTCAATGGATTGTCATTGGATATGGTTTGACCATCGCCGCACTCCTATTACCTATGGGGCGCCTTTCTGACATCCTGGGAAGAAAAATTATATATTTGGTTGGATTCATAGTATTTACGATAGGAGGATTCCTTGCAGCAATGTCTTTGAACATTGAATTATTGATAGGTGCCAAAATACTTCAAGGTGTTGGTTCGGCAATGACTCAAGGTACCTCAATGGCAATGGTAATATCTGCTTTTGGTGACAGAGATAGAGGAAGAGCCCTTGGCCTAACGATGAGTGTGATTGGGATAGGAGCGGTGGTTGGACCAGCTACAGGAGGATTTTTGGTAGATTATCTTGGTTGGGAGTCGGTTCTGTACACGACTACTTGCTTAGGGGTAGTGTCCTTAATAGCGGCTATGTTTATTTTGGATACTACGCGTAGTGGGGGAGGAAACGGTGCAAATGATCACTTTGACTGGTTAGGTGCGACCTTTTCTGCCGCCACATTGATTTCGCTACTATTGGCAATAACTCTTGGATCGCGTTATGGGTGGGGTTCATTGTCTGTGATTACGGCATTCGGAATTTTTTTTGTATCAGCAGGGTTTTTCATTTGGTGGGAATTGTATGTTGAATCCCCAATGTTGGATCTCAGACTATTTGGGACCAGCCTTTTTGCCACTGGAGTTTTAGCAAGCTGGTTATCGTTTTTAGGAACTCAACCAGTAAGATTTCTTATCCCATTCTATCTTCAATTCGTTCTCGGGTTTAGCCCGTCAGCGATTGGATGGATAATAGTCCCCAGCGCATTCTGTATGGTCATAGCAGGACCAGTGAGTGGTCGGCTTTCTGATAGATACGGCTGGCGCACATTTAATGTGGGTGGAATGCTGGTGGCTGCTATTGGGTTACTAATACTGGTTAATCTCGATGTGAAAGAATCTCTTATGGTAGTTCTAGTGGGAATGGTTGTTCAAACACTTGGTTCAGGAATTTTTTGGCCCTCCAATAATAGTTCTATACTGAGTGTCATTTCTCCTACTAGTTATGGAGTTATATCATCATTTACGAATTTAGTTAGAAATTCTGGAAATGTTGTCGGTATCGCAGTATCCACTGCGATTGTTACAGAGACCATGGGGTCATTGGGACACCCTGCAACTCTTTCCGCGATAAACGAGGCAAGTGACCTATCTATTTTAGGTGCATTCACAACGGGCTTACGAAATACTTTTTGGGTTTGTATTGTATTAACTCTGATGGCCGCTGCAGCTTCCCTCGTCGGAACAGCTAAGAAGAATTAGGTCTTAGCGATGATATACATATTAGGCAAAATGTCGGCAAAATCAGGGTCTAGGCCATCACTTATTCTATTCCAGGAACAAAAAAAGTGATCAAATGAACTCTGGGACAAATAGATTATCCCGGAGTTCAATAAATGATTTGGCAAAGCTCCATTTACAATAGCTATATCAGCCTAAGATTGCGAGGCCTCTTCCTCCATTCTTAAAGCCGCTTGAGACACGGTCTCCATACTCTCCAGAAGGATGCTCGGATTCAATCGGCTTGCGTGATCTAAATAGCCTGCTTTTTCAAGCATAGGTCCAAGTTTTCCACCATTTAGTAAGTCAAGGGTCCATTTAAGAGAATCTGGAAATACTGTCTGGTCAAGATACATTCGCTGGTTTTTTGCCCGTGGGCCGTAATGGTAATGAGGAGCACGCTTGAAACAATCGAAGGTGAGCAACTCAATTTCTTCACCATTTACATCACCTAAAACATGAATCGCAACTCCCTCGTCGTTAGAAAGATGCCGATACTCAACACCGAATCGTATGGGACCTGCTTCGACAACAATATCCCCCCTGTCATGCATAACCGTTTTTCTTCCAGAAACTGAGAGGCTTCTCGCAGCGGCCGATAGTTCATCGATGGAGCTTGACATGTCCATACTCCGCGCATCTTCGGATAATTCTTGGTAACCGGCTCTTTCAATCATTTCTGGAAGACGTTCCGAAAACTTATTCAAAACCCAGTCCAGTGAATCCCCTTCGGTGGTTACATCCAGCATCAAGCGCTCATTCTGGTTTTCGGGACCGTAATGATAGTGAGGTTCGTTATCAAAACAATCAAACCGAAGTAGCTCAACATCCTCTCCTTCTACCTCTCCAAATACACTAATACAGACCCCTTGATCAGAAAGTAAATCTCTGTATTCCAAACTAAATTTTATCCTTCCAATACCTATGATGTTTACCCCAATTTTCTTTTTCATATCCAATCTCCATATCTTTCAACGCTATTTCCCTGATTTATCTTTCTCACTCTCTCCACGTCCACTATTTGCAATTTTCCCAATAAGCTCAAATATATTTTCTAACAAAATGCCATGAGAAATTAGAGGGATATTTATCTTTTCTCTCCATCCGGAACCTGCCAGATACACATATTGAAGGAAACAGGGCAGTTTTAAAAGGGTTTGTAAACAAATGCCCCCTTGTCTCTACTCAATTCAATCAGCTATTGGATATATACCTATCCGTAATCTTCTAATTAACAAGGTATGCCAGCCAGCCATACGGTTCAGACGAACCATGGACAGAGTAGTACGCCTACATAGTATGGTCACAATTTCGTACCGATTAATAACTATAATGCAAATATGACTCAGAACACTGAGAACAGCAAGGCACTTCAGTTGCTATCGACCCCAGGTTGAGTTGCATATATGTCGGATTATTAGCTTTACTTATAAAGTATCCCAAATGATGAACGGTACAATATCAGAGTGAAAATCGAGATACCCCTTCTTTTGACAGCTACCTTAGCCAGGATTTTTCTTGGATTACTATTCTCGTCATTTGTAGCATTTGTGTCCTGGGTAATGCTCTTCCAGGGAAGTAGTGTGGGCCAAGAGGTTTATTATCTGAAACAGAGCATCGTTATCGGTATTCCTGCGGGTTTAACTATTTCCTTGATTTGGTGGAATCCCGAGAGCCCTAAGCATATGATGATAATTGCTCCTCGGCACTCTCATCCCAGTCGCATCGAACTTGATTGAATTCTGTCAAATTTTAAACAGAAAGGAGTCACAAAAGGAGGTACGAATTAGGTGCCGTTTCTCCACTTTTATGACGGCGGCCTAGATTCAGGTTCTCAAGCGCACGTTTTGCGGATTTGACGACATCATCAGGCGTCCGTACAATCGGCGTCCGTACAAATCCGCGCTATCAAGGATTATGGGTTCCTCGGACAAGGATTATGGGTTCCTCCGACCCACCGGATTGATATGGAAATCCACGAATAACGAATCTTAACGATATGGGAGATAACTTGCCAAAAACCATCAACGATTTCACACCCCAGGATTTGGAGTTCCAAATGTTCGTCCTCGACGAACTAGCTGATGAATTTTTGGAGCAAGGAAAAGATGTTCTAAAGCTCACCATTGGAGTGCCCGAGCTGCCAACGCCGAAGCCCGTCTTGGATCGCATCGTTGGTGCCTTAACCGATCCGGACCATGTTCGCCGAGTCTACCCTGAAGGACTTCCGGAACTGCGAGAAGCGATTGTCGACCATTACAACGCCAAATACCGAGCGGATACCTCAATCAACCACGTTATCGTCAACACTGGCACTTCACCGATATTCAGGAACATCTTTCAACTGGTCTCGGGACGGGGACGGGAGATTCTTCTGCCGCGTCCCTACTACGCGCTGTACGTCTACTGCGCAACGCTGGCCAACGCAACCGTCAAATTCTACGACATTGACCCGAATACCATGCGCGTCGACATGGATTCGTTCCGCAGAAATTTTTCACCGGAACGAACATCTTTGGTAGTGGTGAATTCCCCGGGCAACCCTATTGGCAACGTCGTACGGCCCGATGAACTACGTGAAATGTATGAGATAGTCGACCATCAAGCCTATATCCTCAACGATGAAATCTACAACAACTGTGTTTTTGACGACGAATTCCAATCATCGCTGGAACTCCTACCCGAACACAAAGATGTCTCGATCGTGACCAACAGTTTTTCCAAAGGGATTCGCATGTACACGAAACGGGTGGGGTTTGCTATCTTGCCCCAAGAACTCCAGGTCAACTTGCGGGTAATGCAACAGCACACTCTCTTGTGCACTGACCCTTGCTATCAATACGGCATGATAGCTGCCCTAAAGGATGATGAAAGTCCCGCAGAACTCTCCGACCTTTATCGATCTCGTGGTGAGTATACAACCCGACAGTTGAAGGGTACAGGTTGCGACCCCATCGATGCCGAAGGCGGTTTCTATGCGGTTTTGCAATGTGCTGACTGGAATCGGGAACACGGATTTCCTTCCTCCAAAGAATTGGCACGCGACATCCTCAACCAGGCGCACGTCGCAGTTGTCCCAGGAACCGATTTTGGCATACCACAAGACTTGCGGCTCGCTTTCTGCAACGACCGATACAACGAAGGCATCGACCGTTTAAGGAGCTATTTCTCTTCCGAGCTTTAGCCGAAATTCTACTTTTGTATCCTTCATCAAAGAAGATGGAGCCCTACCACGGATTGAACCCTGTGCCTCCGGTTTAGGAATTGTACTAAGCGTGTTTTAGTAGGGCACTTTGAAGATTAGTTTGTCTTCATTTGTATCCACCTAAAGGAATATTCGTGGGTAGGTTAAATCCCATGATGAATTCAAAGTTTGATTGTCGTTTTCAGGTGTGGCTGGGAAAACAGAACGAAATTCTGGAGGGTTCTTATCTGAGGCTAATTCCGAATTACCTTTCATGAGTAGAGTTTATCTAAACCTATATCTA
>QGNN01000044.1 GCA_003228105.1 Chloroflexota bacterium
GAAGTAGACGCGGTAATCGGTGCTGGCACTATCGATTCTCCAGATGCTGTTCCTTTGTTCGAAAAGCCCGACGAACTGGATAGTGACTGGTTCAACAAAACAAAGATTTACCCCATTAGCCATTTGCTTGTTGTAAGAGATGATCTACTTGTTAAGGAACCATGGCTTCAGAATGAGGTATACGATCTATTCAAAACTGCTAAAGACTCCTATGTGAAATCCTTACCTGGTCTTTCTCACCCTGACTCCAATGATTTGCAGAACAGAAAAATGGCCGACATAGTCGACGGGGACCCTATCCCATATGACCTTGATGGCGCCTATCAAGGGTTAGATACTTTCATAAAGTTTAATGTGGACCAAAAAATAATCCCGAAATACGTGGATCCGGAAAACCTGTTTACTATGCCGAAATAACGACAATTGGGGATTTTTTGAGCTCGGTACAATCCTATAATCAGACAAAGCAGAATATTCAAATCCATGCAGGTGTAATTACTTAGGTGGAATTGCCGTTGTAATGGTCACCCATAGCCTTTATTATTTTAAGGACATGTGAATACTAGTCCAATATAGAATCTTAATGAGGTAGAGAACATGAAGCAGCTAATGCTTATATTTGCTATTTCCATCCTTTCGGTCGCCGCTCTAGCATGCGGTCCTGCTGTAGGAAGGGCTGTCGGTGATGCCCAGGTTGACGTCGACGCAACTCTTGCTGAGATGGGGGAACCGACAACGGAAGCGGAAAAGGAACTTTATGGAATGATGAAAGAGATTGATCGTCTCCATGGAGAGGAGAGAGAAGACCTAGTAGGTGCCCTCGCTGACTCCGGCCACGTCATCAATCAACTCATAATGACCCTGGAAACTCTCGGTGAAGAGATGGATCCTGAGGCTTTAGCAAAGATAAGTTCTGTTGCCGCCAGCGGGGGGGATGTTGATGGATTTTTCCAAGGCCTGAGAGAACAAGCATACCAGGCCTCCGAAAAGGAAGCGGAAATCAATAAGCTTCTTGCAAACGAAGAACAGGCGACTTGGAACAGAATTAAATTTTTAAACGAGCAATTGGATAAAGCCAATGCTGAAAAGGCAGAGATCAAAGGCCACCTAGAAGAAGCTGAAAACGATCTTGAAACGGCTGACAAAGACGAAAATAAATGGATAGCTTCCAACCTCAATAAAGAGCACGAAAAACAGATGCTCGAAGTCAGGATGGAAAGGGCCGCCGGAAAATTTGAGGTGGTCTCAGCCTTGTTGACTGAAGTTCTTGGCAATGAGGACACGGATGAAGCTAAAGCACCATCGGACTTTGAGAAGAGCGCAGAAGAAGCCGGTCGATACCAAGCAGCAGCCATATTCCATGACTGCTTAGTAGATTCCGGAATCGAGGTTAAAGAAACCACTAGAGACGAAATGAAACATTGTCGGCAAGGTGTATTAGACGAAGTAGCGCTACAGGGCAAGGGGTCTGTTGAAATTGTTGGCGGAAAAGTGATTTCAAACCCAACCTATGTGGCTATGCTAAATACCGCCGCCGTTAAGGAAGTTGTAGACGCATTTATGCACTGTGCCCAAGCTGCTGACGCCGTAAGAATCATAGGCCCAGCTGCGGAAGGCTGTAAAATGGAAGCCAAAGAGGTACACCATGACGCAGCAGGATCAGGTGATTCCTTCACAGATCAAGTCGCAAATAGAATTTCGGGTAATAACGCTGATGCAAGAAGGACACGAAAATTCCTTGACGTTAAAGCAGAGGGCATCGGTGACGGCAAATTTACCGAAAACCTTGAAAAAGTAATGTACCGAAAAGGTGGTTCAAGAGGTGAGATGAGGGACGCCCTCAAGGGCATGATAGACGATGCGAAGAGTGACCTAGATTGTGATCCTCAAGGTACGAGAGCAAGGCGATGTGACGATATTAGATTACCTGCCATGGACGAGAGCGCTGGGGCTGGTCAAGGGAGAAAGGTTCCTATAGCTCACCAGTATGAGAACCGTATTAACAATGATAACCGCAGCGGAGGTGGTCAGAACCAAGGCCGAGGTGGTCAGAACCAAGGACTCCCACCTGGTATTACAAAGGCGCAATTTAATGAAGTCTTTGGTGGCGGTGAACCTCGATCGGTGCTTAAAGAGCGGGTCGACCAATGCGTTGCTGATGGTAATAGCATGAACGAGTGTCTTAGTGATGTGAAGAATGATATGAGGGAAGAATTTAAGGGTCACGAAAACTTTGACCAAGATAAGTATTCGGACAGAAAAGATTTGGACGCTCTAACTACAGGGGCGGTACGTCAAAATAGGGAAAAAGCGCAAGGTGACGCTGGCCACGCTATGAATACAAACCAATTCGGTGGTAATGGTGACGGCGTTGGTAAGAGAGGAGGGCAAGAATTCAACCAGTGCATGAGTGACACTGCTGGTGGAAGGCCCACATATAACTCAGACGGTAACTTCGTCAGTTCAGCATCACACGGTGACGCTGCTGATAACTGTATGACCCAAGCCTCTCACACAATGCAAAATTCCTATGGAAACAAGGATATGGGTAACCATACAGGTATGACTCAGGGCGGCACAGGAGTCCGACAATAGAATAGAAATAGTTTTTAAACGAGCGAAAAAAGCCGGTCTATGGTTTCTCATAGACCGGCTTTTTCATTAGCAATAATTCACGTATTAATACCTAGGTGAAATTGCCGTTGTTAACCTCCGGAAAAGGATTTAACATCGTAGGGACATATTTAATTAAACAATACATTAGGGATCAAAATACATGAAGCAGCTAATAATGCTTTTTACCATTTCTATGTTAACCGTTGCGATATTTGCATGCGGACCTGCCGTAGGTAGAGCCGTCGGAGACGCTGAAGTAGACGTGGATGCAACGCTTGCCGAAATGGAACCACAAACAGAATCGGAACAAGAACTATATGACATGCTCAAAGAGATTGATCGATTGCACAAAGAGGAGAGGGCAGAGTTATTAGCAGCCCTCAGCAATTCCAGTGGGGTCATTGATGAACTTCTCGTCTTAATAGGGCACGATGTAGATCTTGATGTGAATTCTCTATCAGCCGGTAGTTTAATCGACGGAGGAGCCGGGGATACAGACCTATCAGATCTTATGACCCGCGCTAAATCGACCAGAGATCGGGAAGAGGAAATACAGACCGCCCTTAAAAATGCTGAGAAAGTTCCATGGGATCGAATTAAGTTTCTTAACGAGCAGTTAGAGTCGGCCAACGCCGAGTTAGGTGCTCTAAATAAAGACCTCTCCGAGGCAGCTAAAGAATTAGATCATGCAGACCAACTTGAAGCAAAACTGGTTTTTGGATTAAAAGGACAGGATTCTGAATACACTGCCTTGGCAAGAAGAGCAAAAGAAGCCTCTGAAAAAATAGAGGTGATTGGGCACATACTTCAGGTAGCATTCGATGGTGAAGGTGAAGAAGAATCTGCGACCGAAAAACTGATACGACTCGATGGTAGAGAAATTATTGCCGCACACCTAGAAGATTGTATCAATGATTCGCAATCATCCAATTCCAGAGTGGCCAGAGAAGACTGTGCTGATGAAGCGATTGTATATCACCAAGACATTAGACTTTTTGAACCAACTGATGTGGATAACCTCAATAATGCCGCAATGTTGTCCGACCCAGACACGGAGGACGCTGTTTACGGGGTAATAGACTGTTTGGAAGAGATGGAATACATGGCATTCACCATGGACATGATTGAAGATCCTGTGACGGGTGACTTTATTGGAAGGGCTGAGCTATACCAACGTAACTGCTACAGAAATGTGAACGAGAGTATTGTTGCATCTGCAGATGGAAACTTCCCAGACGGTAGGGCAGTAATCAGCAGTAGCGACGATACCGCGACATCATTAAAAAGAAAGCTTGACTCTGAGGATAGAGAGGCAAGGGCGATGCGTAAAGCTATCCGAACTGGACTCGATGACATAAGCGACAAGCAGTTCAAATCCAGCGTGGAAGATCTTTTATATGACAAATCTTTAACTGGAGAAGGTGTCGAAACCCTAATGGGTAACATCCTGAACCTTGCCCAAGATGATCTAGAATGTGATCCTCACGGTATTAAAGGTGAGCCTTGTGACTATGACGATGAATATTACGAAGATGATATCGAGGATATAACCGGCAACACAGCAATGAGATTTCACGAAGAAATCTGTGAGCTTAACGGCATGAAAGACGATTGTTGGGAAGCCCTAGAAGATCCTATTTGGTCCATCGTTAATCAGGCTGCTGAATCCTTATACTCGACAGCAACAACCCTGGGTAGTGATGAAGCATACGCAAAGCTTAACGATATATCTGATCTCATATCCAGTGCGATTCTATCTTATCCAGACCTAGCCCTACAATTTGCAAACGTCGACGGTGATGCTCTTAACGATGTGGTTCAAAATGCAGCAGCAGGGCTAGTTGGTGGTATTACCCAAGGCGATAACTGGGGCATGGGAGGGACTGTTAGTGGCGAGTTCGAAATCTGTATCAATACTCTGGTTGAATCTGACGATATGGAGATCGGAGATGCTGCCGCTGAGTGCCTTGAATACACCTCGAGCGCTTTTTCAGCAGAGTTTGGGTTGGGAAATAGTAATAAAGGCGATTAGTAGATCTTCAAGGACAGGTGGTTGACTTAAATGTTGTCATTTAGTAAAAACACATCGAATTTCTCGGAAGGTTTGAATGAAAATAGTCAACATCGCTGACCTAAAACAAGTGGCTCGAAATAAAATACCTTCCGGCATGTGGGATTTTATTGAGGGCGCAGCATTTGATGAGATCACAAAACAAAGAAATGAAGACAAGTTTCGTGAAATTACCCTTAACCCTAACTTCCTTATAGATGTCAGTGACCGTAACTTGTCAACAACCATACTGGGGGAAAAGATAGCATTCCCAATAATGATCGCTCCAGCGGGCGGCAAAAGACGCAGGTTCCTCGGGAACACTATATGCGCTCCCCACCGCGTCTGGTTACAGCATAGAGGAGGTCGCAGAAGTAGCAACAGGCCCACTCTGGTTCCAGCTCTATCATTCGGATGACAAGATCACTGAATATCTTGTTGGTAAAGCTAAACGATCTGGTTACTCAGCCATTTGTCTCACAGTAGATGGGCCCACCTCGGCTCCAAAAGAAAGGGATCTAAGAAACAATTTCAAGCGCAAATCAGAACTATATAGTGGGAATTTTAGAGATAGGCCTGAATTTATGCGAAGGACCGATATCATCCCTCCAGATTTTGCCGATTGGTCTGAAGAAAACTACACAGGATTGACATGGGCGAGATTAGACTGGCTCAAATCACTAACCGATCTACCTTTGGTAATAAAAAGAATACGAACGGTTAAAGATGCGACATTATGCGCAGAATATGGTGCGGATGGAATAATCGTATCTAATCATGGCGGCCGCCAAATCGATCGGACATTGTCGTCAATAGAAACACTGCAACCAATAGCACATGCCGTCGGCGACAATATTGAGGTATATTTCGATTCTGGTATAAGAAGAGGTTCGGATGCCTTCATGGCCTTAGCACTAGGGGCCAGGGCCGTCTTTGTCGGGCGGCCTATATTTTGGGCAATGGCCTACGATGGGCACAACGGAGTGAAATTAATGTTAGATATTCTCAAAGCAGAATTTGACAGGTGTCTTGCTTACTGTGGATATAGAACCGTATCTGAAATTTCAGGCACTTCAATAAATATTCCATCTCATTGGCCTTCACAAATTCCGTGATAGAAATAAAGGCCCCTAAATCCACTTTTTGCTAACTTCAAGACAGCTTAAAAAAACTTTCATTTGATTTTCAAATTTGTTTTACACATTTGGCATTACTTCTTTCGCAAACCATGTAATACGATCTACCATTTCTTCTGGAGGATAGGACCATATAGATCCGTAATATTCACAACCGGCCTCTGAGTAGGAATTGATAGTATCTACGCAGGGAACAGCCTCAGTAAAAACTTCGAAATTTTGAAGTGCCCCTTTTAGAGGAATATCTATACCCATTTCTAGCCGTAATACCTTGAGAGCTTTCAGGCCTTCTGAGTACAAACTCGGGCTAATGTTAGTAGGTATCCAGGCCTCGGCGTATTTAGCTGCTAGGTTAAGCATCCTTTTACCTCTGACCCCAAACCACATAGGTGGGTACGGGGTTTGCACTGGAACAGGTGATATGACTGCACCATCCACATGATAATTCTTACCGTTATATTTCACTTCATCACCGGCCCACAATTGGGTGATCAAATCTAGAGCTTCCTCTGTCCTCGTTACTCTTTGGCCCGGGGTACCCCAATTGCTAAACCCGTCAAATTCAGGCTGGTGCCAGCCAGCACCTACCCCTAAGATAGTCCTACCTCCCGATAAATAATCTACACTGGACACAATTTTAGCTAGTTGTGACGGAGGTCTAAATGGGATAGGGGTAACAACAGTACCAAGTTTGATAGAACTGGTCTGTCCCGCCAGGAAAGCCAGTATGCTCCATGCGTCTAGGGTTTCCGGACCATCCGGTAACATATAATGATCCCACGAAAGAAATGCATAAAACCCAGCTTGTTCGGCTGCTTTACCTACATCTGAAATTAACTCCTTGTCCAAATAACCCCTTTTAACCGGGTATATCAGTAGATGTTCCAAGTGGTGCTCCTAAATTGAATTAATTTTGTAATCCCTCGCCCAGAGTTTTTAATATAGATTCGGTTTCATCCATCATATTACAAATAATTTCAGACACTTTATCGATCGATTTTATTGGCCCAGAACCACTTCCAGCATTCACAGGCGCTACTGTTAAATCGGCATTTTTATGCGCCAGGGCGATATCTGTCTTAAGTTCTTCTTTGTGCTCCAGTAATTTTTCGTAATTTTGATGCCACCTATCTGTAAATTTATTTCTAATGACCCTATGTCCTACGTGAAAAGGAAAAGGGGCGTCGGTAGCCAGATCGTAGGATTTTGTAATGATAGTGTCGTCAGTACCCACCTCGGTCAAAGCCTGCTTAGCCCATGCCGGGCCAAACCATTCATTTGAAGCCACGAATCTACTCCCAACCCACACACCACTGGCACCCAAAACTAAAGCGGCTGCAACTCCCCTCCCATCTACTATTCCTCCCGCTGCCAATACAGGAATTCCAGGGCATGCATCTACTACCGCAGGGGCAATCGAAATGGTACCTATATGTCCGATATGTCCTCCTCCATCAGTACCTTGAGCAACCAACAAATCAACTCCAATCTCACTTGCATGGATAGCTTGTTCGACTGTTTGAACTTGGGCGAGAACTTTTATTCCTGCATTTTTTGCATCGGCAACAAACGGAGAAGGATCAGAAAATGAATGCCCAATTAGGTCCACCTTATTTCGTATTGCCACCTCCACAAGTTCACCAATGCCCTCAACACTGGTTATAAAGCCCACTCCGAAGGGTTTATCAGTTATCTCACGCACGCGTTTAATCTGAAATTCCAACCATTCTGGATCAGGGACGGTGCTCCCCATTCCTAGCATCCCAAAACCACCGGAGCCTGATACAGCCCCTGCTAGTTCAGCGGTAGCGCTGGTTGACATAGGTGCATTAAAGATTGGGTATTTTATCTGGAGAAAATCTGTAACCGCTGTTCTAATCATAAAATTAGCCCCATAATTTCATTCCTAAATATACTTCCGCTCTGTTATATATATAACACAAAGGGGATGTAATAGCCGTATCCACTATCAGAAACAAAATAGCCGAATACCACCAAACATGGATATAGAATTGGGCTTTCTAGAAGACAATGACGCACACAGTGAGTCCGCTCAAATAGAAAAATATTTTTGGTCGCCAGTTTCAATCAAATTGGATACTCTGAACCATGTATACGTGGCAGAAACTAATCGCCACCGAATACAGGTCTATCAACAAACATAAAAATATTACAAAACATCCTTCGACAGATATTTCCTCAATCCAAGACTTAGCGGAAGTATTGCAAAAGTAACCAATCCCATTACGTAAGTGGAACGAACCAAACCAAAAACATCCGCCACAAAACCGTACAGTAAAGGCGCCCCAATGGTTCCTATCTCATTGGTAGTATAAAAAAATCCGTAATACCTTGCCCTTCGACCAGTTGGGACAAATTTAGCAACAGTGGCATAGAGGGCGCTAGAGGTACCATTTAGCCCCACTCCCATTACAAGCACAAGAGGCCAGATAAGAAGGTATGGAGTATAAAGTGATAACACCACAAATACCGCCGTCATTCCTTTAGTTATCCATATAATATTAACCGTGCCAATTTTGCCGTCTAACCATCCACATACGTATTTGCCAGCAGCTCCCCCGGAAAACAAAAGGAATAAGGCAGTACTTATTTCACCTGTCCCCATTCCGTGACCAACTAGAATAAAAGGTAAGAAAACAAGTACCCCGGTCCTAGTAGCGTTGTCTAAGGCCCCTATGAAACTCAATGAAATGAATGCCCTGTTTTGGGGTGATTCTTCTAAAGGGTCTCCTGACGGGAGGGTGGTCGCATTTAGTTTAGGACGTCCCATATTGAGGTTTCGGTTAAAAGCTGAGGTCACTAGCATTAAGAAAATTCCTGCGGCTCCTATGTACAACATCGTAGTTCCCCACCCGAATGTGATAAGCAAAATTCCGCCCAAGGCCGGAGCAATCATTTTCCCCAAATCGCCTGAGAAATTCACGGTTCCTACCGCTGCAGAGCGGCCAGAATCGTTATATGCCCTGGAAACCATACTAGAAGCCAGTGGGTGCTGTGTCCCTCCTCCTAGGCCTCCAATAATTGCGGAAATAAATAGCAGCCAAAACCCGTTTGATAACCCCATTCCTATTAAACCAGCGGAGGCCCATAAGTTACCCGTAACGAGCATCCAAAATTCTCCGAAATACTCTGCCAGAAAACCTGCTGGAACCTGCAATACCGCAGTGGCCCCACTATGAGTTGCCCGAAGTAACCCAACCTCGGCATAAGTCAAACCTAGATTGTCTTTAATCGCAGGTAGAAGGGATATAAGCAACGCAAATATCAAATCGCTCCATATATGCATTGCAGACCCAAAGATCAAAATACGCCGGGGAGTCATTTGTGGTTTGGACATGTATTGAAATATCTCGTGGTTAGGTAAAATGAATTGTGATGTTATCAGGGCTCACATAATAATTCACATTCAGGTGCAGCACATGAAAACCAGTTTGGATACTTCAAAAATAGGGAAAACCGGCCTTAAGGTTACTAAGATAGGAATAGGTGGAGCCCCTTTAGGTGGACTAGATTCTAAAACAGCTCAAGACACCCTGGAATATGCCTATTCACAAGGTATACGGTATTTTGACACAGCTCCCTTGTATGGCTCCGGGTTGAGCGAAATACATAACGGAAAATTTCTTTCAACATTACCAAGAAATGACTTCGTACTATCTAGTAAAGTGGGACGGCTGATAATTCCCGGACAAGATATCCCTTTTAATTACACTAAAGAGGGGATCCTTAGATCCATAGATGAAAGTCTCACAAGACTGAAGTTGGATTCATTAGACATAGTCCTGATACACGACCCGGACAACCATTATAGTTCTGCGTTGAATGAAGCGTTCCCCACACTGGCAAAACTTCGAGAGCAGGGAGTAATAAAAGCTATAGGAGCAGGTATGAACCAATGGGAGATGCTAAGACAATTCGCCAAGGATGCAGAATTCGATTGTTTTCTTGTGGCAGGCAGATACACGCTGCTCGATCACTCAGCCCTCCACGAATTGATGCCGTTGTGTTTGGAAAAAGATATAAGTCTGATACTTGGTGGGCCTTACAACAGCGGAATACTAGCATCTGACCTAGATAATAAAAGCACCTATTTTTATGACCCTTCTCCTTTTGAAGTCATTGAAAAGGCAAAAAAAATAAAACAGGTGTGCGACCGTCATCGAGTGCCCCTTAAGGCAGCCGCGATACAGTTTGGGCTGATGCATCGGTCCGTAGTTGCAACTATCCCAGGACCTCGGAGTCCAGAGGAAATAAAAGAAAATATATCAATGGCTTCCATAAAAATAGCCCCTGATTTATGGAGGGAATTGAAACAAGAAAAACTAATTCACCAAGATTGTCCCGAGTAAATTATTTGGGTGATAGCACCTGCTTGGATATGAAATGTTTCATGATATCTATCGCCTTATCAGATTCCGGGAGCGGTTCTCTAACAAAGCTATGGTGCATCCCATCAAATCTAACCAATTCAATATCACCCCCTTGAGATCGGTATTCAACTTCAAAATTGTTTGGAATATAGTTCGGAACATTCGCATCGGCTGTTCCATGTATCAAAAGGGCGGATGGCAAATTCTCAAAGGCTCCGCTTTCTAAAATAAATTGTGGGCTTCCAATCCTCATTGACTCTTCATCGCCAAAATAGGCAAGGCTCCCTTGTATCAAATTTTCCATGCCGGCTTCTTTCGCATATAGGTACCTGGCATGGGAATCCAAAACGGCCGATATCCCAATGTAATAATCTACTGAGGCATCCGTAGCGGTTATGTTTTTATCTGACGGTCTCTTAAGATATTCCGATCTCGTAGGACACAAAGCTGCCAACATGGCTGTATGGCCACCACTAGAAATGCCTAGGATTCCGAAGCTGGAAGGGTCCCCGTTGTATGATTTGGCTCTACTTTTCCACCATCTAGAGCCGTAGTTCACATCTGCAACTTGAGCCGGGTAAGGATTTTTAGGAGCCACCCTAAATTCTATGGCAGCTACCAATATTCCACTTTCAGCGAGTTTATGATCAAAATATTGTCCGTCCTCAGCAGTACCTCCTTGCCAAGCCCCTCCATGTACGTCTAACAAAACTGGAAACGGCCCGGGGCCATCTGGCTGATATATTTTCGCAACAAAGGATTCTTCTTGATCCTTTATAAAAGCCATATCAGAAGTGATTACAGGGTATTTTTTTTGAGGGTCATAAGTGATCGTTGTCAATTCAATATCTCCAAATGATATTTCTGCATTAGTCGTTCAATTTGAGAGGTTCGCCTTTATTTTGGTTTATCTGATCTATGTCCCATAAGGAGGAAAAACTAAAAGCCCGGGGACAATGACCATAGGCTTCTTTAACGTCGACTAATATACCTTGCAAAATCTTTGCCTTTTCATCTGGATTGGACACCTCCAGTTGTAGTTTAAGGTCAATCAAAGTCTCATCTGAAATCACTTTCGCACTTCCATTAACACGCAAAGTTTCATTCAATCCTGGGATGAAAAATATGAGCCCGATATGAGGATTGGTTTGTATATTTTGATATGACTGAAAAAGTTTATTCCCTGCAACATCAGGCAATAGGAGAGTATTTTTGTCTAAGACTTTAACAAACCCTGGTAGACCCCCTTTAGGAGAAGCATCACATTCCCCAGAAGAATTTGAGGTAGCCATTACCATAAAAGGAGCCTCTTTTATAAAAGCAATGTGCGATTCGCGCAAGGATTCCACAACTTTGGTGGCTGCTCTGCCTTTTGGGAACCCAAATTTCTCAGTAAAAGAGTTATCAAAACGTTCTTCTATCTCAGTCTGCGCCATTTCTTCTTCACTCCTTACTCATTCCTGTGTTTATGTATAACGGAATGTTAACACGGCTACTCAGGCGCTATTTTACTGCTGGTTTGCGCTAACAACATCTTCCTGATACCAATACTATTTAGGAATGAGTATCATAGCCATCAGGTTAAACTTTCTTCATAACAGCGGCAGCTCAAGGGATTGGTAGGGCTGTATCTGAACGATGTGTGCAGGAAGGGGCAAATGTAACAGCAACCGATATAAATTTACCTCTACTGTTTGATTTACCTGATGCGGATACGTTTAAATTAGATTCAACCAACAAGAGGGAATTGTCCCCGATGTACTGGTAAATTGTGCAGGTTTTGTACATCACGGAACCATTATGGATGCATCAGATGATGAATTTTCTTTTGCCATGGACCTCAATGTACAACCTAGTTTCATACAATCCAGGTAGCGGTACCTAGAATGAAAGCAAAAGGACATGGTTCGAGAGTAAATATGGCTTCAGCCGTATCTTCAGTCATAGCAACACCAAATAGGTTCATTTATGGCACCACATAAGCTGCGGTTAAAGGGCTAACGAAATCAGTCACAAGAGATTTCGTTGATGCAGATATAAGATGTAACTGTATTTGTCCAGGTACAGTAGACACGCCTTCCAAAAGGCAGGGACGCTCTAGCCGATAACCTAGTTAACCCTTCTGACCGTTGATTTTATATTTTGTTGTGTGTGCTGTCACTGCTGTAAATTCAGGTTCTAATAATCAACAACCTCGTACAGGACACGGCTACCTGAGGCAGTGTCGCCATTTATTGACCCGACTAACCCTTTGGTTGCCTCATCCATCCCAGCATAAAATTCCCTTTGGCCTGTGAAATAGCCGTCTAAACTATCAACTTCCAATTCCATAGCAACAACATCCATTGTCCCTGATATATCAACGTACAAACGACATCCCACTCCCATATTCCTGTAGCTTTCCGCGATAACTTTGAAGCCCTCCAAGGCATCAGGCCCTTTACCCCTTTGGCAAACCCATGTATTCCTAACTGCAAATTTCATAGAGTTCTCCTTGTCTTTTTAAAATTTTACCTTCAGCTCTTGCCCATTCTGGCATTGCTATTATTTTTTTGATGGGAATTATATCAATTGTGTAGCTAACTCTAAAAAAAGATTCGTTAGCAAACAGGCCCTTCCAACACTTCAGATGAAATACACCTTGGAAGAAATTCACCCTGGGATGGTCTCAATAGAAGTTCACCCTCCAATACAGCTATGTTCCCACGCAATACCACCGATTTTGGCCATCCTTTCACTCGATACCCTTCCCAAATACTATAATCTTCCATATTCAAATCTCCGAGAGACAAATCCTTGTCCACTGTTGGATCAATAATAGTTATATCAGCATCGCTTCCAGTGGCTATTACCCCTTTCCGTGGATATAGCCCAAGTATTTTTGCGGCGTTGGTTGATGTTATATCTACAAATCTTTTTAAAGGCATTCCTCTTTTCACTACCCCTTCCGTATATGCAACACCCATCCTAGTTTCTATTCCATTATGGCCACCTGTTACATCGGCAACCGTCCTAAATTTTATTTTTTCCTCCCAGGTTGTCGACACCAGATCAGTCGCTATAGTTGATAGGGATCCATCCATTAGGCCTCCCCACAAGGAATCGCGATCTTCTTCACCTTTTAAAGAAGGATATGTGTGATATTTCATACCATTTTTACTGCGATAGTCTTGAAATGTGAAACAAGCATAATTATGTAGGGTTTCGCCATAAATCGGTAACCCTTGAGCCCGACATCTAGAGACCTCTTCTACTCCCTCTTTAGCGCTAACATGTACAAAATAAATAGGGCATTTTTTTAATTCCGAAAGGCGTGAAACCCGTCTGAATGAGACGTCTTCTGACTGATTAGTATGGACTCTATGCATATTCCACCATTCCCATTCATCAGTCTCTTTAAGCCGGTCATAGTTGTAATGAACCATCTCATCATCTTCTGAATGCACCAGTAGGATCGATCCTGAATCAGACACCTGTTCCATAATGGTTCCCAATCTTCCAAAATCGGTATGGTTATTTTGCATCTGAGGGCTTGGTGGCCGAATACTGGTTGTAAATATTTTGAAGCTTGCTATTCCTTCCTTTGTGAGTTGCTTGATCTGGGATATGCTGTCCTCATCCGCACCATTAGTCAAAATTGGATGGTAAGCGTAATCTGTATAAGCATTACCAGACCATCGCTCTTCGGCCTCCTCTAAGGCGTGGTATAAATCGTACCCGGGTATTTGAGTGGCAAAATCCAGCACCGTTGTTGTGCCCCCTAATAAGGCCGCTTTGGATACCGCTTCCGCACCAGATCTTTCCGGTTGACGTGGCCCTCCTATATGAGCGTGCGGTTCTATACCTCCAGGAACTACGATCATGCCTGCGGCATCAATAACCTGTTCAGCTTTATCTGAATCTATTTCATCAGTCGATAAAGAAGTGATTCGCCCGTCATCGACTAGAATTCCCAACTTTCTCGGGCCAGATGCTGTGACAACAGTGCCTCCTCGAATTAATAGGTCATGCATACTATGTCTCCTTCCAAACTTGATCTACCGAATAGGCGAATATTAACATCACAGATACCTGAGCCCCCTTCCAGATCTCCAACGACCTCGTTGAGTTTTGCACTTAATCCGGACCTTTGGAATCAAATGTTAATCGTTTTCCTGGGTATTTCCTGATACCGATCCATCTCCTCATTTTGGACGTTATATGTGGTTGATTCAGCAAAGCTGAAGGCAGCGGTTTCACCGTCTTTATCCATACAAACTATGTTCATATAGGTACCAAAAGAGTCTTGATAATCTTTCAGATCTTCCATGGCTTTTTGCCCAGCATCCATAAGAGTCATACCGGATTGTAAATACAACACCACAGATCGAGCAGTACAAGCCCTCATAGACAATTCACCCCTACCGGTACAAGCAGCGGATCCATATCTGTTGTCTGCGAAATTCCCAGCCCCTATTATTGGTGAATCTCCTACTCGACCCGGATATTTCCAACCCAGGCCACTAGTTGATACCCCAGAAGCTATATTGCCTTTCCTGTCTCGTGCAATGAAATTGACCGTTCCAAGATGTTTGGCTGTGGGTAAATCTGAGCTATATTTCCTTAGATTTTCGAGGTATTTATCCATTCCATTCAAACCTTCTCCTCTTTCGTCAAGGCCTTCAATCCATTTCCTTTTTGCCGCCGCAGTGAGTAAATTCCTAGGATGAAAACCCATTTCCTTTGCGAATTTGGCCGCACCTCTATCCACCAGCATGACATGCGGAAGTTCTTCCATTACCTTTCTGGCAATGGAAATTGGGTGTTCAAAATTCTTCAGTCCTGCCACAGCACCAGCATTCAAAGTTTGTCCATCCATTACAGAGGCGTCCAATTCGACCTGTCCAAGTAAATTTGGCAAACCTCCTCGCCCAACAGAATGGTCTGAAAGATTACTTTCAACCGCTCTAATACCAGTCACAATAGCATCCAAGGCAGTCCCACCATTTTTTAGCACCTTGATAGATTCCCCAATGCCTACATCACCGTTCGCTGATGTAATAACTAAACCCGTATACATAGAATCTCCCGTAAAATATGAATATAAACTTTAGGCTCAAGAAATCTAATATAGGAATTGGGGACAAAACTATGATACATAAAGACTTTAATTGTGACATTTATTTTATACGGCACGGGGAATCAGAATCGAATGC
>QGNN01000045.1 GCA_003228105.1 Chloroflexota bacterium
GCAATTAAGGATTCCAAATGCTAGATTACTACAATGTAGCTGAACTTCTTTCAACCGAAGATAGACAGATTCAGAATTCGGCTAGAGATTACCTGGATAGTGAAGTAATGCCTGGGATTAAAGGTTGGTGGGAATCTGGTGAATTTCCCAGACATTTGGTCCCCGAATTCGGAAATATGGGGTTTTTGGGATCTAATTTACCTTCTGAATATGGTTGTCCTGGAGTAAACAATAAATCTTACGGTTTAATAATGTACGAGCTTGAGCGTATAGATTCAGGATTGAGAAGTTTTGCCAGTGTGCAGAGTGCCTTGGTAATGTACCCGATTTACAAATACGGTTCGGAGGAGCAAAAGAAGAGATATTTGCCTGAAATGGCTAAAGGTAAGCTCATTGGATGCTTCGGGCTTACGGAACATGATGGTGGTTCTGATCCAGGAGCAATGAAGACGAATGCCAAAAAAGATGGTGAGTCCTACATATTAAACGGCACTAAAATGTGGATAACCAATGGTAATATTGCTGACGTAGCTCTAGTTTGGGCGAAGGACGAATCAGGTACAGTAAAGGGTTTTCTTGTTCCTACGGATACCCCAGGTTTTAAAGCGAATAAAATTGAACATAAAATGAGTATGAGAGCATCGGTTACTAGTGAATTAGTACTAGAAGATGCCAGAATACCAATTAGTGCCATGTTACCTGAATCGAATGGTTTGTCTGCCCCTTTGTCTTGTCTGACCCAGGCTCGCTACGGGATTGCTTGGGGCGCTCTTGGCGCACTCGAAAGCGTTTATGAAGATGCTCTTAAGTTTTCGAAAGCAAGGAGTACCTTTGGGAAGCCTATAGCATCTCGCCAGCTTGTCCAAGATAAATTGGTTGATATGGTCACGGATCACACTCGAGGTTTATTGTTGGCTTGGAGGCTGGGTGAAATGAAGGATGCTGGCACCATGGAATATAACCATGTGTCTGTAGCGAAAAGAGAAAATGTTCGTGCAGCCCTAAAAGCAGCTAGGAGCGCCAGAGAGGTGCTAGGAGGAAGTGGGATCACGTTGGACTATGGCGTTATTAGGCATATGCTAAATTTGGAAACTGTCGACACTTATGAGGGTACAAGAGACGTGCATACCTTGATAATCGGGCGCCACATAACCGGTGAAAATGCTTTGGTCTAATTAAGTGCCGTGTGTATATAGGCCGGAAGGCGAAGCCTTTTTGTTTTTTGAATACTCATAATATGGAAACTACAGGTTCATTTTTAAAGAAGAGAAACTCCCACAACTCCCAACACGGTTAGTGCGGTTCCTACTGCCCTTATAGCCAGAACTCTTCCTTTTAGTGGCTCATTAAGAAGTTTTATAAGGGGAAGGCTAAGGATCAAGCTTATTCCGAATACAAAGATAGGCCTACTAGCCATCATTGTAGAAACCATGTAGATTTTCCCTGAATAAATTGCTAGGAAGAAAAACAGTATCGCAAAGAAAACCAAGAATCCTTCCGTAAACCCGATCAGAAGTAGAGACTTGGGTTTTTGAACGATTGACTTAACACCTTGAAATACTCCCGGTAGCAGTATCAAGGAAAAACATGTAACTCCTCCTGAAATTCCCCGAATCATATATTGCGTCCACATACCTACATCTTCTGAAATTGTTTTTGCAAGAAATTGACTTAGGCCGAAGAGAATGCTAGCGAAGAAGAGAAGCATCATTGCTGTGATGTTTGATTTATTTAAGGTGCTTTTCCCTTCTGAAGGGGAAAGGGATACCAAAACCGCGCCAAACACTGTAACAAGTATGCAAGCTAAGGAATATCCTGTGACATTTTCACCAAGTATGAAGAAAGCTAGAATGGCAACAAAAACAGGGTAGGTAGATACCACGGGCACGACTCGTGATACATCTTGCGCCTCCATTATTTGAAACATGATAACCAGATACATTCCAGAAGATATGCCGGAAAAAATGGCAATCGTCAGAGAATTCAATGTCATTCCTGAGAGTGTCGACATAGGAATAGCGATGAACCCTAGGATTATTTGGGCTGCTCCAACTGTGACTATAAATACCTTAGCGTTGTCCACATGTTTGGAAATGAGTAGCTTGTCTAACACTGACACAACCGCAAAGGTGAAGGCACTTGCCATTGAAAACCACATCCATTCCATTGGCTTATCTAGTACCTAAGAATTTGCCTAAAAAGGCCAGGGGTCTACTACTCAATTTCAAATGCTTTAACCCAAATGCCAGGAGAATTAAATTCATGTTGCATTGCTTCACGCATTTTTTCGTTGGCTGGGTGGGCAGCCTGCTGCTTTTGCCACTCCTCAGTTTGAGACAGCATAGCAGATTCTAATTCGTAGAAAGTCATGTATTTAGGTGAGCCTTCCACGGCCTGATAAAGCCGGCCTCTAATAACTCCTTTAACAGTTTCATAGTCAGGGACATAAACCTGGTTGTACCAGTCGTTCCAATCATTATCTAGGTTAGTTGGAATGTTCATTCTTCCGACCTGTAGGGCAGGAGCCGTTGGGCTTGTTGCTACTTCATGAGTTAGAACCGTGGGGAATATCATTTCGTATACATTCCGGATATATGTGGTTCCTATCACATCGGGTGACATTCGTTTTGACCATTTTGCCGGGTTATTTTTCAAAGTCACATATTCGGAAGATTGCATAACTGAAGGATGCTCCAATTCGTATACTGCTAAATGTTTGGACCACTTTTAACTGCCTCATACCTCGTTGCACTTAAGACCCCGGGGACTGATAGCCTTTCAGATATATGTTCCTGGTTATAGCATTCATTGAATTCTTCTTCGTGTTCTGGCGGTACTTCACTCCAAACAGCAAGCATACCAGTTCCTTTTCGCTTAACCATGTTCACCTCAATCCATAACTGTTTAATGCAGGCAATATAACATAGGGTTTTGGGAAAAAATGTCTTATATTTTTTCAGATAAAAATGCCTTGATACCGCATTCAACTGTCTCTTTATGTATGTTCCAGGCTGCGCCATGTTGAGCCTTGTCAAGGCGTAGATAAGTCACAATGTCTGGCCTAGAATTAGCTAAATCATCACTCAGAGATATAGGCACTGTTTTATCTGCGTCGCTATGAATTAATAAAATGGGGGTAGATAACTCACCACTTCTAGATAAATAATTCAAATCTTCCCATCGTAAGTTAACCATTCGGGAGACTAATTTTTTGATTGGATACCCAGCTCCACGCGGGAGTAATGGGATTTCCTCTGCTTTCATATCTATGATCTTGTTGAGGTTAAGTGCAGGAGATTCTAAGATTACCCCGTGTATCTGTGATTTTGTGGCTGATTCCAATAAGTATTTAATTACTATTGCCCCTCCCATACTGTGGCCCATTAGAAATATTTTTTTTGCCCCATTGTCATGGCAGAATTTGACGGCGCTCTCCAAATCTCGCCACTCTGTTAACCCAAACATATGGTACCCACCTTTATCTATTGGAGCATTCTGGTCATTCCTGTAATCTGACAAAAGTACATTTAAACCAATCCGATGGAAAGTTGGGACAAATCGCATTGATTCTGTTCTATAGGATCTATGTCCGTGTATTCCGATGATCCAAGCATTACTATCTACTGGAATGTGCCAGCCGGTTAAAATCCCAAGTTCTGATTCAAACGATACATCAGAATATCCAAGACCTAGGTTTATTTTTGGATTGTCTTCATAAACAAACAGGCTGGTTCTGACCTTAGTACCTTTTGCCAAACATCCGGTACGAGAAATTATTTTCCTGGTTATGTTCCCGTTTACTATGGACATTGGCCCTTCCACCACCAAGGAACCTCCTCGACTTGTGAGTCCGACATTGGGTAGTAGCCCATCACAAATATCCCTGCCACTGGGACGAAACGTTATGTGATTTTCACCGATGGATATTATTGAAGAAAAATAGTCTAGTTTCCGCCAAAATATTTTGAAACCTTGGTGTCGTGTTTTAACAGCGTAGTAGATGACAACTAATACTGCGATTCCTATTACCATCGCCAAAATTGATAAAGTTATTAGTATTATCATTTCGGCAAATATTTTTTCAAATATCTAGGTATAGTTTGCATAAGTGAGTACTATTTCATCAAAGTGTATTGTAGTCCATTTGATGGGCATGCTAATCTTCGCTCCTCAAAGCTACAGGTTATGGATTAAAAATGCGAACTCAAAGTCGAATAACCAACAATAATACAGATTTCAAAGAAACTATTGATGTGGCTTGTATCGGGATGTTAACTCCAGCCGAAGTGTATGTGGTTGACCAAATGCCAGATTGGAATGCTGGAAGCTTGTGGAAAGCGAGAGCTGATTTTATATCTGATGATGCGGCCATAGTAGCGTGCTGTATAAAAAAATGGGGTTTGAGTAGCGGGTTGGTATGCAATAAATTGGGGAATGACATTTCTGGGCAAAATGTTATTGACGAATTAGAATCCCTCGGCGTTATCGGTCAATTCATTAAGGATGAAAACCTTACCACGCCTCATGAAATCGTTATTTCAGATTCTCGTGGTGGCCGGACGTACGTTTGGGACAGGAGAGAAGATCTGCTGTCTACTATGGAGGTTGCCGACATTTCAGTCATTGAGGTAGCCAAATGTGCCTATGCTGACTGGTATGACTATCCCCACAACTTAACAGCGATTAAAGAAGCGGTACATCAAAAAATTCCACTACTTATCAACATAGAGGACCAGTATCAAAACTTTGAATCCATTAAAGAATTGGTCAGGTTGGCGACTTGGGTTCAATGCACACCAAATCAAACTAATAATAGCCATCGACGGGATGACACTTGTCGTCAACTACTAAAAGAAGGGGTGGAAGGAATCATTTTTACCGGTTCCGAAGAAGGCTGTATGTGGGCGACCAATTCAGAATCTTTTGCGGTGAAAGCTCCTTCCATTGATTTAGTCGATGCTAATGGAGCAGGGGCCGTGTTATCTTCTGGATTTTTGTATGGATACAGTAAGGGGTGGGATTTTGAGGCCTCTTGTAAGTTTGCTGTGTCAGCCGCCTCACTACAGTGCCAAGAAATATCTCCATCTGCCTTGCCGGTGGAACGTATTATTGAGGTTTCACAAGGGCTTGAAACTGTTAGATTCTGACACTAGTTTTTTTAAATGCTAAGGTTGGCTCAATGTGGTCTGGGGAATTCCTGTCCGGTAAATTTTTCTCAAGGATATAATGAACCAACTCATGAAAACACAGACTATAAATAAAATTCCACCTATGGTTAGCATAGTGTCTGCTGGAAGAAGAACTCTTGATCCAGCGATTAAATCGAACCGCAAGAAGGATAGATCGGACATGGCACCGTTGGCTAAATTCATGGAAGCCATTATCCCACCTATATGAACCGAATAAACTGCTCCTACCCGTCCTCTAATTGAGTCATCAGTTGTCAATTGAATCATGGTATGAGTGAGGGTCATATACCCCGCTTGTGATGCTCCCATTAGCACCGCACTTCCAATGGCAAAGTATATGTTTGGGGAAAATGCTAAAAGGATAGGTGCAAGTCCACTAACTAACCCTAAGTTAAGAAATAATTTACCCTTCGTTGTTTCACTAGTCACTCCCGATAGCCATATCAAACTTATTAATGCTCCTCCTCCTATGGACATCATCATGAGACTAAAATCTCCTCCACTCGTTGCATTAAATCTCTCGACCGATAATACGGGTAACACAGCCTCGAATGACATGGTAAAACCACAATGAAAAAATGCCATCATGATGATTAATTTCAATAAAGGATGTTTGTAAACATAAGGTATGCCCTCTGTGAAATTTAAAAAGAATCCTTTTTTACTATCCATTGAACCAGAGCTGGTAGTCTTTATCCTCAGAGCCTGGACAAGGCTGATAACGTAAAACAGCGAGCAGGTTAAGAAGGCCCATTCTATTCGTGTGCTTGCTAGAAGCGGGAGTATTGTCAATGGCCCTAAAAGCCTTGAGCCGTGCATAGTAGCTTGGTTCAAGGCAATTGCATTAAGTAATTTTTCTTTCGGCACCAAGTTAGGGACTAATGCTTGCCCCACGGGCATTTGCGCTGATCTGGCTGCGCCATTCACGAAAGCCAGAGTCATCAGGTGCCACATTTCCATCTGGTTGAAGGCCATTAGTCCTGCAAGGAACAATGTATGAGTGAGGTTGAGGGCGTAGATGGAAGCCATTACTTTCCGTCTTTCATATTTGTCGGCTAGATAGCCAGTGAATGGTGGAATTACAACCCTAGGTATCATTGCAAGAAAAGTTACAAGTCCCACATAGAGGGATGATCCAGACATTTCCCATACAATCCAACCACGGGCGACTATGAGGGCCCAGGCAGCAGCGCTTGCACTCATGTTACCGGTCCATAACACCCGATAATCTCTGTATTGTAGGGCGGCTAAGAACCGGCTTCCTAAAATCTTGTTTATCAAAATACCACGGGAGTGAAACGAATATATTTCATGAGGGATTATTATAGGGCCTGTTTTTGTAAATAAACACTAAGGAGTCGACAAACCGTTAAGTGAAATTAAGCACAACTCATGATTGAACCTAACAAGAGATAAATTACCTATAAGATGAAGAATGATCCCTACTGTTCTAACCGAAACTGATGGGAGTTCTTATTAAATATCGGCTCATTGAAACTAACTACTACTGCTGTATCTCTGGTAAACCTATTGCGATATTTTAATAAAGACGAGCAAATTTAACAGGGTCTAGATGACTGATTTCTGAAACCTTTACAGAGATGTAACTGGACACTTTTTTAAATATTTCATATCCTTTAGCCTATTCGTCGACAGCTATTGTTGACGGATTATTAAAGATAGGGGGAGAGAAAGAATATGGCTAAGTATAAAGTGGTAACACAGAAACCAGCTGGAGTTACTTTTGATTTGGCAGACAGTCAATACCGGCTGGAAATGGAAGCTCTTGATGCTATTGATGCGGAAATAGTAGAAATTGATGCTTCAACAGAAGATGAATTTATTGCTTCTGCAAAAAATGCAGATGCTTTGATTGCCAGGGGTCGACCGATAACCAAGAAAATTATAGATTCATTGGAGAATTGCAAGGTTATCTCCTTAGGAAGTGTTGGTGCCGATAACGTGGATGTAGGTGCTGCCACTGAAAAAGGTATCCCGGTGACAAATGTACCTGATACCTTCATTGAAGAAGTGGCCGACCATACTATGATGCTTCTTCTCGCCTCATTCAGGCGGTTAAACATTATGGATCAAATGGTTAGAGAAAATAGGTGGGCTGAAGGGCGACCTCTTCTATCTGAGTTTCCAAGGTTATGGGGCCAGACATTGGGTCTTATATCTTTTGGTCATGTAGCTAAGGCAGTTGCTATAAGAGCAAAGGCTTTTGGGTTACGACTGATTGCATTTGATCCCTATATAGAAGAACTTTCAATGACAGAATATGGCGTCCAACCTATCAGTACTCTTGAAGAGATGTTGAGTATGTCCGATATAGTTTCGATGCACGCACCTTCAACGGGAGACGCATTCCATTTAATGAGCGAACCGCAATTCAAATCCATGAAACCCACAGGCCTTTTCATAAACAATGGGCGGGGTCCAACGGTAGATGAAGAGGCCCTGATAAAGGCGCTAGAACAAAAATGGATAGCTGGAGCTGGACTTGACGTGTTTGAACAAGAACCACCAGATCCTGAAAATCCTCTATTGCATATGGAAAATGTGATATTGACCCCGCACGTTGCTTCTGCATCTCAAAGGATGGCTCCTGAGACGAGGAGACGGGTAGGCAAGGAGCTCTCCCTAGTCCTTACAGGACGATGGCCTAGGAGTTGTGTGAATCCAGCAGTATTAGCTGATTCTGGGCTTAAGAGATGGCAGCCTTATTCTATGGGCAGAGGCCCGGGCGCCGGCTGAGATATATTAGTAGATTATAGATTTAAAAAAGGGTGATAATATCACCCTTTTTTATTATTTTTGTGAACAGGGACAATGGCTGTGATTGTGAGGATTATGGAAACCAGAGCAACCACCGAAAGGGTGTAGAAAGCGTAGTTGTAACTACCTGTAATATCAAAAATTAAACCGGAGAATAAAGCTCCGACTGCCTGACTGAAGGATACGAACGGTTCTGTGAAACCTCTGATGGCACCCAAGGAACTCCGGCCGAAATAGTCTGCCATAGCCACGGGTGGCACAACTAACATGCCTCCAAGGGCAGTTCCAAATAATGAAGCATATACCCATGCCTCGATTACACTGTCGGCAGTACTGAACAAAATGGCGCATATACTCATTAATGCCGCTACCATTGCATAGCAGTATCTTGCTTTTATTTTTTCGATGGCCCATCCCCATCCCAACCCGCCAACGCCTGTGAATATAGCATTTAAACTCACCGCAACTGCCGCCTGATTAGCGGTTAATCCGGCATCTTGAAAAAAAGCAGCCATATGAGTGTTTGTTCCTGAGTGAATGACTAAAAGGAGACCTCCACCCAATGCTAGCTGCCATAAAGCTGGGGTTCTTAAAGCTTCCTTCAAAGTCCAGTTGATTTCCTCAAACACAGCCACGGGCCCTGCGTCAGCATTGACGGCTGAGGGCTCTTTTTCACCATCAGGCAACAAGCCGACTGACTCAGGAGTTTCGGCGAGTAAGAGAAAAACAGGAAGCATAGCAATAACCCAAACTCCCACTCCTAATAGATGCCAAGCAATTTGCCACCCATAGATGCCTATCAATATAGATGCTATGAGTGGGAAACCTGTCATCCCTATTGAATGGCAAAAGGTGAGTATTCCGTTTGCTCTTCCTCGTTTTTGAATGAACCATCTAGAAACTACCACTGACGACCCAATCTGAACAGGACTGCTAAATATTATTCTCCCAATACCATAGGTAATATAGAAGGCTACCGGTACAGTGGCCCATCCTGTTAGGAAGGTAGTTATACCTAGTATCAATATGCTTGAGGTGAGCACAGTTCTCGCGCCATACTTATCAATCAGCCAACCTATGATTGGTGATATGAAGGTAGATGCCAACCCACCTACACTGACTGCCCCAGCCAATATGGTACGACTCCATCCTAAATCTTCCGCCATTGGATACATAAAAACAGCTAGAGTTAGACTTGCTGCGGCATTCCTGGCAATTTGAGTGGACCCAGATGTACCTAAAATAACCCAACCGTAGAAGAATGGGGTACGGCTCGAAAGAAAATTTGCTAGGTTCAATGAAGAGCCTCATGTATTCAAAATGTGATATTCCGGAGGGATGCTACCACGTAGAGGATAGTGCTTCAAACGTTCCAAATGTTGTATTGTTAATACTGCAGCTACAATGCTAAGATTTTTCTCTATTCGATCAAGATGAATGAAGTTAAACTTTTAGTAAGTACAATGTGGTTTAACTTTAAAGAACAGTACGAGGAGTTTTATTAATTTTGCCTGATATAAAAGTTGCAATAATCGGAGTAGGCAACTGTGCTTCTTCCTTGATTCAAGGAGTGGCCAAGTATGCCGATGTGGGCCCTAACGACAATGTTCCAGGTCTGATGCATCCCGTTTTGGGAGAATACGGTATTGGGGATATAAAAGTTGTCGCTGCGTTTGATGTTGATGCAAGCAAGGTAGGTAAAGATCTGTCGGAAGCGATCTTTGCAGGGCCAAATAACACCGTTAAATTTCAAGATGTCGAGAAAACTGGAGTAATAGTTCAAAGAGGAATGACCCACGATGGAATAGGCCGTTATACCTCAGAAGTCATAACTAAAGCCGAGGGAGGCACCGACGACGTCGCTGCGGTTTTGAAAGAACGAGAGGTAGATGTGGTAATTAATTACCTACCGGTAGGTTCTGAGGAGGCCACGAAATGGTATGTTGAACAAGTACTACAGGCTGGCTGCGGTTTTATAAATTGCATACCTGTTTTCATCGCTAGTGGAGAGAATGATTACTGGCAAAATAGATTCAGAGAGGCCGGTGCACCGATAATTGGGGATGATATTAAATCTCAGGTAGGGGCGACAATCACTCACAGAGTGTTAACTAGGTTATTTATGGACCGAGGTGTTGAGCTCCTTAGGACATACCAATTAAATTTTGGCGGCAATACAGACTTCATGAATATGCTTGATAGAGACAGACTGGTTTCAAAAAAAATATCCAAAACCCAATCTGTCACATCGCAAGCTGACGAATTCATACCAGCTCGAGATGTCCATGTAGGCCCTAGTGACTATGTGCCGTGGCTCACAGACCGGAAGTGGTGTTATATCAGGATGGAAGGCAAAACTTTTGGAGATGTGCCTCTAAATATGGAGTTAAAGCTTGAGGTTTGGGATAGCCCTAACTCTGCAGGGGTCGTAATAGACGCAGTGCGGTGTGCCAAAATCGCAATAGATAGAGGTATAAGCGGTCCAGTAACTGCCCCTTCATCATATTTTATGAAGTCTCCACTCATTCAATATACGGACGATCAAGCTCGACAGCTTGTTGAGGATTTCATCGCCGGAGAAGAATCCGCCCAAGGTTAGTTTCAAACACCCGTGGTTTGTCGATAGACGAGGTTATATGAACCAACCTATGAAGGTTGCGCTGGTTTCCCCATATGATTTTTCTTCACCTGGCGGTGTCACTACTCATATACAGAACTTGAGTGTTAATTTAGAGCAGAAAGGTGTATTCACTAGGATTTTTGCTCCTGTTTCAGCAAGTTCTCATAACTCAATTCCGAATTTAACCCCTATGGGTACCCCAGTTCCCTTACCAATTGGAGGGTCGGTGGCAAGGGTATCCCTTTCAGTTTGGCTGGCAGACCGGCTCAGAAAATCAATTGAGACGGAAAATTTCGATATTGTCCATGTCCATGAACCATTCGCCGGAGCCTTGACTCTCGGCGTATTGTCAAAAAGGTTACGAAACAAACCAGTTACAGTGGCGACATTTCATTCGTTTGAAGGATCAAGTCTTTACCAAATAGTGCCTAACAAGTTACTGCAAAAATATTTTCAAAGATTAGACGGAAGGATTGCTGTTTCATCATCGGCAAAATCTTATGTCAGTAAATATTTACCAGCAGACTACGATATTATCCCCAACGGGATTGATACCGATGAAATTCTTGCGGCAACTCCATATCAAAACCTGCTCGACGGTAAGATAAACATTTTGTTTGTGGGGCGCCTTGAGAAAAGAAAAGGGTTGAAATACCTTCTGACATCTTTTTGTGATCTTAAATGGAAGTTTCCTAACATTAGGCTCATCATTGTTGGTGCTGGAAATATGGATATAGAATCGCAACGAATCCTAGGAGAAAGAAACCCAGGTGATGTCTTCATGGCGGGACCAGTGACTCACGAAGAAAAATTGAAGTATTTTAAAACCGCAGATATTTTTTGCACCCCCGCGACGGGACAAGAAAGTTTCGGAATAGTGCTTCTGGAGGCGATGTCCGCTGGATTACCAATTGTGGCTTCTAGGATAGATGGTTATCGCTCGGTACTTGATGAAAAGGAGGGGCTTTTTGCAAACGCAAAAGATTCAAATGACCTGTCGGAAAAGCTATCACGACTAATTAGTGACAAAAACATGAGAATGCAAATGGGAAAAAATGGGAGAGAAAAATCACACTTATTTTCTTGGCCTATAGTGACCGATAAAATCCTAGACCATTACTTATCATTAACCAGTATCCTAAATACCGGCCACTTGAGACATACTGATTGATATGCTAGTCATACGCAGAGAGAGAACATGATTGCCAGGGAAAACTTACGGGAGCTGCTTTATAAGTATTATGAAAAGCCTTTTTGTGCTTTTTTTGACCGTATAGGCTTTACGCCAAACATGGTCACCTTGCTCGGGCTACTGATAATTTTGATATCAACGATATTTATTTCAGTAGGCTATTTTTGGATAGGTGGAATTGTTGTCGCGGTTGGAGGGGCTCTAGATCTTATTGATGGTGCCTTAGCTAGGAAGAAAGGATTAGTTTCAAAATTTGGCGCTTTGTTTGATTCTGTGGCAGACAGACTACAAGAGGCATTGGTACTTCTCGGGCTACTAATTCATTATTCTCTCAACAACTGTGTGTCTTCAAATATTATTCCTTTTAATTTATTGGAAGGTTTTAACTTTTGCGCTTTTGCGCAAATAATGACGTACACTGCATTTGTTGGGTCAGTCATGGTTAGTTACCTTAGATCGCGAGCAGAAGGTTTGGGCATAGAGTGTAAAGTTGGGATTATGACTCGCCCTGAACGAGTGGCAATTATATCGGTCGGGCTTGTTATAGCGCATTGGATTCCAGTTGTTATGATCGTAGTTTTAATGATTCTTACGGGACTGGGTTTTTTTACAACTATTCAAAGATTAATGCATTCGTCTAAAAAGCTATAAACCTGGAGATTATGGGACATGCAAATACTAAACGATTCGGATAAAGAGATCATCAAAAGCCGACTTGAAAGCGAATCAGTGAATGAAATAAACATAACTTTGTTTACTCAAACGGACCTTGGAGGCCTGATAATTCCAGGTCGTGAACGTTAGACTTGCCCGCCAACTGAACAATATAGTTTCACTGGCGCAGCAAATGAACAAATGCTAGTCGAGCATGTGAAAAAACACTGTTAGAAGATCTTGAAGGAGATTGTTAATTTTGAAATTTAGATCCCGAATATATCTCCGCTTGGTATTTCTGGGGTTAGCGGTAGTTTGTTTGAATTTTTCGAGCAATGTCACTCTAGCAGCTGATTCTGATATCAAGATTAAGTCGGCTTCGGCAGAAAGTGAGTTTCCTGAAGGTATTCGATTTTCTGTTGAAGCAATATCCAGTAGCCAGATAGCGGAGATAGCTGTCAATTTTAGAATTGGTCAACAGATATCTGGAGTATACGAGTATTTGGATTTCGAGAGTGGTTTAGAGGTTAAGGGCAGCCTTTTCTGGAAGACAAACACTAGCTCCAAATATGTGCCTCCAGGCACCATTATTGAGTATGCTTTTAGCATTTTAGATGAATCAGGCAACATTTTTAATTCTGAGAATAATTATCTTGTATATTCTGATACTCGATTTGAATGGCAAGAAGTAGAATTAGACAGTATATCGGTGGCTTATCACGGACCGGTGAAAAGTAGAGCGGAAGATTTGTTAAATGCTATGAATCAAACCCTATACGCAATGGAGCCTGTATTTGGAAATGTTCAAGGAGACCCAATAAGGGTAACCATGTACAACAATGTTGCAGAGATGATGGGAGCCTTACCTCCGAGTAGCTCCACCCTAAGAAATGAATTAATAACAGAAGGGCAGGCTTATCCAGATATTGGTACAGTATTAGTACTTGGTGGCGGTAGCCTTTCAAGAGGCACTGCTTCACATGAAGTGACTCACATATTGGTCCACCGAGCTGGGGATAGTGTGTTTAGCAGTGTCCCCTCTTGGTTGAATGAAGGGTTGGCAGAATTCGGAAATGTTTCCCCCAGTTTTTCTTACGATGTGGCACTTGATTTCGCTGTTCATGCCGATAGATTGATGCCTATAACTTCGATGAGAAACCGGCCCGGGAATCCGGAAGATGTGATTATTTTTTATGGGTCAGCAAGCTCAATAGTAGAATTTATGATATATAAATTCGGTGCTATCAAAATGCTTAGTCTGTTAACCGAGCATAAATCGGGTAAAAATATGGATGATTCGATAGAGCTTGTTTATGGCATCAGCAAACTTGAACTGGAGAACGAATGGAGGGACTATATCGGTGCTCCCGTATATGAACCAGATTTGTCGAAGAAGAAATTACCTACTCCTATACCTAGACCTGAAGTGGGACTTTTTTCTTTGACCCCTCAGTCTGGGTCCACTTCGGTAAAATCTACAGAAATAGACACCTCCCAAAGCATCATTTCATATGATCATCCCGGTGACACGGTAAATTCTGAATATGAGAGTTCCGAAACTCCACAATCTGGAAGTTGCAATCGACTAAATAACAAGAACTATGCAACGGATTATTCGATGTTTCTTTTAATTATCCCGCCATTATTGATTTGGTCTCGCCGCAGGTAAATGCACCATTGATACAATAACAAAATTATTTAAGTTTAGGGTGTTAAATAAATGACTTCCTCTTCGGATTGGCACAAAGCGATAGAGCAGACATATGTCGTCAAATACCCAAAGCAGCATTTAGCTACTTTTGGTATTACCAGCATAGAATATTTTGTGGTTACAGAACCTTTGTACACTGCGATGGATTCTAAAAAAAAGGAATTGGAAGGGGTGGTTCGGAAAGGTAAAGTGAAGGCTGAACAGCCAAAGTTAATCACTCCAACCTATGCTATGAATTTGAATGGGTTCAGTGATGAGGCTTATAAATACTTCAACCAGGTGGCAAATTTATATGGAGCTAACAGCCCTGGCATTATGTACCAATACAACAATGAACCTGAAAATTTGGAGATTCTTAGCGGCAATCCAAACGAAATTGCCCACCGTATCTCCAAAGAACTCAGAGATAAAAAGAATGATCTCTCCGTTGTTATATCTGGAGTTGATGAGTTCTGGGATGTGGCTCTACTTAAATTCATATATGAGTTTACGGCCTCATCTGCTTCTTTCAACAGTCGAGAAATGAGAGGCGCCGGACTCATGGAACCGCAAGGTTTTGCTGGAGGAGCGCCGGCAGCAGCTGTGAACCAGATTGAGGAAATGTTCAAGTCAGTGAAAAAGGGTGGAAGTGCCGAGACTCTAAAGACTGAGTTGGATAAATGGGGAGTCTATCAATATTATGAAGATAGGTTTTTAAATCTATTTCGATAAAACCACTGAATTAATATTAAGTTATCTTCCTCGGCCTCCCATGACTTTGCATGTGCTTTAAGATAATTTTACCTTTTCTTTATGCTTCCTATGCTAGAATTAACCACACACAAAATCTCCCGCGGAGCAATATGTACAGACAAGAAGACCCAGAAGTTAACATCGAGCAAATTATTGCCAAGATTAAAGGATTGTTTGGTGGCTCTTCAGGTGAGAGCAATTCTTCAGGTCGAAGCAATAAAGGGAAAAGCAAGGCCCCATACCTCATCGTAGCGTTAATCGTTTTAGGTGTGATCGGGTGGTTTGCAACAGGGTTTTTCTCTGTTCAGCCTGGAGAAGAAGCAGCTCTTCGAATGTTCGGTAAATATTCGGAGACCAGAGGGACAGGATTGCAGTGGTGGTGGCCAGGACCGATTGGGAA
>QGNN01000046.1 GCA_003228105.1 Chloroflexota bacterium
AGTATATGTAGGAAGTGGAGTATATGTAGGAAGTGGAGTATATGTAGGAAAAGGATTTGGGGTGTTGGTTATTGTAGGAAGCGGGGTTGCTATAAAAGTTGGTTGAGGAGTGTTGGTTTTTGTGGCAGTACCATACATCGCGACGGAAGTTGCCGTCAAAGCAATCGAAAGCTGACTGTCAACCTCACGGCTAATTTCAAAATTGTCTAACCTAGCCTCTACAGTCGCCCTGACAATTCTATCTAAGTCTTCAAAAATTGGCACAAACGGGGTGACCGTTTCATCATTCTGTGTAAGTGAATTATTGGCAATGCCCGGGCTTGAATCTATCTGACATGAGATCAAAGCGAAACCAACGAAAAATATGTAAATGAACTTTTTGAACAACTCGAGTACTCATAAAAGATTTGTTATCAAAATGGGTCAACCAAAATACTATAGGTAGTATTGTCACCTGAGGGACTTGCGAAAGTCTACAGGAAGTTCAAGCTTGGAGCGGACTTTAAATGGAGAAAATGAAATAATATGGGGATGCATTGCATTGATGTATCGAATTAATGTAAGGAACAATCCACCTTCAAGAACCAATAAAATAGAGGTCAAATTTACATGGACACCTTTGGATTTTCAACCGAGAAACTGAAAAACATTGAATCTTACTTGCAGGAGAAATACATAGATACTAACAGGTATGTAGGGACTCTTACTGGAATATATAGAAACGGCCAAATAGGTTTCATATCCACTCTAGGGTTAATGGACAGGGAGTCCCGTAAACCGGTTGAACGGGATACCATATTTCGAATATATTCAATGACAAAACCAATAACTTCTGTAGCTTTGATGTCTTTGTATGAAAAAGGTTTGTTCCAATTAGACGACCCTGTCTCAGAATATATCCCATCCTTCAAAGATCTGAAGGTTTATGCAGAAGGAATTTCTGGAAACTACAAAACAAACTATCCTGATAGGGAAATGACAATAAGAGATCTACTTAGTCATCAATCTGGGTTGACTTACGGGTTTATGGAACGAACGAATGTTGACGCTGCATATCGAGAACTTGGTATCGAAAAGGAGTCACAAGAAAACCTCGAAAACTTCGTGAATGTGTTAAGTACCATTCCATTGGAATTTTCACCGGGTATGGCTTGGAATTATTCCGTTTCAACAGATGTTTGTGGATATCTAATAGAAGTCATATCAGGTAAAACTTTAGATAACTTCTTTGAAGAAGAAATATTCCAACCTTTAGGTATGCCCGATACCGGCTTCTATGTTCCCCCCATCAAAACCCAGCGTTTGTCGTCTAATTACCAGTATAGAGAAGGGAAAGAGCCGATATTGGTTGATGACGCTAATTCTGGGTCTTACATCAATTCCCCTACTCTTCTTTCTGGAGGAGGGGGTCTCGTATCAACATTGGATGATTATATGGCGTTTTGTAAAATGATTTTAGGAAAGGGGGCCCTCGAGGGACATAGGATATTAAGTCGAAAAACTTTAGATTTGATGAGTTCTAATCATCTTACTAACGGAAAAGATTTAAGGAGTTGTGCGTATGGTAGATGGAGTGAAACTTCATATACCGGGATAGGCTTTGGTTTGGGATTTTCAGTTTTGCTGGACCCTGCAGCTTCACAGGTTTCTGGCAGTAAGGGTGAATTAGCTTGGGGTGGAGCCGCTAGTACAGCTTTTTGGATAGATCCTTTAGAAGACATGGCTGTAGTTTTTCTGACTCAGTTAATACCTTCCAGTACATACAATGTTCGAAAAGAATTACGTTCGCTGGTGTATTCCGCTTTATCGGATTAATTAGACCGAGCTGACTTCATCCCGGCATTTGCAGGACCATAATTGGTTCCCGATCCTTTCCTTTTTTTCCAGCTGGATGAACGTCTAGGATTATTCCGTGAACTTTGAGGGTTTGAATTCCTACTGGGAGCAGATCGTCTGTTGGGATCAAACGAAGTTCCGTAGTCAAAATCAGCAATAGTTTTTCTCTCAATCTGTGATTTCAGGATTCTTTCAATTCTGGTTATCATTGATGCGTCTTCGGGGATTGAAAGAGTTATGGCTTCACCAAGATTCTCTGCTCTTCCTGTGCGGCCGATCCTGTGAATATATGCATCTACAGTGTTTGGCATATCATAGTTTATTACATGTGAAATTTCCGGAATATCAATTCCACGAGAGGCGATATCAGTAGCCACTAAAAAGTCAAATTTACCTCTTCGGAAACCATCTATAGCCTGAGTTCTCTTATTTTGCGACATGTTACCTTGGAGGGCGGCTGCGTTGTATTTTTTCTTATCTAGCTCAGCAAATAGCCTTTTGGTTCTATGTTTTGTTCTAGTAAAAACTATTACTTGACCTGTTGCTGTCAATTCGATTAGCCGAAAAAACAACTGGCTCTTAAGGTTTTCTGTGACTGGATAAAGAGAATGAGCAACCGTATTTGCTGGAGCTAAAACTCCTATTTGAACTTCAGTTGGGTTATTCAAAATGTCTTTGGCCAAATTTCTAATATCACTTGGCATAGTAGCGGCAAAAAATAAAGTTTGCCTCTTGGAAGGTAAATGAGTGATTATTTTACGTATATCAGGAAGAAAACCCATGTCGCACATTGTGTCGGCTTCATCCAACACCAACGTGTCTAAAGCTGACAAATCGATAGTTGATTCTCTGATGTGATCCAACAGGCGACCAGGGCAAGCAACTACTATGTCTAGACCTTTTCGTAATTTTTCGTCCTGACGAATTTTGGAAACTCCTCCATACAAGGTAATGGACCTGATCTTCAACCCTGAGCTCAGTTGAGATATATGTTGGTCGATTTGGTCAGCTAGTTCTCTGGTGGGGGCTATTACTAAAGCTCTAATTTTGCCTGTATGACCAGCCGATAATTTTTGTAATAATGGAATTGCAAAAGCAGCAGTCTTTCCAGTTCCAGTTTGTGCTAAACCTAATAAATCCCGGCCTTCTATTGAAAGTGGGATAGCTTTATTTTGTATTGGGGTGAGAGTCGTGTATCCAGCTGATCGAATGCCCGCCATTAGACGTTTGTCGAGGCCGAGGTCGTTAAATTCCAAAAAAAACCTTCCTAAAATAAATGATCATGGTGACCCCAGCGGGATTCGAACCCGCGATCTCCGCCTTGAAAGGGCGGTGTCCTAGACCGCTAGACGATGGGGCCATGTTAGTTTCAAAATATCGTCTGTTGTTTAAACAACACTAAACAGTCTATGTCCTCAGTTGGGATAGAGCAACGATTATTTAGATGAAAAATAACTCTATGGATATATCGCCAATTGGGTTAATCCCAAGTCTTCAGGCATTTCGCACATGATGTTCATGTTTTGAATGGCCTGGCCTGCAGCACCCTTCACGAGGTTGTCTATACAACTGATTACCATCAATCTACCTGCCCTCACGTCGACCGTTGGATATATGACGCAATCATTACTTCCGAGAGTTTGTTTTGTCATTGGAGGAGAATCAACAACGTGAGTAAATATTTCATTTTTGTAAAAGTCTTTATAAAGAGCTTTTACTTCTGATTTGAGGTCCACTCCTGTTTCTATGAAACTATTCTTTAATGGTGCGTAGCAAGAAGCTAATATACCTCGTGTCATTGGGATCAGGTGAGGTAGGAAAGTGAGATTGATGTGTTGGTTAGAAAGTAAATCTAATTCCTGTGAAATTTCTGGCATGTGGCGATGACCATCCAGCCCATATGCACTCACATTTTCATTTACTTCTGAATAATGGATTTTGAGTGAAAGACCCCTTCCAGCTCCTGATACTCCAGATTTAGCATCAACAATGACCTCCGGTTCTATAATCCCTGCCTTCAAGGCTGGTGCGAGGCCTAATATGGAGGCAGTCGGATAGCACCCCGGGTTGGCAGCAATTCGACAGTGCTTGATTGCTGAACGGTGCAGTTCTGGTAATCCATACGCACTCGACTCCAACAGTTCCGGATAAGGATGTTCTACGTTATACCATTCCGAATAAGTGTCCAGGTCCCGAATACGAAAGTCCGCACTGATATCTACGCTTTTTATTCCAGAATGGACTACTTCCTTTAAAGCCTCAGCACTGGCAGCATGGGGTAATGCAGAAAACACAAAATCTACACTTTTGTCCAGAGTTGGTGATATTTCTATATCTAAATTAGCCAAATGAGGAAAGATGTCAGAAATATTTTTACCGGCTCCACTTCGGCCAGTTACGCAAGTAATATCGACCTCTTGGTGCCCACTTAAAATACGGGCAACCTCAGCTCCCGCATAACCAGTAACATTGATAATTCCTACTTTCATAGTAAACCTTCGGTATATTTTCAATAATTTACAAGGAAATATATTCTAGTACATTAATGGCATTCGCATCCTATTGATACCTTTTGAATGAAGGACATAGCTCAGTGAGAGAACAATGATTGCATTTGGGCCTTTGGGCCTTGCAAGTGTCTCGTCCATGTTTAATTAAGTACATATGGAATTGGAAAACCTCTTCAGGTTCCACTAAGGATTCCAAAACATCGTGGGCTTTCTCAGCTGATATCTTTTTTCCCACCAAAGATAGTCTTTGGGCCACTCTGTAAATGTGGGTGTCGACAGGCATAGCAGGCATTCCGAATGAAAAACAGAGAATGATGGCCGCCGTTTTAGGACCAACCCCCTTTAGTTTAATAAGCCAAGTCTTCGCTTCCTTGAGGGGCATTTCAGCGAGGAAACTAAGATCAAAAGAGCCCAAGCTTTTTCTGATTTCATTCAGTACCGACTTTATCCGCGGAGCCTTTGTTTTTGAGAGACCACCACGTCTTATAGCAACTTCAATGTCATCAACGTCAGCATCAGCTATATGATTCAAATCACTGAATACAGCCAATAGATTATGAAAAGCTCTTTCGGAATTGATGTCCGAGGTGTGTTGAGACAAAATGGTATAGACCAGTTCTTCGGCGGCATTGTATCGGGGTTTCCATGGGATAGACCCATAAATACTAGAAAGCAATTCGGAAACCGCTTTAACTTTCAGCTTTTTTTGTTTTCGATCCATTTCTAATTCCAATCATATCAACAAACAATCCTTGCGAAACACTATAATCTGCTTCATAGAAAAGTAAAGATGTTAGGTACCTGGTAAATGACTACAGTTGGAATAATAGCGAACCCATCGGCTGGTAAAGATATAAGACGACTTATTTCTCAAAGCAGATTCGTTTCAAATCAAGAAAAGGTGAATCTTCTACGGAGAGTCATTAAAGGGCTTTCTGGAGTTGGAGTAAATGAAGTATTACTTATGCCAGATTATGGCCATATCGCACAAGAAGCTGTCTCCAATTTGCAAGAGTCTATTTCTGTAAAATTTCTTGAAATGACAATCGTAAATTCCGAACAAGATACCATTGCCGCAGCAAAATTGATGCAGAAGCAAGGAGTTTCTGTCATTGTCACATTAGGAGGTGATGGTACCAATCGTGCGGTGGCTCTAGGCACATGCGAGGTTCCGATTATGCCATTGTCCACAGGCACCAATAATGTGTTTCCATTCTTGATTGAAGGAACCTTGGCCGGAATGGCAGCAGGAACGGTGGCATGTCATCTAGTCGACACAAAGTTATGTGCCCCTAGGTGTAAAAAAATGAGTGTCTATAAAAGCCGAGATATGGCTATGGACCTGGTTGATACGGCTTTAGTGGACATCGCTATCTCAACAGAAAGCTATGTTGGTGCACGGGCTATTTGGGATATAAACACAGTGTCGGAGGTGTATTTGGCCATCGCTAAACCTGACAGCATAGGTCTTTCCTCTATCGGGGGACTTACGAGCCCAATATCTGCAACAGATTCCCATGGACTTCACATTGAAATAGACAAACCCGGCGATTCCAAGTATGTTTCTGCTCCTCTGACTGCAGGCAATATAGCCAAAGTTGGAATCAAGAATATTTCTAACATGGTGCCGAACCATCCATATGTCGTAAAAAAGACTCCCTGCACCATCGCTTTAGATGGTGAGCGATCCATTCCTTTACGGTATGGGGATTCAATCACGATTGTTTTAACTGGGGATGGTCCTCCCGTAATAGACCCTCACAAAACCTTAGAAATAGCCGGTCAAAATAAATTGTATTTTGTGGATTAGTATTTAAGAACCAATTAATGAGCTTACTTTGTTATAGTCATCAACGGCAGAATCCTTCTCCCCGATAGCCCAAAGCGCCATGCCACGGTTGTTATATGCATACCAATATTCACTATCAATTTCTATGGCCTGTGTGAAATCATCGATAGCGTTCGTGAACTCTTTTTTATCTGAGAGTGCCATTCCTCGATTATTATATGCATCCCTATATTTGTTGTTTAATTCGATTGCTTTATCGAAATCTCTAATTGCATTGTCAGTATCACCAAGGCATCGTAGGCAAATCCCTCTATTATTCAATGAAATAGAATCTAATGTATCAACATCTATTATTGTCGAAAAGTCCGATATAGCTTCTTCATACTTTCCTATATCTAGGTATGCATTGCCCCTCCGAAACAATAAAACCATATCTCCTGGAGTTGAATGCAAAACAGAGGTTAGGGACTCGATCAAATCCTGTAGGTAATCCATATCACTTTTGGAACTTAAGTCGGGATCACTTTTCCAATTCAATGACATTAAAAGATCCTTTATATGATCTAGAGAATTCTTGAGTATCTTTTACCCTCAGCCTGGTAGAGAGCAGGATGTTTGTCGGGAAATTTTGAGGGTCGTAATATCCTAAATCAGTGCTTTCGTTTGACATAATCAAATACCCTGAAATTTTTTCACAAAGAAACAATGCAGTCACATGCTGGACCAATTTCCCGTTTGTGTATTCGATAGCAGTGTATTCAGCAAGGTCATAACACACTGCTATGAATGCCTTTGCCCTCACTATGATATTGGTTTCCTCCAGGACCTCTCTTACTATACAAGTGGTCAAATTTCCCCCTATTTCTAGACGACCTCCTGGTAGGTCCCACCAACCTATATCAGTTCCTTTTTGAAGAAGCACGTACCCAAATCGATCATAGATTATTCCTGAGGTTGAAATTCCGATTTGATCGGGATCTTTTTGCAAAGGAGTACCGCGGCAATCAACTGGATTTTTATGTACCGGTTCGGAACCTGTCATTTGGCTACCGAACCTACAATGTTGGGAATAGTGATCGGGATCCCCACATTGAGGTTGAATGTGTCATATTCTAATTTGGTAAACGGAGAAACTTTTATGGCACCTAGTATGTCTCTCTTAAGATGGCATCCAGTGGTGGCAAAAATCCATATAGGGTCTAGGAGTTGTTGTAGTAATTTTCCATAGAAACTTTCCGCAACAGTATGTTCATAGAAAAAAAAAATTCCACCAGGTTTAAGGACCCTGTAAATTTCCAATATAACTTTTTCAACATCATGGACCATACAGAGAACCAAAGTTGTGACAACTGAATCAAAGCTGTTGTCCTCGAATGGCAGTGTTTCTCCAAATGATTTTACGATTGATATATCTTTGTTTAAATGATTAACCCTCTGGCTAAGTTTATTTCTCATGTGAACGTCGGGTTCGACTATGGTCAAGGAACTAGTCTTTTGGAAATATGGCAAATTTGCTCCCGTTCCGCCACCGACCTCTAGGGTTTTACCGTGGCTCTTTCCAGCTGTCAAATGTCGATACGGAATGACCTTGGGTTCAACAATTGAATTTAAGACATCGTACCATTGAGCGAATAACCATTTAGATATAGACATTGTTTAGCCAACTCAGTGATGGCACCCTCTGGCTGATATATTCCAAACTACTTCCACTATGCCATCACGAACTCCAATGAAATTATCCCATCTGTTAACTAATATATCCTGCTGAGAAGGACAGATAAATAGAGTTTGACCGATCTCGAAAATATTTTCTCCTTTTACTATGAGGACGCTATAAGAATCATGCATTTCTACGAAGCTTAAATCATCTTGTCCTTCGATGGTTGGTGTTGAGCCAAGAGGTCCTCCTAAGCATCGTAGTCCAGCGTCTATTACAATCTCCGTTTCAGTCACGTCTATAACGGTTGTTAAAACCTTTCCTGCTAGAGAAAATTCTTCCATATATTTTGTGGGGCCGCTCATGAGAGCATAGGTGCCCCCCTCTACTTCGGTGACACCTTCTATTTGAGGAGCAACGTCGTAAGAAAAAGTTTCCCCTGACGAAACGATTGCCACTTCAATTCCATGTTTTTCAATCGCAGTTTTAACTACCAGACATTTGTCAATATACCGTTTACCTTCTATGAACCGTGTTTCCTTATCTGCGAAGCCATCGACAGTTTGATGGCTCATAACACCCAAAAATTTTATTGAAGCCAGTGATTCTGCCAATTTTGCTAGTTCGATGCCTTCTTCAGGAGTTCGGATGCCTGTTCGACCCATAGATGTATCAACTTCTATCAATACTCCTATTTCAGAACCTATTTCTTGAGCTATTAAAGACAAAGAATTTAAGTTTGTTTTATTGTCGATACAAACTTTCATATCCGCTCTTTTTGCCAGGTATGCCAACCTTCTTTGTTTATCTCCGCCTACAATTTCGCTGGTGACGAGAATATCCCTTATGCCACCTTCGACCATAACTTCGGCCTCTGAAACTTTGGCTGTACACACGCCATTTAAAGTGCCACCAATTTCTCTTTGGCGCCACAATATATCGGGGCACTTTATGTTCTTTGCATGTTGACGCATTTTACATGTGGTATGGGAATAAGTTTCTGCAATAACAGAAAAATTGGATTCCATTAATTTGAGATCAATAAGAAGACTTGGGGTTTCTATAAGATCAATTGCGGCGCCTATGTTAGGCCGATATGGTTGCATAATGTTTTCCTGACTTTATTTGAATGCGCCACGGGCAGTGGTTTCAATAACTAACTCTAATCGGTCATCTTTTATAAGGTTTATAAAATCGTATAGGTTAAAGGTGTCTGAGTAATTGGCCGGCCTGAGTAAAACTTTGTCACCGATTTTCAAATTAATATCGGCACTGTTAAAAACAAGGTATCCGTGTTCGGCGCTCATTTTTTCTATCAAAGCATTTTCATAATTGACGACGGATGGAATTCCTCGATCTATGCTAATAGCTTTTTGTCCACAATCTATGTATGCCCGCCCGGGCTCAGGGGTGCTCATAACTGTTGACACTACCGAGCAGGCTGAGACAGAGCCATTTACCTCAAAGGGATAATTTCCAGATATCAAACCTGTTATCTTCGACGGGAGGGTAGGATGAGCTTTTGATAATGGTTGATTTGAGGTGTTTATCAACAATTCATTTGAGGTGAAAAAATGGGATTGAAGAAAGGCTTCTGCTGACAGTATTTCCTTAAAGGACTCTTCTAAACTGTCACTACCTTTAGAGACCGTGATCAGCCCTTTCCAATAAATTGTGAAATGCTCCACGAGTAATTTTACAAGCTCTAATAATTCTTGATGAGTTCCTATTCCAACTGAGTCCGATTTATTGCGGATTCTGAATAGTACGGAAATGTTTTCCATGGGGAAATGTTTCAGGAAATCTAAATGGGCCAAACTGGAAAGAGACACCGTAATATGGGCGGTACTGACCAGTCGTTGCAAAGATTCAACTTTACCTACACCAACGGGGGGCGATTCAATGATTATATTTTTAAAACCATTATTTGCAAAAGACTGCGCCTGCTGAAAGGTATCAACAAACACTGGAAGGTCGTGATTAGAATTCGTTTGATACCGGGCAATTTCGGCTGTACCGTGTGTGCCAACGTTTGGAATCAGTTTACAGGACGTACCATATAAGGAGGATTTTGCATTCTTTATATTGGATTTTAAAAGATCGGTATTTACCACCACGGTTGGAGTGTCTAACCCGAGATAATGATGGCCGATAGGTTTTGATGTGGGTCTTTCCATTTATAATGCCTTTGAAAGTATATCGATTAATATATCAGAAAGAGATAGCTTCATATATATGGAACCTTTTACAGCACACACTCAGGAAACTCACCAAATATACCCCTCAGAAAACGGCCTTTCCTACACCATTACAGGGAAGGACGGGAAGAGGGAAGGTTTTTTAAAATATGATTCTGTAGAATCCGTTTACGTTGAATCCATCAGTAGACAATCAAGATTTACTTTTATTTGGCTCGCAATGTTAGTGGTTTTGATCTTTATAGCTATGGTCGCCTTAGATGGGTTTTTCATAAAAGTCATTGCTTTATCTGTACTCACTTTAATGGGATCTTTTCTCTTGTTTGATCACTATTCTCAAGAAAATCAGCCGTGCCTTGTAATCCAATCTAACGGATTTTCGTTGAGATTTCCCCTTGAGAAAGATTTGGCGGACTGTGAATTGAAAAATTTGATTGGAACAGTCCTACAATATGTAAACACTGATAATTTTGCACAACCCAGTGTAAATAGGCTTTTTATTCCGCGGTAATTCCTATTCTCAGGTTTGGTACGGCATCCATGTCCAGTTGCAGAGGGAACCCATTTTTGAGGTTAAAAAATGCGGCAGCTCCTATCATAGCTCCATTGTCTGTACAAAGTGGGGCACGTGGTACAAAGATTGGTACCTCTATAACTTCCTTCATTCTTTTCCTTAACCGTCTATTGGCCGCCACACCGCCACCAAGAATGACTGCCTTACTATTGCTTTCAAGAACTGCTTGTTTCGTATTTCTAATTAGGCAATCGACGATAGCTTCTTGAAAAGCAAAAGAATATTCTTTTGCTTGGTGGAAACTTGGGCCTTTGTTGTCAACAACGGGATAAAACCCTTCAGACTCGGCCCGCCTTACCAACGCTGTTTTAAGACCACTAAAACTGAAATCCAAAGAATCCTTTATTTGGGGTCTGGGCAAGGGGTTTATTTCATCTTTAGCTCCCTCCGACATTTTTTGAATTTCAGGTCCCCCAGGGAAACCTAACCCAAGCACTCTAGCAGCTTTATCAAAGGCTTCTCCTGCAGCATCGTCGCGGGTTTTACCTAGCAATTCATATTCTAAGTGATCCTTCATTAATATTAGGTCGGTATGACCTCCCGATGCTATTAGGCAAACTATAGGGAACCCCGCCTTGGCATCCGGCTCCAAGTCTTCAAGCCAGGCTGAATAAATATGCCCTTCCAGGTGGTTTATTCCTATTAAAGGTTTGTCCCAAGACATCGATAAACCCTTTGCTGAATTCACACCTATCAAAAGAGAGCCTGCTAAGCCTGGGCCGTATGTGACGGCAATTGCATCGATATCCCTGTGAGTCATTTCAGCTGTATTTAGAGCTTCATTAACAACTGGAATAAGAGATGTGAAATGTTCTCTTGAAGCTATTTCAGGGATGATGCCCCCATATTTCTTATGCATGTCCGACTGGGATGCCACTATGTTTGCTCGAATTGATGTTCCATCCGTTACCACGGCTGCCGCAGTGTCATCGCAAGAAGTTTCTATTCCTAAAACATTCATGATGACGAATTTCTCATTTTAGATATGCCGTCACAGACGGAAAAATTATCATTGAAAACTGCACTGCCCGCTACCAATATATTGGCTCCACTCCGTACCGCCGCCAAGGTAGTGTCTGGATTTATACCGCCATCGACCTGTATGGAGGTGGAGAGTCCTTGAGATTTTATTTCCTTAGAAAGGGTTTGAATCTTTTTTAGGCTTTCTGGTATAAAAATTTGCCCTCCAGCGCCTGGTTCTACTGACATAATCAATATTCGGTCGACCGTGTGAAGGATACCGAATATTTTTTCAATGGGGGTACTAGGATTTACCGCTACACATTTCATAACATCAAATTTATCCAGTTCCACTAATGTGTCCGCCAATGTCGGGCAGGCCTCGTAATGAACTGTAATCGAATCGGCTCCTGCAATCGCAAATTCAAAAAAATGATTTTCAGGATGCATGGTCATCATGTGTATATCTAATGGTAAATAAGACAAACTTCTCACAGCTTTTATTATCGGGGTCCCAAATGTGATTGAAGGGACAAAATGCCCGTCCATAACATCAACATGAATGCCGTCAGCCCCGCAAGTTTCGGCATCATGAATTTGTTTTTCCAGCTGAGAAAAATCGGCGGATAATATGGAAGGATACAGCCTAAATTCGGTCATCTTATCCCTCCAGTTTTTGATAGCCGGCTTTGATAGCTTGCTGCACCATCTTGAAGGACGTACCACCTACAGTGTTTCGGGAACTAATCGAAGACTCTACGCTGATTTCGTAGACGTCTTCGTCAAATAACACAGAAAAATTTCTATACTCTTCTAAAGTAACCTCACTGAACATTTTATGATTAATGGAAGCGTAGTCTGATAACTCGCTAATTATTCCATGGGCTTCCCGAAACGGAACTCCTTTAATTACTAAATAATCGGCGAGGTCAGTGGCTAGAACCATGCCGCCTTCGGCAGATTGTCGAGCTTTTTCTGAATTTACATATATACCGGGCAGCATTCCGACAAAAACTTCCAAGACGGATGTTAAAGTGTCATGACTATCGAAAAATCCTTCTTTATCTTCCTGCAAATCGCGATTGTAAGTCATCGGCAATCCTTTCAAAATTGTCAGCATAGAAATTAAGTTACCGTACACCCGTCCGGTTTTACCTCTTGAAATCTCAGCAAAATCAGGGTTTCTCTTTTGTGGCATGATGCTGCTTCCGGTAGTGTATTCTGCCGGTAATTTAATAAGCGAAAACTCTTCTGTTGTCCAAAGAATCAATTCTTCAGAGAGCCTAGAAATATGCATCATACATATTGACGCTGCCGATAAATAATCAATTACAAAATCCCTGTCCGAAACGGCATCCATACTATTTCCAGAAATCCCCGAGAACCCTAATTTCCTGGCAACGTAAGAACGGTCCAAATCATATGGGAGTCCAGCCAATGCCCCACTTCCCAACGGTAAAATATCAGTTCTTTGGTATGCCTCTTTAAATCTGGTTTTATCCCTTGTTAGCATTTCAAAATACGCCATTAAATGATGGGCAAGAAGCACAGGCTGTGCTTTTTGCAAATGGGTGTATCCAGGAATGATTATGTTGTTATATTGCGATGCAAGATCCAATAAAACGCGCTGGAGATCTGTAAGTTGCCCTATAACAATAGTTATCGAATCCTTAGCATACATTCGCATGTCTAACGAGATTTGATCATTTCGGGAACGGGCAGTATGGAGTTTACCGGCAACGGAACCTATTTTCTCATGCAACCGGTTCTCAATATTCATGTGAATATCTTCCAATTCTGGCCGCCAGGTAAAAATGCCAGTTTCAATTTCCGATTCGATTTCTAGTAATCCCGTGAGAATAGCATCCCTATCAGGTAAAGTAATTATTTTTTGATTGCAAAGCATAGAGGCATGAACAATAGAGCCTTTTATGTCCTGTTTGTACAAGCGTCTGTCGTAATGCAAGGAGACAGTAAAATCTCCGACCTTGTCTGATAATTCTTTAATAACTGGGTTTCGATCTTTTTTGTTGCTCATTTAGCGGTACCTGAACCTATTTCTTTCTCACATACATAATATACGACAGAGCCTTTTTACATAGATAACATAGGATTATAGTAACGTAGTATAAATAACATGACACAACTCACTCAAAATATTGCTCAAATCAAAAATAATTATTGTGTGGTAGACCTTGAAACCACCGGTTTAGACAAGAATACCAACGCAATAATTGAAATAGCTGCCATTAAATTTGATTTTGACGGGATATCTGAAACCTATCAAACTTTTGTGAATCCTGGAAGAAAAATACCTCCCTTTATAAGTGACCTCACCGGGATTTTTGACAAAGATGTTCTAGTAGCTCCTGAATTCAATACGATCATCCCAAAATTGAAAGAATTTATCGGAGACTCAATATTGATCGGACATAACGTTGGGTTTGATGTTGGGTTCCTTAGGGAATTTGGATTTAATTTTGAAGGAACCATATTTGACACCCTCGATTTATCTTATGTTATTCACCCTACCCAATTAGATTACAGCCTAACTGGACTTAGTTTGTTTTTGGATTTGGATACCTCAAATGCCCATAGAGCCATGGCAGATTGTGAAAACACGATGAATCTTTTCGTGAATTTAATCACTACAATAAAAAATTTGAAACTTCAAACTTTTGTGCAAATCAACAACATGGCAACAAAGGGATCATGGGAAAGCCTCCCTGTTTTGCAGGGATTGTTATCTGAAAGGTTATTGTCTGAGAAAACTAACGACAACACCCTCCCACCGGAGGGAAATCCTTCCGTAGAGTCTCATACCGAAG
>QGNN01000047.1 GCA_003228105.1 Chloroflexota bacterium
AATCTGGGCCATTTCCCATGCTCAACCCAGTAAAACCAAACAGCCGATTTAAGCATAGCCTCACATGGTATAGTCCACAGCGACATAATAGGTGAATAATCACGGATTGGCAATACTGTTTTAGTACAAACAGCGTATAGAATATGAAATATGTTGTAATGGAATACACTGTTAAATCATTTCAGAGATGGTGTTGGAGGGATATGTTACTTCACATTACCGGTGAGGTTAACCGAAGAATAAATTCTAGTTTGGAGAGAAAAAAAACATCATAGGAGGTGTTTGATGAAGGCTTTGGTTGTAGGAGGCACTGGGCCTACAGGGCCATATATTTTGGAAGGTCTCAAGGAACGAGGATATGAGGTTACGATTTATCATCGAGGTTTACATGAACCGGACGATTTACCGGAAGTGGCTCATCATGAACATGGAGATCCTTTCAACCTTGATACGCTAAAAGAACATTTTGCCAGCGCTAAATTCGACCTTGTTATTTCTATGTATGGTCGCCTGAGACATGTAGCCTCCGTTTTGTCTGGAAAAACTGAAAGGTTTGTGGGTATAGGAGGATCAGCGGCCTATATAAACCCTCAACATGCAGAGAACTCTATCGCTGCTCAGAGCCTTCCGATTCTTATGAACCACCCGACTTATGGAAATAGAGACATCAATCCTTTTGGTTTTGCTGTCGCAAATTCAGAACGACGGCTAATGGAGATGCATGAAAGAGGGGAGTTTGAGGCATCACTTATAAGGTACCCTACACTATATGGTCCAAGAACCCCGCGACAGTGGTTATGGCCAATCATGCGGAGGTATATCGAAGGCCGTAGAAGGATTATAGTTCCAGGGGACGGATCCCATATATTCCCGACAGGATATTCTGAAAACATTGCTGAAATTGTGCTTCTTGTGTCTGATAAAAAAGAAGCAGCTGGCAAAATTTTCAATGCAGTTGATTCTCGTACCCACACTATTAAAAATTTCATCAAACTGGTAGGAGAAATACTGGATTACGAATGGGAGATAGTTGAAGTGAACCACCCTATAGGGCACCGACTCGCAAAAGGCTATGCTCCCGAGGCAAGCAAAATGTTGGATGATACCCCTCTGAAAACAATATTGGAGTATAAAGATGTAGTGCCGGTTGAGGAAGGAATTAAAAGAACTGTTGAATGGATACTTAACAACGTCGGTTCTTTTGACCAATCCATAGAATCCTTGTTGGGTAATCCTTACGCATATGAGTTGGAAGATTTGGTTGTAGAAACCCTAGCCAATGCGGATGATGAGTTAAATCCACTACTCGAGAGGGTACAAAACGAACTAGTCATCCAAGAGTTCCGCGGGGGACAATACTAGAGATCTATCCTAGTTACTGAGACCCTTTTAGGGGCTGCAAAAGTTACCTTTATTAGGGTTTTTTCATATATTCCACTAGGCGTTCCAGGGTAGTAGGCGATGGTTTCTCCAGCTAATATTTGGCGAAATGCGTGGACATGTCCAAGGGCAACGTAGTCGCAATCTGCCTGTGTTAAGTCACCGATGGTTATCGGGGAAGACCGCAAATTATTTTCGAGCGAGTCGACCACCATGCCATGGGCCATAAAAATATTCCATACGCCTTGTGTTTGATTCGGTGTTTCGCCCAAAGGTCTAAATGCTGGTGTGTGATCGTAGACCGGTTTTCCCCATACATTTACTCCTATATCGGCCAGTAAAACGCTTTCCCCTTCTGGTTTGAGCAAGATATGGATGTTGCTTGGAAGATGAAATTCAAAATTAGAGTCTGTAAGTAAAGTGTCGTGGTTTCCTGGCAGTATTACAGTAGGTTTGTTCGTTTCACCCAACTTTTTAAATGTATCTATCACCATTTGTTGGGAAACTTCTTTGTGGTCAAATAGATCTCCAGCTATCAGGAGGCCGTTCACATCCGATAATTGAACGACATCTACGATCTTTTCGAGATACTCGTCACAATGATACCCACTTCCTAGATGGACATCAGAGGTGTGAACTAATGTAACGTCTTGAAACTGAGCCGACACAGGGTTAAGTTACCATTTTTCCGTTGAATAAGTTACGTTGGATCATTTCGACCTTCGGGAATCATGCCCCTACCGGTTGTGTTCCGGAAACACCCTCATTAATTAGACTGGCGATGTAGTCTTCTGAAAGGCCAACAAGATCACGAAATATAAATTCATTATGTTCCCCTAACCTCGGAGCATGCCAACGTATTTCGCTGGTTGTTTTACTCATTTTCCACCCGACCCCAGGGAGAAGCTGGATGTCTGTGGAGGGATGATCCGATATTTCCATTAGGCTTCTGGATTGATAATGAGGGTCATCATAAATATCTTCATTTGTCATAACAGGGGCAGCCGGTATGCCAGCGATTTGTAGGGTATTCGTTATCTCAAATTTGTTTTTGTTTTCAGTCCACTCGGTAATTAATGGAAAGAGTTCTGGCTCGTTTTGTTTTCTTGAGAAGGAGTCTGCGAACCGAGTATTTAGCCCTATGTCTGGGTGTCCAATCGCTTCTGCAAACTTTTGCCATTCACTGTCTGAAGTAACAGAAATAGCTACCCATTCGTCCTCACCTGAACATGGAAACACCCCTTGAGGTGCAAAGGAATGGTGTTGATTTCCAGTGGTAGTGGGGTTTTTACCGCTCATTTGGAAATCAAGCAAATGCTCCCCCATAAGCGATATTGACGAATCCAATTGCGATAGATCTATGAAAACTGACTTACCTGTCCTCCTTCTGTACATCAATGAGGCTAAAATGGCTCCTGCCGCATGAGATCCTGTTATCGGGTCTCCGTGATTTATACCGGATTTGATAGGGCCTTCCGCCACTGAGTATCCCCCCATGGAATCTACCCCGGCAAGCTGTTCTTGGCCAATTCCATATTGTATGTAATCTTTCCAAATTCCCTTGTTACCAAATGCGGGCATTGATACTACAACAATGTCTGGTCGGATTTTCTTTAACTCTTCATAAGTGAATCCTAGTCTATCTAAGACTCCCCTCCGAAAATTCTCAATTACGACATCGCTCATCGCGATAAGTTCCCGAAATACCTCTTTACCCTGAGCGTGGCTCAAATTGAGAGTTATACCGTATTTGTTTTGATGAAGGGAGTTGAACCAACCATTTCTGTTCCAAGGGTCGTTACCCGGTTCTCCATCTGGATAGTTTCCTGTACCGGCTTGCGGGCGCACGGCACCTCTGTGGGGATCTAGACGATCAAGAGCCTCAATTTTCACTACCTCAGCTCCCATGTCGGCAAGAAGTTTGGTGCCGTATGGACCAGCCCATATTCTGGATAAATCCACTATTCTAATATCTTGCAATGCTAAGGCCACGTATTTCTCCTATGTTTTTATTGTTCTGCGTGTACGTCGTGGACGTATATGTATCAAATCGTTTTTTCCAGTTTCAGGTCTTGTATGTCCATCTTTAAGTTTTCAATTATTGGCAGTAAAACTTCGTCATTATGTTCCCCGAGGATAGGGGCTCTTTGCCAGTATGGCTCAATCCCTTCAGCCTGGAATGCAGCACCGGCATATTTATAGGAGCCTGCATTCGGATGACTGATTTCTGTGAAATATCCTCTGTTATCTAAATGCTCCCAATTCAGAATATCTTCTGGGGTGGCCACGTAGGCGAATGCTAGACCTAATTTTTGTGCCTGTTCAAAAATTTCCTGTTTGTTGTGACTCATCAACCATGGTTCCATTAGGGTTTCAATCTCTTCAGCATAAATTTGCCTACCCGATCGCTCGGTATATTTCTCGTCAGCGAGTCTCGGTTCATCCATTAATTCCGCCATTGCTGACCATTTGTGTTCTGGTCCGGCAATTACTCCGACAAATCCGTCTTTGCATGTATATATTCCCCATGCTGCTCTACCGTAGCCTTTATTTCCGGATCTACCTAATTTGTTTCCTGTATAGCTATACATGCTTAAACCATTTTCAAGGATAGATGCAGAATATTCCGCAGTAGAAATATCGACATGTTGTCCGATTCCCGTGCTGTCTCGGTACCACAATGCTGATAAAGAAGCCACAAAGGCATTTTGGGCAACACCATACTCCGGCAACCTGGGTTTCATTTGTAACGGTTCCCTGTCAGGAAGCCCAGTTATATACATCAAGCCACCAAAAGCATAATGCTGGAGAGGAGTGGCTTTGTAATTTTTATAAGGTCCCGTTTGACCAAAATCAGAAACAGAAGTCATAACTATGTCAGGATTTATCGAGGAAAGATGAATGTAGTCAAGATTGAGAGATTCCAATTTCCCGGGAGGTAAATTTTCAACAACCAAATCTGCCTGTTCAATTAGTGATTTGAATATCTTTTGTCCCGATGAGGATTCCAGGTTTAGCGTTATGCTTTTTTTTCCGGTATTGAGATATAGGAACAGCGCACTTTTTTCGATATTGGGTGCACTGTCCGGAAATGGTCCAACTGACCTTGCCGAGTCCCCAACTAAAGGCCTTTCAATTTTTAAAACATCGGCTCCGAGGTAGGCCATCATTTTTGTGCAATAGGCTGCACTTATTTCGTCACCTAATTCTATGACAGATATACCTGATAAAAGATTTGGCTCAGGGCTATTTTGTATTGTTGAATCGTTTTCGGACATATTCACCTGACTAAAAGAATGTTAAAGGATTTATGGCAAAAGATTTTATTTTAGATATTTATAAATGCTAATTATCACTGAATGTAGCAAAAAGGCCCAACTTCGCCAAAACGTCGAGTTTGTCATTTGAGATCCCTAGAAGCTCAGCACAAATGTACCCGTTATGCTCCCCAAGTAGTGGAGCTGGGGAGCGTACTGCTTGGGTGGTAGAGCCGTTTTCTCTCCAAGTACTTCCAAAATAATACTTATGGGTCTCTCCGTCGGGGTGTTCCAGATGTTCTATGAAATTCCTATTTTTTACATGTTCATCAACTAGGAGATCCTGAGTGTTTAGGACCGCTGTACAGGGAACACCGCGGGCTTGCAGTAAATTCATGATCTCATACTTGGATTTGGATTTGGTGAACTTACTTATCTCATAGTTTAGGTATTTCCTATGGTCATGACGAGACTGTTGGGAGGAATATTTGGAATTTTTTGCCACATCTGCTTTTCCTATTACTTCACATAAATTTCTCCACTCTTCTTCATTTGATATCGCAATTGTGACCCATTCATCTGTACCTTTACATTGATAGGTGTCATGTGGGGATTGATAATGACTTTCGTTTCCTTTTCTCTCTGACAAAATGCCGTTGGCAGCGTAGTTCATGATTGACTCAAACATTAAAGTGCTAAAGGATTCATATTGAGAGAAATCAACATATTCACCTTGCCCATCCTGTAATCTTTGAACTACTGCAGACAAAGTGGCTATAGCGGCGTGGGTTGCATTCATTGGGTCGCCAACATTTGTCCCAGTTTTCATTGGCAAACCATCTTTGTATCCAGTGAGTTCATACAAGCCTGTTATTTGCTCTTGTGTCACACCGTATGCCACATAATCTTTCCAAGGACCGGAGTTGCCAAAGCCAGGCATGGATACCGTAATTATGTCAGGTTTGAGCGCTTTTAAATTTTCATGACCTAACCCCAGACGATTCATGACCCCAGCACTAAAATTTTCAATGACAACGTCGCTTATTGATACCAAATCACGGAAAACAGTTTTTCCTTCATCAAGTGAAAGATCAAGAGATAAACCGATTTTATTTCTGTGCTTCTGTTCGAAAGGTGTCGCTCTATTCATTTTCCTCTGGGAACTTTCAGTTGTCGGGTTCGGCTTGGCGCGATCTGCGTGATTGAGATGTTCAATTTTTATAACTTGGGCTCCCATATCCGCTAACAGTTTGGTGGCTCGGGGACCAGCCCAGATACGGGTTAAATCAATGATCCTAATTCCATTCAAAGGCAATGATGTCATAAATTAAATCACCTTTTCTTCTACGAGCGTTCGGATGTTATCTTGTTGTATTCCGAGCAAATCCTCGTAAATTTCTTGATTGTGTTCTCCCAAACTGGGAGCCTCTTTACTGTCTGTAACAGTAGATTCAATTTTAAAAGGAGTTCCTGGATGTGTATTTGTGCCTATATTTGAAAAAAAGCGTCTATCTATTAGTTGATCGCTTTCAAGTAGGTCCCTTGCATTAGCTATGTAACTAAATGCCAAACGTCTTTTTTGAGCTCCGTGAAAGATTTCCTTCTTTTTGTTTTTATCCAACCATTTTGTCATCAACGGTTCAATTTGATCTCGATATTTTGGTCGTGAGCTACGTTCGTGATATTCTTCGCGATCCAAACTGGTATCTTCCATTAGTTCAGCCATTTCACTCCACGGCCCAGGACTTGCATTTACTGAGACATATCCATCAGAGCATGGGTATACCTCAGAGGGAAACCCAGATTGGTGTCGTTTACCTCTCCTTGGCATAAGCTGTCCTTGGAATGCGCCGAGCATCCAATTCTCCAATAGATCAATATTCGCTTCCATGAGGGATATATCTGCGTGAGTTCCCACCGAAGTGAGTATCGATTTATACAAATATGTCAGGCAAGATAAGGCAGCAACTTGCCCGCCGTTCAATTGAGCAATATCAGCCCCCGCGATCAATGGCTGGGCGTCCGGTTCACCAGTTATGGACATTAGGCCGCTGACAGCTTGAAGATTAATTTCCATTGCCTTGTAGTTGCGATACGGTCCTGTGCTTCCGAAATTACTTATTGATACTAAACTAGTGAATCCATTGATTGATTGAATGGTTTCAAAACTCAACCCACTTTTTTGCAAACCTCCCGGGCCATAATTTTCTACTATCAAATGAGGTTTTATGGTCCGTATCAAATTTTCAGCCAGTGATAGTCCTGACGAGGTGAATAAATCTAAAGTGATAGATTTTTTATTGGTATTGAGGAACGAGAATTTAATACTTTGATTGACGTTGCCAGGAGTATTAAAAAATGGTTTTGAAATACGTGTTATGTCTCCTTCCGGAGGTTCCACCTTTATAACATTGGCTCCCAAATCAGACAAGATCTTAGTGCAGTATGGGCCGGCTATACCGGTGCTCAGATCTATGACGCTAATGTTTTTAAACATACATCAAACTACTTCGACTAAATTAACGGGTTTGTTGCCTAGAAGGTCGGGTTGGGGGGCTGTAGGAAACAGTCCCCCAACTCAAGGTAAAAAAACAGCTAAAACTAAATTCCTAAATCTACTTGCCTGTCCAGACCGGGTCTCTTTTCTCGGCGAAAGCTTGAAGACCTTCTTTAGTGTCCGCACTTCGACCGACTTGAGCCGAAATCAAAGAAGCGAGTCTGACTCTCTGCTCCATATTCATATCAAGCCCGCGCACACCTGTCTCTTTGATCGCTCGTACTGACAACGGAGCATTAGCCATTATTTTCCTAATGACCTCTTCTGCTTTTTCCATGAGCTGATCGTGTGGAACTACATGATTAACCATACGTAGGTCCAGGGCTCTTTCAGCTGGTATAAATTCCCCAGTAAAAAGCATTTCCATAGCGATATTTTTTGGAACCTGTTGGAACAATATGGTCGGGCCGCTGGTAGAGGATATTCCGCGTTTTACTTGTGGCCACCCAAATTGAGCCTCTTCAGAAGCGATTCTAATATCACAGGACAATGCTATCCCACCCCCTTGAGCGAGACACAGTCCGTTTATGGCCGCCACAGTAGGCTTGTAGAGCTCCTGTAGGAATTGGTAAAAATCAGTGGCTCCTCCGGTTCTTGTTCTACGTTCGGTCTTTTTTGCCATTTCAACAAGATCATGGCCGGTTGAAAAGGCCCTACCTGTACCAGTGATTACCATTCCCCATATATCCGGGTTGTGCTTTACCTCATCAAATGCTTCTGTCATTCCGTCAAGCACCGCATGATTTATGGCATTTAGCTTTTCGGGCCGGTTTAGAGTCACATATGCTACTTTTTCTCTTACTTCGAACTCAACTACGCTCATTTGTAAAACCTCCAATGTTACAACTAAATATCTGGGAGGATCCTACCATAAATAGATTCAATGCATTCTATTGGATAAAGAATTAGCTACAAACAATATAAAATTGATTGAACCTGGGAATATCTGATTTTAGAATGAATGAATTCACACAGGCTATTCGGAACAGGAGTATTTTAATGGTAGTGTTAATCAAAATATATGCAATATACATATGAAACACACACTTGAATATTAGGTAGACTGTTTTCTCTCTGCTTGCCCTTCCATATTTGGACCGGATGAAGAAGAATAAGCCGTCAGGTGGCGATAGCAGTAGCCAGAATGGAAGCAATTAATTCTTTGGGACCTATCAGGCCCTAGGAATATTTTAACTAAGGCTTGGTGCGAATAACAAGCGGGCTGTTTAGGGTAGCGCCTATTATACAAGCGCCCAAAGTAGTTTGTTTGGCTTCCCACAGGATGGCGTCGTAACTGCTGCTACTTGTCCTTTTAGCTCTTCTTTTGCGCAGATATTTACAATCTGTGTTAAGGTCGTCCCACTGTAAATTCTAGGTGTACAATTCTAAAAAGATGTCACGGAACACCAATAGCGCGATGCTATCACCGTTGCTTATCTCTAGCCTCACCCAATCAGACTTTTTTGCAAATGAGTAACTAATCATCACTTAGATACGATCTGTAACTTACGGTTGAAATGATTTGCCACGAACCGGTCTGCTTTTGTGCTCTTGAAAATTAGAGGCCACAACACGAACCTCGCAGACATTCCGTCTTTTTTTAAGAAAGTACAAGAAATTGAGGAGCCAACACGTCATGAAAGGAATTATTATCGCTGCAGGCTATGGGAGTAGATTGAGACCTCTCACTGATAATACGCCAAAAGCACTTGTCGAAATAGAAGGGAAGCCCATTATCACTTATCCGATTGATGCTTTGGTGGCCGCTGGGATTTCTGATATCTCGGTAGTAGTAGGTTACAGGGCAGATGTAATAATGAATAACATAGAAAAACTCTATCCTAGTATAAGTTTCTCTTACAACAAGGATTACGACGGCGACAATGCAATATCAATTTTCGCTGCCCGTTCTTTTATTGATGGCGATCCATTTGTGTTGGCCATGGGGGATCACTTAATTAGCTCAAGTCTTGTAACAACCCTTTTGTCTGACTCAACCATAACTAGGACTCTATGCGTAGATTCAGAGTCCAAAAATGCATCTCAGGTTAATGATGGAACCAGAGTTATGGCAGATCCTAAAGGCAGAATCATAAGAATAGGCAAGGATCTCAAAGACTGGCAATCTATAGACACGGGCTTATTTATGATGGATGCAGAAGTGCTGGATAACATCAAATACCTCAGGAGCCTTCAAGGGAACAAAGTAACCATATCTGAAGTAGTCCAACATATGGGGGATAACGGAAGACATTTCCAGACATGTGACGTGAGCGGTCAATTCTGGGCAGATGTTGATACTGAAGAGGACTATGATTCTGTCAGTGCTCTCTTAAAAGAAGGAGTATGACTACAGTCTATAACGACTACAAATCAGCTCAAATAGATCGTCAGGCACGATCGAAGATCATTGATTCCAAGTTAGGCCTATGAAAGGGAGTAAACATGAAAGACACTGATAAAGAAGGAGCAGCAGCCTACGAAAAATCTGTCATTGCCCCGAAGCCGATGGATCCAATCGCAGCAGCAGAAAGGCTGATAGATATAAAGCGTATTTTAGATGAACTTGGGGCAGTTTTCTTCATCGCATCAGGCACCTGTCTCGGAGCAATCCGTGAAGGCCAATTCATTCCGTGGGATGACGAAATGGATATGGGGTCTGTAATAGGCCTTAATGGGCTAGATGAAAAAACCATTGATAGAGGGATTACTGCTTTCGAAAACAACGGGTACTACGTGCACGTTGATCGTAGCTCACGCCATATTGGTGTGCACGTCGTAAAGGGGTCAATCAGGGCCGATTGGACCTGCCATCGGATTAGCGGTGGCAGCGTGTTCCAATATCCTGGGGTAAGAACTTCCCTTGAACTTTTCACACAGTTGAAAGAGATCGACTTCATCGGAGAAAAATTTCTTGTACCAAATCCACCGGAAAAATACCTGGAGACCAAATATGGGTCGAATTGGGCTACCCCGCAAGGGCCGGGTTTTGAAGAAGAAGTCGTGAGTAAAATTCCTGATGGGGACATACTTACTCCTCGGCAGAGACTAAGTAAATTCATTGTACTGCGATTAGCCCCATGGCGTGCAGGACGATTGACGGTCCTTGACGAAAATAATACCCCCGTGAGTGGTGCTGAAGTCGCCATTGTTGGGATTGGTCGTTCTAAGACAAATTCGGAAGGACATGTGAGACTCTATATTCCTGAAAAATATGACTACGCTGTCAACGTTAAGTATGATGACCACGAGGAGCTGCTTTACACAGAAGAGCTGATACCGGGAGGAACATATGTCTACCGACCTGGGCCTGAGGTGTCACCTGAGGAGCACTACAAAGCAGGTGTAAGGGCAATGGCCTTGTCCCGTGAGTAGGTAAAATATCAGGGCAAGGTACATTTATGTTGGTATGTAGCGGCTCGGACTATTGCTCAAACCATCCTACTTGAATGAGGGTTAAGTCTGATTCTTCACAATACTCACTTTTTCAAGATTGGTTGTGCGAGAGCAGGAGAATTGTATAAGGTACATTTTTACTCACCTGGATTTCTGTTTTTTCGTAACGGGTCTAGTTACAAATGCTTTGCAATATAAATGTTTGAAAGTTAACTTATCTTTCAACCCCAGGATTCTTTGGCGGTTATGTCTACTGCCACTGGTATTTCATGAAGAAATTCTCCCATGCCATCTTCCATGCACTTCTTCAACCACTTTGCCGCCTTCTCGGCCAGCTCCTTCGGCGCTTCGATAACTATTTCGTCATGAACCGTCAAAACTGGATAAGCATTTATTTGATGTCGGGTTTCCCATAGTTTTATGAGAGCAAGCTTCAGGCCATCAGCGGCAGATCCCTGTATTGGGGAATTAAGCCTGTTGGTGTAATCACGCTCGCCCTTAAGTATTCGGTGTCTTCCAAGGATTGTTCTAGTCTCCAGTTTCCTGCTCTGCGACTCATGCCACTTTTTGATTCCCGAGTAAGCCTCAAAATAGCGTCGCCGAATTTTTGCCGCTTCATGTTCATCCATTTTGACTCGGAAATTACTTTGGGCATACGAAGATAATCCCTTTGCTCCCATACCGAAAATCAACCCGAAATTAACAGCTTTCGCCATTTGTCTTTGTGAATCTGTAATAAATGCTGTTTCCGGTTTGCCCAAGAGGTGTGATGCCGTGACAGAGTGAAGATCCCGTCCTTGGTAAAAAGCTTTTTTCATTCGGGCGTCAGGAGCTATCTGGGCTGCCAGTCTTAACTCGATCTGCTCATAATCCGCCTTTATCAACACACAATCAGGAGCGGCACGGAAGCAATTCCTGTAAGCGGTCTCCCGAGGGAGGTTCTGCATGTTGGGGTTCTTACATGACATTCGCCCTGTCGCGGCGCCTATCTGTACCCAGTTTGCATGAATACGCTGGCTTGTTGGATGAACATGTTTTTCCCAGTCAGTGCCGTAAGTGCTGACTTTTTTTGCAGCCCCGCGATAATCAAGTAAAAGCGCTATGACGGGATGCGCACCTCTATTCGCCTCCAGAGTTGAATGTCTCGTGTTCTCAATCGCGACACCCAAATCGCTCAGAAGCTTCTTCACCTGCGCGGGCGAATCCCAATTTACGGAAACAGCCGCATTGCCGAACAAATCAAGACCTAAGGAAGTGTGTTCTGCCACGGACAGGTTAAGCTCCTCTTTGAGTCGGATAGCTTTGGCTTCAGCTGATTTGACCAGTTCACCCCATAGATTCCTGTCTAAATGAACGCCGGATCTTTCCATCCAGCAGATCGCTGGAACTAACCGATTCTCAAGGTTTACAACTTCCATTACCTGAAGCTCCACGGCTTTCTCTTCCAAAATATGCTTAAGTGGGAGCAAGACGTTGGCATCCTGCGCGGCATACTGGATCTGTGACTCTGACAGCTGTTCAGCTCCCCAGTCTGAAGTTTGATTTTCTTTATCCAGTTCTATATCCAGATATTCTTTGGACAGATCTTTCAAACTTCTAGCATAACCACGATGGTGCAATACTTGATCAGTGATCATCGTGTCAAAAATTGGTTCAGTCATGACCCCTTCTGGAAGCATGTAGAGAAATCCCGCATCGAACTTGGCATTGTGAATCACCTTTACTGGACCACCGTTGAGGACCGGCTTTAACACGCTGATCGGGACATGATACATATCCATTACGTATGTGTTGAGAGGGGTTGCAATCTGGACAAGCCTAATTTTGTCGAGGATTGGATCAAGTCCTGTAGTCTCTATATCCAGGCCTATTTCATGCTCACCCACAAGTTTTTTTACAACAACACTGGCCTGCTCGATATCCGATATGTACTGAATCAAGGGCTAATTTTGAATATTTTGATGAACATGGTCGAATAGTAACATTCTGACTAACACACGGTGCGAATAGAAATCGTACTGTCTAGGGTAGATAAATTTGATATGTATAAATGAGTGCTGAACGGTCTTTCCTTTAATGTAAACCGTGGATGTGGTGGTGCCGGTGATCCTATTTTCTGATTGATATCAGCCAGTGTCGGGAATTTGGTCGGCAAAATGTCGGCAGAAGCGAACTGGTTAGGGTAGGGGGGATTTATATTGGTATGTAGTGGTTCTCGAACGTCTTTAGAGAGTGGGGCGAGCCGTAAGGACTGATGAATTTTCTCTCGGTATTAGGTTCTTTTCTTATCTACGGCTGTCACAGGTTCAAAAAAAAGATATTATCGTTCACGATTGCGAAGAGATTCTATGTTTCGAATATGCTTAATTAGAAGAAGCTTCACGAGGTC
>QGNN01000048.1 GCA_003228105.1 Chloroflexota bacterium
ACTCCGACTATGACTCCCACTCCTTCAGATGATGTTTACAATGAGTCTTCAGATGCCAACTCACCTCTTGCTATAGATTTTTGCGAAGAATCCTGCTCTGGGCAGATTGGTAAGGCCGCTATACAAGGAGAGATAAACTTCGTAGGCGACGTGGATCTCTACACTGTCGATATTGACCCTGGCATGTTGGTAACCGTGAAGGTCATCAATGAAGACAATTTAGACCCTATGGTAGAGCTAAAAGAATCCGATGGTACTTTTTTGCACTGGGATAGATACACAACGACCACCAACGATCTCGACAACGCTACCATCGCTGGACTACTCATAGAAAATGGAGGTAATAAGCAAATTTGGGTCAAAGCCAGCGATTGGCTACCGGACGGTTCAAACCAAAGTACAGGAACCTATTCAATTTATGTTGACATCGTAAACCCTGATGAATTGTGGTGGGCAGATCCCAACGATGATGATACAGGTGGAGGAGGGACTCAAATCCAATTTAACCAGGATACGTACGGGGCACTCGATAAATTAGGAGATATAGACGATTGGGCTTTCGAAGGTACTGCTGGTGATACCGTGGAAGTCACCTTAACTAAATTAGTAGATACTGAAACGGCTCCGATGTATCCGATGATACAACTTTTTAATCCAGATATGGAATGGTATTACTCTAATTCAGAACTTCAAAAAAGTTGGGATCACGAGTATATTCACTATGGGAATTACACCATGAGTTCTGTGGTCGAATCTTTTGAATGGTCCTTAGAGAAAACTGGCCCATACGTTCTTCGAATAACCACTTTTAATTGGGAATCTGGTTACGGACCATATAGGCTTAGGGTCAATATTGATTCGCCAGAACCCACCGCAACTCCAAGTCCCACCCCCACCATGACACAAACACCAATCCCGGCATCCACTCTTACCACAAGTACGAGCATGTGGAATGGCACTCACGGGACAACAGTATTTACTGACAGTGCCTCTCATAATATCGGGGATGGAAGCAGGATGTGGTGGTCTGAAGGTGATGGCAGGAAAACATCATTTTTTTATTCTCGAAATGGTGTGGAAGTGGCCCAGGTGAAAGCCCAAGGCCACTATGCTTGTAACGGCACTCCTTCTTACCCAAATATCGTTGCCATGTACTCCACTTACACCTCATACGACGGATTTGATGGCTTTTCCGAGTTAAGTAATGTGGCAAGTTTTGATTACACCGGCAACACTGTTATTGTATTTTGCACCAAAGATGTGGCGGAACATCATAGTAATATCGCAAATAACCCGGAACTTAAAAACAACGGGCTAATGGTCTACAGGAAAGGCACGCAGTATGGGGTGGTTGAATTTGTAAACATGTACAACGGGGATTCAAATTACCCTAAATACATGACTATAAAATGGTGGCTTGGTGCCCCTGGCATAACTGATTTCTCCAACGCACCGCCCCAATAGCAATCAGTCTAGAAAACTCAACTGGTTTAGTACAACCCACAAGGAACGGTATTTGGCATCGGTAATCTTCTTAATAATTGTTCCAAAATTCGCATAGTTCCTACTCATTTTCTTGCAATAATGGTTCCAAGTGGTTTCAAAATCACGGCTATTGTAAATAGGCTTAGGACAATCATATGGCTAGATGTGAAAACTGCGGTCACGACAACCCTGGTTCGAATCTATTCTGTACGAGTTGCGGGACCAGTTTAGCTACAGAAAATATCTCTAGCCATTCTGTTTCAATTACCCCAGAAGAAACTCTAAAAAACCCCATATCGACCCTGAACAACAATCTTAATACGGTTCTGGAAGAATTACGGAACGTCCTTTTTTCTATAGATGCCCTTAGAAGTTCTGATAACGAAATACTGGATGATAGCAAGTCTAACCTTGAAAGTCGGAAATCAGAGCTACTAATTACTTTAAATCGTATTCTTGAATCAGAATCTAAATTCAAAACTCCAACCCGAATAGAGTTTTTATCTAATTTACTACAGGAAGTTTTAGAGTCAGATAATTCGCTCAAATCAGAATCAGAATTATTGGATATCATAAGGTCCACTGACCTTACGAACACATCAGATAACGAATCCAAAAGGATAACGGTTAGCACTCAATCAAACCCGGCCGGTATAGATCCGTCGGTTGTAGAACAAGCAATACCGCCATTCTTTGGTTGGTCTCGCCTTTGGACAACTCTTTTCTCAGAAAATGCCATGTCCACTTTTCTTGGCCTGGGAATATTACTTATGACAGTGAGTTCTCTAATTCTATTAGTAAATTGGTGGTCAGATCAAAATTTGCGACCTTATTTAGTTTTGTTAGCAACGGGGCAAATGCTGGCTTTCATCATGATTGGCCACATAGTGAAATGGAGGATTGGTCTTCATCTATCTGGCCTTGCCTTTATTACTATTGGTGCTGTGTGGTCCATATTCGTCGCTGGAATGCTTGCTTACCTGACATTTGATCCTCTTACGGAATATCCCCGAATACCAGGGATTGACCTACAAATAAATTTGCAGCCATTGGCATGGCTGATGGTCGGCGGTATAGCAACACCTATATGGGTTATTCTTGCATACAGATACCAAGGTCATATATTGACACAAGGTGCCGCAATATTATCCACCATAACCTCAGTTTTAATTATTGCCTCATTTGGGAATAGGTGGGAATTATGGGAATGGGCAATCCTCGCACTACCCTTAATCGCATTGGTTATTCTGTATCTGAGAAAATATGTTCATAGCCTCAATCAAACTAATGCTATAGATCAACTGTTATGGACGGCGCTTGCGATAGGAATTACATCTCCTTTCATTCTCACCGCAAATTATCTTGGAAATTCAGTTCAACATCCTGGCCCAATAGCTTTTTCTTTCTTTCTAACAGCAGTCAGCTGCGTTTTAGGCATTAGAATCAGCGGAGTTCGTTGGCTAGAGCATGTAGCCGCATTGTTCCTCCCTGTGTCCGCGTATTTGTTTTTTTATAGCTGGATAGGCCATACCGCCCCGTACATCAAAATAATTCTCAGCCCAATCGGACTTATATATTTTTATATAGGTCTCAAACTAAGGTTTACTGAATTAAATAAAATAGAACGAGAATGGCCGATACTTCGTCCTTGGTTTTTGGTTTCTCTCCTTACAATCATTTTCGTTTCTATACCTTACGATGTTCCTACGTGGACAAGTGTAACCAGCATGATCATAGGAGCTGTAATTGCTTTTTGGATGGCCAATAAATGGCAAGGAGCTCTTTGGCTGTGGATCCCAGTCCTGCCTCTCATAACAGTCAGCTTATATTTCTTATCGTCGATGCCAGAGTATTTATCGATATCTTTCATTGACTGTGGATTTTGCGATACACAGCCTTTCCGCCCATTGGTAGCAGCCTTACTTGCCGCAGCAGGGCTTTTGGGCTTGCGATTGATCAAAGGCAAGTTCAACGCCGCCAATGGAGTTATTTCATGGTCAATTTTACTTATATTCACCTCTCTAATCTTATCGCTGCCACAGGATCAGGAAGGAGAGCTATCAGGAATAGTTACCAAATCCTATGTGACTACTCTGCCAATTATCATTTTGTCTCTACTGTCGGTTTCAAAGTTGCTGCGCTATGCCTACATCAAACCTAGGTTGGTCTCTTTAAAGTTATTCTTACGGCTACCACCAAAATTAACCTTTAATAAGGTGGTTCCTGAACGGTCTATCTCATTATCTGAATTTCATATCGTCGCAAAATTTGCTGCCATGTTATTAATACCCGTATGGATAATTTCCGGGCTTCGATTTGTTTTTGAAATTCAATCCTGGTTGCCATTTTTCGTACCTGTAGTTTGGTGGATTAGTTCGACAGGGTTTGGATTGGCAGTTATTAGAGGCCAAAACCGTTTATGGCTTTATCTTTGCTCAGTAACAATGCATGCCGCCGTTTACACAACATTAACCTATTCCGGATTTGAAATCAGTACTAATGTAGCTGGATTACTACTTTCGGTTTTCGCTGTATTTTATGCCCTATTTATCTTCCTATGTTTCCAGAACGAACTCAATTCCAACAACAAAAACTATCGCTCGTTGCTACCAATTTATGTCCCAGTTGGCATGGCTGTACTTTTCGATGCCCTTCTAAGTATTGTGTTATCTGGCTGGGACACTTGGGATAGCTGGGAGGGGTTAACTGTATGTGTAATATACGCCATACTTTCTATTTTAGTCGCTACAATTAGTAAGTCTCGCTTCATACCCTATCTCACTATGGGCTTGATATTCCTAGTAAATATTTTTGCAATCGGAATTGTCGGAGGCACTTGGGGGACACGAGCGGTGGGATGGGCAATGCAAGGTTTTGTTTTTTGGTGGCTCGCAATCGGGATCAGAAAATTTCTAACCTTTAGGACAGAATCTCATCTAGCAATATGGATCAATCCTCTAAACAACTCTGCTCACCGTACAGCCTTATTTGCCGCAGGATTCACGTTTTTATCTTTCCTCTTTGAATTCCAAGGATCTGGTGCAAAGTTACTTGCCCCAACATCGGTAATTTCCATCTTGGGATTACTCTATCTTGGGAAAGCAATTAGTGAGCGCAATTTGACCAATGGTTACATTGCGGCAATTTCTTTATTAATTAGCTGGTACATACAAGTACTCGGAAGAGATTTATCAGGTATCCAGTACTACACTATTCCTGCAGGCTTGTATCTCTTAGCTTTAGCTTTCTTCGAAGTTCGGCGAAGTAATGCGAAACCGAGCCTTAGTACCGCAGCCAATATACTGGGGGTCCTAATCTTAGGTTGCTCTTCATTCCTCCAGTCTTCACTATATTCACAAGAAAACGTTCTTTTCTTTGTGTTACTCGCTGGGATTGAAGGCGTGTTACTAACCTTATGGGGGTTGTTTGCAAAATTCAAAACCGTCTTTATCGGCGGAACATTAATATTCATATTCAATATCCTTTATCAAGTTGCTTTCCTACTATCAGATTTGAACGGGGCGCTGGTGGCTTTGGGAGTCGGAATATTGATTATCTTGACTGTGGTTGTCATAGAACGTACTAAAACTCGGCTGATTGCAAAGAGTAACGAGTGGTCTGAGGGCCTGGAAAGCTGGCACTGGTGAAATCAACTGGCACTCTATTTTAATCTTAAAATATAGCCGATATTGACACTAAACCCTACCCAATATAAAGTCGTTCGACTTCGTGAATTTTGGAAAAACGGGAGAACCTATGAAAGTAACAGGTGTAAAGACTTATGTTATCGAAAATGAAGCAGGAGTAAGAACTGGCGGAGGCGGTCAACCTGAACAATGGTACGTTGGCGGTAAATACTTCCTTATTTTGGAACTATCTACCGATGAAGGAATAGTGGGAATCGGAGAAAAACTCACTGGAAGCTCTTTTACAGGAAAAATGACCTGGAAGGATTTTAAATCTCAAATAGAGTTAGTTCACGAAACTGTTGAGGCTTTTGTTATAGGTCAAGATCCCTTCAATATTGAAAAGATTTACTACGATATGTATGCCGGTAGACATGATTACAGATTACCCAGCCTACACTTCGGAATGGTTATATCAGGAATAGAGATGGCCTTATGGGATATTGTAGGTAAAGCTAATAATCAACCAATTTACAATATGCTTGGTGGGAAGTGTTGGGATAAGCTCAGAGCGTATGCTTACATGCCGCCTATACCCGAAGGGAAACCTGAAAATGCAGGAGCTGTTGCGGAGCAGTTACTCAAAGAAGGTAATACTGCATGTAAGTTTGATCCTTTTCATCCAATAACTGGTGTTCCTAGAGATATAAGTTTAAAAGAAATAACTTATGCGGAAAATATTTTCAAGAGTATAAGGTCTGCTGTAGGCGATGAACTTGAGGTTGGGCTAGGTACACATGGACAGTTAACGACCTACAGTGCCATAAGAGTTGCAAAGGCGATAGAACCATACCAACCATTTTGGTTTGAAGAACCTGTTTCACCTGAAAACATAGACGAGATGGCTAGAGTAGCTGCTCATACTAGCATCCCAATTGCTACTGGTGAGAGGCTAGCCACTATTTTTCAGTTTTCAGAGATATTGAGAAAGCAGGCGGCACAGATTATTCAGATTGATATTGGTCAAGCAGGAGGAATATTAGTAGGGAAAAAAGTTGCTGCTATGGCAGAGGCAAGCTATGCAGTAATTGCACCTCATATGTATTGTGGGCCCGTGGCAGCCGCAGCGGCCATACAGGTGGCTACTTGTTCCCCAAACTTTATGATTGCTGAAGCAAACCAAGGATCTTTGCATAAGAAAATATTTAAGGATCCTATAGTCTTTGAGAATGGATATATAGAAATTCCCACAGGACCAGGTCTAGGAGTAGAGTTTGACCCTAAGGTTCTAGAAAAACATTTGGTAGGCTGATCGCTGACTGGGGGATAATAAGATGTGATCTCGGTTATTCCCCAGGCAAACCCAGAAATCTAAGGTCTTTGGGGATAGTAGATGCGACCCAATCCAATCCTAGGGACCGGTCCCAATAAGTTCTCGAAATTTTGACATTCTAGGACTACTCACAATTTCCTTTTAATTTTATATGAAGATGAACTGTTACTATGCCATTTCAAGCAAATCCGGTTTATTCCAAACTTAAATAATGGTGCCTTAACCCCGTACCGTCTAGATCGACAATTCTAATACCGGATGGATCGTGGGCTAATGGATATCCAACCGGGCCTGTCGAAACATATTCGATCCCCTTAAGGTTTCGATAGTTATTTCTATGAAGATGGCCCGAAAACACGGCAGAGGCCTCATTTTGATCCAAAAGAGAAATAATTTCCTGCCTTCTCGGGAAAGGGATAACGAAATAATTATCCGGCTCATCTGGAGTTTCTAAAAACAGAGGGTGATGAAGGAAAACTATTTTATGGGTTGCATTCATATTCGATGCTTTCTCGAGTTCGTTTTTTAAAAACACAATTAATGAATCCCATTCCCCAGGAATTAGCGCAGGGTCCGAGCATACTGAGCTATTTATGGTGATAAAGTAATAATTTTCCATTTGAAATGAGTAATTATCCTCACCAAATAACCTCCTGTAGCTATTTAAAGAATCTGGGGTTGGAGTATTCCCAACATCATGGTTCCCAGCCACCCAGTAGATCGGGATGTCTTTGTTTAATTGAGAAGTTATCCTGAACAGTTCCTTTCTCTGGTCATCTGAGTCAGCTTCATTGACCATATCTCCACATATAACTACAAAATCAGGTTTGTATTCATTCGCATACTGAATAGCCTTCGTGAATAGTTTTGTCTCCGGTTCAAACCCATCGAATGCCTGTTCCACATAGTTTAGGGTCAATCCTTCACGTGACCTTGAAATTGCTTCCTCTTCCGTCAATTTACTAATAGAAGAGAACATTCCAAATTGAGGGTCTGCCATTTGGATAAAGCGAATTGACATGTAATCACTCCATACTAGGTTAATCTAATATTGCCGAAGCTAATTGTTCCAAAGCCCTACCTTCGATAGGAGGATTAAACAAGCCGCTCCTGACATCTCTAAAGTATCGTTCAAGTGGGCGAGATTTCTCTAACCCTACTCCCCCGACTATCTTAATCGCTAGATCTGTGATTTCTATCGCCGAGTCGATGGATTTTGTCTTAATAGTACCAATTTCACGGAAAAGCTCTGGTTGGGATTCAGGGTAATTTTCCCAGTCTTCCGAAAAAGAAAATAGAGCTCTTTTAGATATGATGAGCTTGGATTCCATACGACCGATTTGGTCCCTGACGTGAGGTATTTTTGATATCGGACCTGAGGCTCCCGTTGGCTTTCGATTCATGGCGAAATTTATTGCATAATTTCGAGCTGCATTCGCAACCCCTAAATTTGCGGCACTCGTCATGAGAGGAAACCAGGCTGAGCCACCAATCGGGTCACCGATAGAATTCTTATGATTCGACCTGAATAGAAAGTCCTCATCCTTTACCCTTACAGCTTTATAAATAATGTCATGAGATCCTGTGGAGCGCATTGACATTGAATCCCAAGTCTCCTCTATGAAAACCCCTTTAGCATCCATGCTTTGCAGCACCCGTGCAGTATCACCTGTCCCGTCTTCTACAGCTGCAAAAATTATGGCATATGTTAATTCTGGAGCAAGTGTAGACCAGGTTTTACGCCCTTCTAAATCCCACTTACCTTCCCCATTCGGAATTAGCGTGGTGGAAGGCCTTCCTCCTCCTTGAGGTGAACCCAGGTCGGGTTCAGAGGCAATGTTGTTAAGGAGAGCACCTTTTGAAATCACTTCACTAAAAACTCTTTTCCTTATTGAATCGGGCCATTTTTTAGCAATCGCCTCGGTTCCAACTACCATATGATGCATACCCACCGCTAAGGCAGTCGATCCATCCCCAGTACCAATTTCAAATTGGGCGAGAAGAATATCAGTCAACCCATAGCCGGGACCACCATAAGTTTCCGGAACGGCCGCCGCTAGATATCCTATTTCGCGCATAAATTGGAAATGCTCATGTGGAAATGAACCATCGCGGTCATGCTTGAAAGAAGTTGGAGATATGTAATTTGCTATTCTTTTGGACTTTTCCAAAAGCTGTTTTTGCTTTTCATTCTTAGGCCACATAATTAACTACTGACCAAAATAGATTGAGCAATAATTTCCAGCTCTTCAAAAATTTCCTCTTGTGTGGCTGAAACGACCCCTACAAGTACTCTATCGACCTCGACTTCTTGGAACCTAGAAATCAATCCTTTATCGGGAGGAAGGCTATGCATAGTTATTTGAATAGTAGAAGGGTCCCTGTCTTCAACATCACAAAGTTCTATAAGCTCCTGTTTAGCCTTAACAATATCTTCAGGAGATAGGCTAATAGGAAGCCATCCGTCCCCCCACTTTGCTACCCGTTTCAAAACATTTTTAGCGTTGCCTCCCAGCAATACTGGAGGGTGAGGAGTCTGAGCTGGCTTAGGGTTGCAAACTATCGGAGGGAAATCTATATATTTACCATGAAATTCAGCTTCTTCTTTGGTCCAAATTTCCTTCATAGCTAAAACATATTCTTTAGCCTGCGTCCATCTGTGATCAAAATCAGCCCCCATAATATCAGCCTCCTCTCTAAACCACCCGGTCCCTATTCCAAATAAAAACCTACCGCCTGAATAAAAATCCAATGTAGCAATTAGTTTGGCCAAATCCAAAGGATTATGTTCTGTAATTAAATTAACGGCTGTTCCGATTCCTAAATTTGTTGTTACAGATGAGGCCCTAGAAAGAGCAATCAACGGATTGACTCCGAGATACATCTGCTTCGGGATTGATCCGTCAGAAGTTCCTCCGTAGACAGATTTATGATTTACAGGCATTACCGGATGCTCTGGTAACCATACTGAATCAAAACCTAAATCTTCAATCTTCCTGGCTATTACCCCGAAATCTCCCATTGAGGTCGTCGCACTCATACTAATACCAATTTTCATTCTTCCTCCTATCAAACGTGACTCATGTTAATACATCAACTTATATAGTAAAAGAAAGCATGAAGACACCTTCTGTTAATCTAATCGATAAAGATGGTAAAACCACATTGGAAATATTTGAGGATATAGATGACAGAACAAGATCAGAATCGAGTCCAATGGGTCTATTCCTCTAGGAATAACTCAGAATTAACTAAAAGGTATGACGAATGGTCCAAGAATTATGATAAAGATTTGACAGAAAATTTTGGCTGGACTGCACCCAAAACAGCAGCCGACTTTCTAGCCAAACACGTTCGACCCGACTCGCTCGTTCTTGATGCCGGAGCAGGAACTGGCCTAGTCGGTATGGCATTAGCTACGCATGGATTCCAAAATCTAACAGGAATGGATATGTCGAGAGGTATGCTGGAGCAGGCTGACCGTAAAGGTGTTTATGCACAGCTTGATCAAATGACCCTTGGCGAACCTCTAGAATATGATTCTGCCGTATTCGGCGGCGTGATCAGTGTGGGGGTAATGACCCTAGGCCACGCCACTCCTGAATCCTTTGACGAATTGGTGAGAATAACCAAACCCAACGGATATATTGTATTCACAATACGAACCGATGTGTATTTAAATAATGGATTCAAAGAAAAACAAGAAGAAATGGCAAAGAAAAAAATTTGGAAGATTATAGAAGTTAGTGAGGAGTTCCGACCGTTGCCGGTTGGAGAACCTGACGTTATGCATCAAGTTTGGGTGTACCAAGTCTTAGATTACTAATATCGGGTCATTTTTCCAATACCTTTGGATTCTTGTGCAACAAAATTAATCCAGCTTTGGAAAAAAGTGTTTCTGTGCATACGCCATCTATTCAGTGGGTTGTCGAAATCGAAATTTTCAATATTTGGTACCTTCGGATTTCCTTGGTCACGCCTAGCTTCGTGGGCGAGACGCCCTTTGTTATATTCAGGATGCCCAATGTGCATTAAGTGCTTATGATCAGGGGTCTCGAGGATCGAGTAGCCTGATTCCTTCCCATATGCCAAAGCATTAAGGTCCCCTCTATCGACAGCTTCTATTACCTCTTGATCTTCAAACCCAGCAAACCTGCTTTGCGGACACACAAATTTATCATCCAAAGCTCCCATAATCGGATGATTAAGGGCCAGATTATCTAATTCATAAACGCCAAATAATTTTCTTTCAAAGGTTATTTTTTCAACCCCTGAAAGTTTGGCAAGTGCAAAGCCAGCCCAACACAAGCCTAATGTACTATAGGAATGATGCCTGGCATCCCCAATAAGTTCGGATATTTCATCCCAATAATTGACTTCTTCAAAATCCAGGTGTTCAACTGGAGCTCCCGTCACTATTAGTCCATCCAACTTTTCGTCTTTAACAGCCTCAGAATAAGTGAAGTACAAACGTTCAACATGGCCTTCTGGCCATGTTTTATAAGAGTGAGACTCTAGTTTTATCCACACAGGTGCGATATCTACAAGAGATAAACCGAGGGGATTCAATATATTCATCTCATATTGTTCGCCGAGGGGCATGATGTTTAATATTCCGATGCGCAGGGGGGTCCGGCCCTGTTTGTTAGATTCCTGTGTTGAAATCCAGTCAAGGCCATTTTTTTCTATCGTGGGTATTGCATGATAATCCGGTCTTACTACAAGAGCCATTGCACACCTTAAAGCTAATTTAGGGTCGTATGATCTTTGGATAAGATCATACGACCCTACAATCCCCTATTTTATAGAATCCAAAGCTTGTTGGAAATCCTCTTTAATATCATCAATATGTTCAAGTCCTACAGAGACTCTAACCATTGTAGGCTCAACTCCTGAAGATAATTGTTCTTCTTCAGACAACTGCTGGTGGGTTGTTGAGGCAGGGTGAATTACCAAAGTCTTGGCATCTCCGACATTAGCAAGGTGGCTTGCCAGTTCAAGATTATCAATAAATTGGACTGCATCTTCGTAACCGCCTTTGAGACTTACAGTCAACATAGAACCATATCCTCTTTCAACATATCTCTCGGCAGCTGCTTTATATGGACTAGAATCCAACCCTGGGTAATTTACTGATTCAACTTTCGCGTTGGATTCCAACCATTTCGCAAGTTCGAGAGCATTAGATCCATGTCTTTCGACTCTCAAGGACAGTGTCTCTAAACCTTGAATCAATAGAAAAGAGTTGAAAGGGCTCAGCGCAGCACCATAGTCTCGGAGCACTTCTATTCTGGACCTTAATCCAAAGGCTATATTACGGTCTTCAGGAACGCCAAGCATTTTGCAAATGTCACTGCCAAAACCAAATGCATCCCAGTGGACCAAACCGTGGTAGGCTTCGCTAGGTTCTGTATATAGGGGAAATTTGCCATTACCCCAATCAAATGTCCCAGCGTCCACTACGATACCACCAATACTGGTCCCATGGCCTCCTATCCATTTTGTTGCACTTTGTACAACTACGTCGGCACCATGATCGATGGGTCTGATGAGAGCACCCGCCGCGCCTAAAGTGTTATCTACTACCAAAGGTATTCCATGAGAATGTGCTAATTCAGCTAAGGCTTCAAAATCAGGGATATTGAATTTTGGATTTCCCATAGATTCGACATAAAGAGCCTTTGTGTTCTCTTTAATTAGTGCTTCGAATTTCTCGGGTTCATCCCCGTCAGTAAAACTTACGTTTATGCCCAATCTTGGGAATTGCACTTTGAATTGATTGTATGTACCGCCATATAAGTATGAGGTGGAGACCATATGATCTCCAGCCTGCATCATGTTTGCAATTGCAGCGAATTGAGATGCTTGTCCTGAAGCAGTCGCCAGTCCAATCACTCCCCCTTCCAATGCAGCTACCCTTTTCTCAAACACGTCTGTGGTGGGATTCATAATACGTGTATAAATATTCCCGAATTCTTTCAGCGCGAAAAGATTAGCCCCATGTTCCGCATTATCAAACACAAATGAAGTTGTTTGATATATTGGGACAGCCCGTGCATTAGTCGCTGGGTCTGGGCTTTGACCGGCATGCAATTGCAAAGTTTCAAATCTCTGTTCACTCATAGTATCTCCTTAATTTTTGAACTTCATCCGATTTACCTATCTGAATTTTCAACAAACTCATAGGACAAAAAAAAACCCCGCCTAATGACTCAGGAGGGGTTTTGTTTTATCGATTCCCCGCTGAATCAGGTCATACAGCTTCCCATAACGCAACACATCATATGCGCGAAAATAATGTTGTAATCCTGACTTAATTCGTGCGGTTTCATAGGGCGCAAACTTTACCTTCCCTTGCCCGACATGTCAAATTGAG
>QGNN01000049.1 GCA_003228105.1 Chloroflexota bacterium
CCATGTCTGCCACTTTTACCGCCTCTCTAATCGCATGGGTACTGGAAAGTCTCAAATTTATTCTCGTCTCCACAGGAATCACCCTATCATTAACCGCACTTTCCCAAACAGCTTCAGAACTATCCCGAAGATACGCGTTAGCAGATCTCCATATAGCCTCTGCTTGTCCAATTTCCCTTTGTGTAAAAGGCTGCTTCATTAGTAAGTCTTGTTCTTGAGGAGTCTTGGCAGATGATAATTCAATTACAGCATTCAAAGCCCCTCTAGCAACACCCAATGCAGTGGTCGCGAAGCCCGAGCAAAACAAAAGACTCTTAGGAATCAAATATATTGGCCCTTCTTCTCTAGGGGGTCCACCTTCCACAAATGAATGGGACTCCGACACAAATAAATCTTTAGCAGTGAAACTAAAACTCCCAGTTCCTCTCAATCCATTAACTTCCCAAGTATCGATAAATTCCACCTCTTCCTTTGGAATCATCATATTTCGCATCTCAGGAGATTCACCATCCTCCAGCACCCTACCTTTAACAGGAGCTAAAGCCACCACCCATTTTGCGTGACGCGAACCGGAACTGAAATTCCATCTACCATTCAATCGGTATCCGCCTTCCACTGGAACGGCGACAGGGGAAATCGGTGGTCCATTAGACAAAACAACAGTCGGGTCAGACCAAATTTCCTGAGCTAACTCCTTCGGCATAAAGGCGGATAGGGTTGACAACACGTTATTTTGATTAAAACACCAGCCGACGCTTCCATCAGCCTCTGCAATAACTGAAACCAACTCTAAAAACTTTAAGTAATCTATCTCATAGCCCCCAATAGATTTGGGAATATAAAGCCTAAAAAGTCCCTCTTCCGCCATTTCTGATGCCAGCTGGGGAGGTATTTCCCTACCTTCAGAAATTACCCGGGAAGCATCAAGAATTTTAGGGACAAACTCTTTGGCAACATCGAGGAAGGAAAACTTCCTGTTTGGCGTTGAATCAGTCTTTATCTCAACCATAAAACCTTTAAAAAACAAACGATAGTGGAGTCATTATTAATTTAATCTCAAGCAATAATACCTAATTTGGCGGAGAATATACCACTACAAAATGTAATTGTAGTACCTTAGAAAAATATTTAACTATACTTATGACTTAAAAAAGATGCTGGTCGAACATTCTGACTTTACATAGGGGAATCCATGATTAATCTAGAATCATTACTGCTAGAACTCTCAAATGCTCCGGGTCCTTCGGGGTTCGAAAATCCGGTGCGAGAGATAATGAAAAGAGAATTATCTCCATTCGTAGATTCTTTGGATACAGATGGAATGGGTTCACTTATTGGTATAAAAAATGGTCCGTCTAGCTCTCCCAATATAATGCTCTCTGCTCATATGGACGAAGTCGGATTGCTTGTGAGGTATATAACTGATGAAGGGTTTATCAAATTTCAAAACTTGGGAGGCTGGTTAGATCAAGCAATAATTGGTCAGAGATGGCAAATATTGACATCAAAACGGACTGTTTTAGGTATAACAGGAATCAAAACCCCACATGTGATGTCGACAGATGAAAGGGGAAAAGTTTTTAAAGGAGAAAATCTTTTCTTGGATGTTGGTGCTCAAAATAAAGAAGATGCCGAAAACAGATTAGGGATAAAACCTGGAGATCCTATAGCACCTGTTAGCTATGCTACAAGACTAAACGACAGTGAATTCATATTAGGTAAAGCATGGGACGACAGGGCCGGCCTTGCTGTTTTAGTAGGAGTAATGGAGTCAGTCAAAGACAGCGATTTGCCTTTCAATATATGTGCAGTGGCAACTGTGCAAGAAGAAATAGGGTTACGTGGGGCACATACAAGTAGCTATGCTGTAAACCCTGACATAGGCTTAAATTTGGAATCCGGAGTGGCTGGCGACTATCCAAGTATTTCACAGTACGAAGCTCAGGAGAAACTTGGGAATGGGCCAGCAATCTTTTTACACGATTCATCCATGCTTCCGAACCTGAAACTCCGTGACTTCGTGATAGATACTGCCAAAGATTCCGACATAAATTTACAATTTAATGTTTTGAGTGGCTATGGGCAAGATGGAGCGGAGATGCAAAAATCCTTTGAGGGCGCTCCTGCAATAAATATCACTGTCCCTACAAGATATCTACATAGTCACAATTCTATAATAAATATAAAAGATGTGGAGAAAGCCATAGACCTTGTTGGGCAATGCATTCTGCAACTAAATCTTGAAAAAATAAAGAATTTGAAGAATTTCGATTGAACTTATATTAGATGAATCTTCAATCAACACTTATCGTCGCATTCAGCAAATTCCATTCCTTAATTCTTCGTTTAACTAGAGGGAAATTTATGGGGAGGTTGGCAGGGTTAGATATGCTCCTGCTTACGACAGTGGGAAGAAAGACTGGGAAGAAACGCTACACAACGTTACTGTTCAAAAAAACTGACGGTCATTATTACTGTGCCGGCTCCTTTGGAGGGAGCCCTAAAGCTCCTCAGTGGTACCGAAATATTTTGTCTAACCCAGATGTTGAAATTTTGGCAGAAGGCAAATTGTTGAATGCTACTGCTGTCATACTTGAGGAGGATCTCAAAGCTATAGCATGGGAATCACTGATAGCTATTTATCCCAATTTTCAAAAATATCAGAACAAAACTGATAGAGTAATACCAGTAATCAAATTTCAATGTGGTCCCAATCGGGATTGACTAGCAGTATTTGTGGAATTAACATTTATTCTACAGATTAAGAGAGTGCTTTTTTAATACTCCTAATTTGGAGCGTAATACTTTCAAATGCGCTTGTAGCTCAGTTGGATAGAGCGCAGCCCTGCGAAGGCTGAGGTCGTGGGTTCAAGTCCCGCCAAGCGCGCTCTGCGTTAAGGGCGATTAGCTCAGTTGGTTAGAGCACCTGCTTTACACGCAGGGAGTCGGGGGTTCGAGTCCCTCATCGCCCACCACTAGTAAAAGTAATTCTCCAAAGAGATTAACCAAAAATCACTTTGGAGAATTACATGTCATTTATCAACAATCGAGTGGTGTTAGGCCCAAATGAAGGCAAACTGCTGCAGGTGTCTGACCATCCTTTAATTTTTAAGGCAACCAAAGAAGACACGAATGGGCATATTCTCTGTTTGGAGCCAACTTAGTCAGGGGGGGTGGCCCGGGCCAAACTATCCATGAGAATGAAGACGAATCTCTTTATATCCTAGAAGGTGAACTTAACATCAAACTAGGTGACGGCGTTTTTGTAGCTCAAGCCGGGTCATTTGTTTTCCTTCCACGAAATGTTGTCCATACATTCTGGAGGGCAAGTGAGCAACCGACCAAGATTCTCATAATGATTTCTCCACCCCAGTTCGAAAAATTTTCTTTGATACGGTCAGGGAAAAAGAAATCGATGGACAGACCTTTAGAGAACGGGCACTTCAGTTAGCCGACAAGTACAAAGTAAAATTTGTCGGCCCACCATTAGGATAATTCATTTTTAGGGCTCACATACGCTAAACACAAGCCAGTACAAAGCCAATGCTAGGCCTCCAAATGCTATACCCCTTAAGAATCCTTTCATTTCGTTCACTCTTTCAACACATTAATGAGTCCGTGATGTAAGCCCGATTTAATACCATTCATATTATATTGTCCGATTTTAACTCCAGTATGCTGGATATCATAAATATGCGATCATTATTCAGGAATGACCGCATATTTAAGAAAGGACAAACTGTGACAGAAAAAACAGACGACCCGTATAGTCAAGCAACCCAAACGGCAAATCTTATTACTGATAATATCAACAACGTTATAATTGGTAAGCAAACATCTGTAGAATTGGCCACAATAGCCTTGATGAGCGGAGGCCATATTCTAGTAGAGGACGTACCCGGGGTTGGGAAGACTGTTCTAGCCCGAAGCCTAGCTATATCAAGTGGATGCACTTTTAAGAGGATTCAATTCACCCCCGATTTGTTACCAACAGACGTCAGTGGGGTATCAATATACAATCAAAAAAATGGCGATTTTGAATTTAGGGAAGGCCCCATAGTTTCGCAAATTGTATTGGCGGATGAAATTAACCGTGCCACACCCAAAACCCAATCTGCTATGTTGGAGGCCATGGAAGAAAATCAAGTAACCATGGAGGGTATTACCAGAAAACTACCAAACCCATTTATGGTTATCGCCACCCAAAATCCAATTGAATATGAAGGTACTTTCCCTTTGCCTGAGGCTCAACTTGACAGGTTTCTACTAAAAGTCACTCTAGGTTACCCAAATGAAATGGATGAAATTGCGATCTTAAGCAATCAATCATCAACCCATCCCATTGACAGTATTTCCTCTGTTGTAACACCCGAGATGGTCACAGACATGCAAGAGACCGTCAAATCAGTATATGTAGACGAGCTAATCAAAAAATACATCGTAAACATAGTCAGCCAAACTCGAAATGTACTTGAACTAAGCCTAGGGAGTTCCCCGAGGGGATCTATTTCGTTGTATCGGGCAAGCCAGGCATTGGCCATTGTTCGCGAGAGAGATTACGTGCTACCAGATGACGTGAAACATTTAGCACCATCCATTTTGGCCCATAGACTTATACCATCCCCTTCAGCCAGGATGAACGGGATGGAACCCGAACAGGTTATTCTAGATCTTATGAAATCCACTCCCATACCTGGTGAAAAATCTCAGAGTTGGTTCAGGAGATAAACTCATCTCAAAAATTCGATTAGCTCCGACACCCCGATTTTACCTAATCATAGTATTACTAGTTATCACCGTTATCACTGCTCTAGCTACGGGATTTGGGCTTTTCTTCCGGCTAGCATACATCATAACTATGGTGAGCATAGTATCTTTAATTTCAGTGTACTTAAATATTAGGAAAATTGAGGTCAATATCGATCGCCGAAATCATTTGCTTAGTGTAGGAGAACAGATAGATAAAAGAATACGTATTAGAAACCTAAGTGTGATACCAAAAACCTTAATACTTGCCACTGACATAACCACAATTCCTGGGTACACAAGCTCCTCTGCATTAGGATTAACCACCAAAGGTTACAGATCTTGGAGATCTACCGATCTTGCACGCCAAAGAGGCGTGTTTGAAATGGGACCAATAGAGATCTCAACAATCGATTTACTAGGAATATATAAAGCTACAACCCATCATGGTGAGCCCGATAAAATAATGGTTTATCCGAAAATTTACGATTTGAGAAATTTTCAGATTGGAAGCTCTCAAATAACAAATGAGGGAACATCGAGAAAAAAATCTAACACACTCTCCCCACACGCCTCCAGCGTCAGAGAATACGCCTATGGAGATAGTTTGAGCAGGGTACATTGGAAAACTACCGCAAGATCTAACCGCCTAATGTCCAAGGAATTTGATGTTGGTTCATCCAATGAAGTTATCATCCTAAATGATCTTGATGAATCTGTGCAATGCGGAACCTTTGACGATAGTACCGATGAATTATCAATTTCCGTGACTGCTTCGCTCACTAAAAAATACACTGACTCTCATAGTCCTATCGGGTTTTTGAGTCACGGAAATGACCGTTACTATATAACACCAGGGATAGGGTCCTCTCATTTTGACCGAACTATGCAGACGTTAGCCATAGCAAAACCTGGGAAAAATAAAAAGCTCCATCAGGTGATAACTGAAGAAAGAAATATATGGGTCAATCATTCATCCATTATTATCATAACCCCATCTTCAGAACCAGAATGGGTCACAGCATTGTCTGAATTGTCTCAATTTAATACAAGCCTCACCGTGATAATGATCAATGCAAATTCATTCGGTGCTAAGCGGGAGTTGGGGTCAACATTATCAGCCTTAGACAATATAGGCATATCCCCGTATCTAATAAGTAGAAATGATGACATTAACGAATCTTTGTCCCGATCTTTTTTTAGAAGATCGGCACAAAATTTAACCATGACAAAATCGTCATGATTAAAGAAGTCCGTATTTCCGAGTTATTAAAACCTCAACCAACAACCCCAACCAAATGGGTGAATGCATTAACCAATTCGAAAATCCTTATACCCAAACAAGGCATAACATTATACGTAATACTTTTACTTTCTCTTATTTGCACTGCCGATATAGTAGTGATAGGGAATTGGGTAGAAACCCCTGGCATATTCACCATAATACTAATTTCAAGCCTATTTCCCCTGTTCCTTCATCGAATAAAGTTGCATCCAATACTGATTCATTTGATTTCATTTTTGATTGGAACACTCCTTGTACTGTATAACACCCTCACTCTCATAAAAAACCTGCCCTTAGATGAAAAACTTTCTGAACTAAAATTACGTCTGGATTATTGGTATGGTATAGCTACCACCGATGGTATAAGTACTGACTTAATTCCCTACACCATTTTCCTATTAAGCCTGGCTTGGCTATTGGGCTATACTTCGTCCTGGTTTACCTTTAGGCATAGCAACATTTGGATCTCTATTGTCCTTAATGGAGTGTCTATATTAACTTGCTTAAGTTTCTTACCTGAGCAGTATAGTTCCAGGTTCTATCTGTATGCTTTCACAGCTATGATTTTAATAACACATATAACCACTGTGAAACAAAGAAATGAGTGGTCCAAAAACGGGACGGCTTTCATTAAATTGGACGGATGGCTAACTTTAAACTCTGCAATTTGGTATAGCATAGCAATACTGGTTATTTCCACCGCAATACCGCTAAAAATATATGTTTCAAGGCCAATTGCAGACACGTGGAAAACAGCGAGAGAACCCGTGGCGATGATTGAAAATGAATTCGCCCGCCTTCTCGGTAGTGTACCCTCGAGAACACAACAAAATGGTAGGTCTTTTGGTAAATTTTTACCTTTTATTGGATCTATTTCATTTCGAGAAGAAGCCGTATTAACGACCAAATCAGATTATCCTAATTACTGGGTTTCACGCACGTATAATACTTACACCCACGAAGGCTGGATATCTGGGGAAACTCATACCATTGATCTAGAAAAATATTCTAAATTCGACAATATGGCGGGCTTACAATCAACAAAGTCCGTCAGTCAACGTATAGAGATGTCATTTCCGTCGAACCATTTTTTCGTTGGAGGCAACATTTCCAGTGTGAGTGAACCAATAGCCTTGGAATCTCTCAAACCTAAAACGTTCGAAGTTGAGGTTGGGGATCAAAATATTGACGACTATTTACCTTCTGATTTGCAGCAGTTTGAGTTGAATGTAGAAAAGTTTTTGCAGGAATACCCAATTGATATTCGTAATAATAATTTTGAAAAATTTCTGTTATCAAAACTTCCTCACGAATACAAATATATAAACACATCATCCACCAATAACGGTACCGATAAAATAAGTTTAACTCGAAGCGCACCTCTGAATTTAGATATCGTCAATTGGAAATTGGCCCGTCAAATCCCCGCTAACAAGCAACTTATGATGGTTTCATCTGTATCAGTATCTAGCCCAGAGGAACTTAGGGCTGCTGGCCAAATATACCCCGGATTCATTCAAGATCATTATCTCGAGTTACCAGAGGACATGTCTAGAAGAATATATGATATGACTACACAGATCACAGCAGGGAAAGCAAATCCATACGACAAAGCAGTGGGAATAGAAGAGCATCTTCGCAACGGCGACTACCAATATTCACATAAAGTATCTACGCCGCCTGTTGGAGCTGATGGGGTGGAACATTTCCTTTTCACCAGTCAAATTGGTTACAGCGATTATTTCGCTTCAGCCATGACTGTAATGCTTAGAACCGCCGGAATTCCAGCGCGATTGGTTACTGGATATTCTTCAGGAACGTATTTCCCAGATAAAGATTCATCAATCATTAAAGATTCTGACAGCCACGGGTGGGTGCAAGTATATTTCCCCAGCTATGGATGGATCGATTTCGAACCAACCCCTAATTGGGGTAAATACTCAAGACTCCATCGAGAAAAAACTCCCTCGCCCTTCATACGGTCAGCCAGTGTTTATAAGGATGGGGATTTCCCCAAATTACCGGATGATTTTTATGACGAACTAGGCCCGAGAGGGAAAGTTAGTAAAAACACCACAGGGGATATGTATTTTATACTTAAAAAATCGATTTTATTACCTTTATCAATTATATTTTCTACTGTGATTTTGTCCTCTATCCTCATTACATTCTGGCAATACGGCCTATCTGGCTTATCCCAAGCAGAAAAGGCTACCATTAAAATGTACAGAATTGGAGCATTGGCTGGAGCATCGAAAAATAAGTACGAAACTATAGGTGAGTTTTCTTTAAAACTGTCAACTAGATATCCACGTATCCGCACAGAAATATACACTATCGCTTATGCCCTTATGAAGGAAAAGTATTCAACCCAATCTCCGTATTCTGCAAACTTGGATACTTGTTGGAAGACAATTAGAAATTACCTTTGGAGGGAAATTGCAGGGCGTTTTTTCAAATGGGCTCAGAAAAATGAAACCAGATAGCCTCTACAACACAAAATTCAAGACCTCTTTTGGTTGGATAGCTTTAGAGAGAAGCGAGCAAGGGATAACCCGATGTTCGTTGCCAGAAAAACAAGAATCTAAATGTATGCAAGAAATCAAAGCGTGGAACTCAAAGCATCTGGAAACAACAGATTTGTTTTCTAAAGAAATAGAAAAGCTCAACGGGTACTTAGATGGCCAAAATTATTCACTTCAAGATATAATTCTTGATATATCCACAGCACCTCGTTTTTATAAAACAGCATGGTCCATCTGCAGATCCATAGGCGTCGGCAGTACTAAATCATATAAATGGGTAGCTGAGAAAAGCGGTAGTCCAAAAGCCTCGAGGGCGGTAGGTCAAGCAATGGCAAACAACAAAATCACTCTAATAATTCCTTGCCATAGAGTGATTGGTGCAAATGGTAATTTGACCGGTTTCGGAAAAGGCAAAACTAGACTTGATCTAAAATTAGAGCTGTTGGAACTAGAAAAAAACTATATTTCAAAACATTAAGCTCTGAATGGTCACCTTACCTGTTGGTCCAAGTAAAGCTGAAAGCTTTGACTCTAATTCAGGGGTTGCATTAATTTTTACTGGGGGCCACTCCATCACTACCACAGAAGATTCCGTCTCAATCTCAAGGCCAACCTCATCATTCCCTGAGGAACTCAGAAGCAGTCTCTTGATATCATCAAGGAGCATTTGATCGTTGATTGTGTTATCAGATTCCTGTATAGATAAAATGAGTTTTTTTCTATTGGCGAGCGACTCTGGCTCATTAGGGTAATTCCCATTACCATTGATGTTTTTCATTGGGGCCCTATTATGCAAAATTGACCCATTCTCATTGGAGTTAGCATCCCTAGTATCCACATTATTAAAAGCTTTATCTAAATTAATCTCATTTGCTTCAGTCACACTAATTGTCACTTCTCCATCTCTTTCTCTCAGATTTCCTTTCATTTTAATTATTCGCCCCGGCTCCCATAATTCTGCAGTTTTATTAAGGACATCCTCCCATATTACTGCCTCCAAACTTCCATCTAAAACTTCAATATTTACTATCTTAAACGGCCTGTTATCCCTCGTGAACCTGTCAACCACTGTGGAAATCTGCCCAGCCAACACTGTGGATTTTGACGAGCTTCCACCTTGCAATTGTGTCAACATAACAGAGACATCTTTCCCAAACCCACTAAGTAGTTTCCCAAGATTACCTGCACTTGAAATGCTAGTACCCATTAGTTCCACCTCCCAAATTCTTTTCTGGTGATCCGAGGTAGATGTAAAAGGTATGTCTATCGACGATAAGGCACTATTTACTGAATCCCCTAACATTTCAAACATTGTCGTCTGATTAGAATTCCGTATGTTAGCCTCATCTTGGGCTAAGGAGCTAATGCGATCGCTTACTTCCAATAAGCCTGTCCGATCCCCGAAACTATCGAAGGCCCCTGACATCACCAAACATTCAATTGCTTTCCTATTCAGTGAACCAATATCCCCATCATGACATAACTGCTCTAAGCTTTCATAAGGTCCATTTTGATCTCGTGAATCCAAGAATGATCTTAATGCTTCGGAGCCTATATTTTTAATTGCTGCCAACCCAAATCTTATTGCCTTTCTAGATTCCGGGTTCTCTTCAATGGTGAATTTCGAATAGCTTCTGTTTATATCTGGAGCTAATATTTCAATTCCCATCCTACGACAATCTGCTACAGCCGCGATCAGGCGATCCTTTTTGTCCATATATGAGTTCATAAATGAGGCCATGTACTCGGCTGGGTAATTGGCTTTCATATAGGCTGTCCAATATGAAACCATCCCATAACTGACGCTATGCGCCTTATTAAAAGCATATCCTGCAAAAGGTTCGATTAAATCAAACACTTCAACTGCTAAGGATTCGGAATGGCCCTTATCTAGCGACCCTGTTATAAATTTTGTCTTCTCTTCGTCCATAATTTCTGGGTCTTTTTTACCCATGGCCTTTCTCACGATATCTGCCTCTCCTAATGAATAACCCGCAAATTCCCTGGCAATATGAAGTACCTGGTCCTGATACACAATAACCCCATAAGTTTCTTCTAGTATTTCCTCCATAGCGGGATGTATGTAAGTAACTTTCCTACGACCATGTTTCCCATCGATAAAAGTGCCTATATGATCCATCGGGCCTGGCCGGAACAAAGCAATCATTGCAGCAACGTCGCCAAGTGTAGAGGGTTTCAAATCTTTTATGTGGCGAGTCATTCCAGAACTTTCTAGCTGAAACACCCCAACAGTCTCACCCCTAGACAGCATACCAAAGGTCATTTTGTCGTCTAAGGGTATTAGTTGAAGCGTTAAATCTATACTGTGATTAAGTTTTATAAGTTTAAGAGTCTCGTCCAATACCGTTAAATTTACAAGACCTAAAAAATCCATTTTTAGAAGGCCCAAAGCTGCTACTGGTTCCATGGAATACTGAGTCATAACTGCACCTTTATCATCTCCGCGTGAAGTGAATTCCAAAGGTACAACATCATTCAAAGGTTCTTTTGATATAACCACCCCAGCGGCATGAAGGCTTTTGTGTCTAGTGACTCCTTCAAGTTGTCTAGCTGTGTCCATGAGTTTTTTGACATCGGAACTCGTCTGGTAAACATTGTTAAGCTCTTGGCTTTCAACTATAGAAGATTCCAAATCTATATTGAGCCTTTCTGGAATCATCTTTGCGACTCTGTCAACGCTTTCCAAAGACATACCCAAAGCCCGGCCCGCATCCCTAATTGATTGACGAGCCCCGAAGGTGCCAAAAGTGATGATATGTGCTACGTGTTCTCTACCGTAGCGAGCAGAACAGTAATTGATCACTTCCTGACGACGATCATCCTGAAAATCCATATCGATATCTGGCATTTCCTTCCGCTCGATATTCAAAAATCTTTCGAAGACTAATTTGAATGGCATTGGATCAACATCAGTCACACCTAAACAGTAAAGTACAAGACTTGCAGCGGCACTGCCTCTGACTGTAAAAAATATCTCATTCTCTCTGACAAATTTAGCGATATCCCAAACGACTAAGAAATAATCCGGAAAGCTTGTCTGCTCTATTACTTTCAATTCATATTCAAGTCGCGCTTTATATTCTTGAGTTTTATGTTGGACTTTTTCTTCATATCCCTTCCAGCAAATTTCAGCGAGGTATTGATCAGCGGTCGTGCCGCTGGGTACAGGAAATTCGGGCAGCCTTGCTTGAGAAAAATCCAGTTCCAATTCACACATCTCCGCAACCATTTCGGTATTGGCAATGGCATCAGGAGAGTCAGGAAAAAGTAACGTCATTTCATCATGTGTTTTTAGATGATAAGAATCTTCCTCAAATCTCATCCTCCTCTCATCATGAATGTTGGTATTTGTTTGAATACATAGTAGAACCTCATGATCAATGGCATTTTGCCTCTCCACATAATGAGAATCATTCGTAGCGACCAATGGGATTTGTGTTTCAGTATTTAGTCGTAATAAACCTTTGTTTATTTGCGGCAAATCAGGAACACCACCATGTTGCATCAGCTCCAAAAAATAAGTGCCAAATACCTCTTTATACCATCCCGATACCTCCTTCGCCTCATCGTACCGTCCCTGCGCAATCAACCAGGGAACCTCTCCACTCGGGCAGCCTGACAATACAGCTAGTCCAGATGAATGACTCTCAAGTAGTTCTCTGTCCACTCTGGGGCGCTTGTAATAGCCTTCCAAATGTGAGGCTGTAACCAATTTAACTAAGTTTTTATAGCCAGTGGCATCTTTTGCGAGAACTGTCAGATGGTGTATTTTATCGGATGGGTTTCGATCAAAGCGGCTTCCTGTTGCAACATACATCTCACAGCCGATTATTGGTTTTACCCCGTTTTTCTTGGCTTTCCGGTAAAAATC
>QGNN01000050.1 GCA_003228105.1 Chloroflexota bacterium
CAAGACGGTCCACACCGGGATAAAGTTGGTTTTGACCCTATCGGGCAAGCAATGGGTGGCATGATGTCCCTAACTGGTCTCAAAGGAGACCCTCCAACCAAGACTTACTTCCCTCTAATCGATCGAATAACCTCTCTACATGCAACAGTCGGTGCCTTGGCGGCCCTGTGGGAAAGGGAAATCTCAGGAGAAGGTCAAGCAATCGACGTATCACTAGCTGATACAGGATTCACCGTTAATGAAATACCACTATCCGCATATCTAGGTGACGGATATATAACTGAAAGGTCCACCACCTATGGCGGTGCAGATAACCCGCTTGGAGGAATGTACGAGACTTCAGATGGATTTGTGATTATTGCTGCCGGAAATAACAACATATGGAAAAGAATGTGCGAGGCCATAGATAAGCCAGAGTGGTTAACAGACGACAGGTTTATTTCCCGAGCATCTAGAGCTGAGAATGGCGCGGCTATAAATGATGTGCTATCTATTTGGTTTTCAGAAAGGAAAATGAAGGATGTGGTGGACTATCTATCAGATTTTAGTATTCCTTGCGCTCCGGTAAATAGTGTGGCGCAGGCTGCACAGGAATCACATCTACACGAAAGAGAGATTCTTATGGAAGTTCCGGATCCTATCGCCGGTAAAATCCATGTTGCAGGTAAAATGATTAAATTTAGCCGGACAGAAATGGTGGTGGGGTCAACACCTACTGTTGGACAACATACTGAAGAAATATTAAGGGATATCGCAGAATACACTGAAGATGAGATTAAAGAGTTAGATAACAATAACGTGGTTGCGCGAAGCTAATTTTTTCGAAATTAGCACTATGATAGCCTTCGTGAATCGATTAAATAGCTAATGAAGGTAATCAGAGTTACGACTGAGAAATTTGAGTCATGATGAGATTAACAGAGATTCCATAATATGGATGTAAGAGAAAATGCTCACCATTCGACTTTTGAAGAACAGGCCAGACGTGAAGCAGACGCTGGTAAATTAAGAGGAATACATTCTTCTATTGGACAATAGGCAGTCCCAACAGGAGTATGCGTTCAACTCAGAGATGAAGATTTTGTCCTTGGTACTCAAAGAAGTCACCATCACTACATTGCCAAAGGTGTGGACCTAAATGAAATGATGGCAGTATTGGGGAAATCTACAGGAACAGGCAAAGGAAAGGGGGGCACAATGCATATTGCCGACATCAATAAAGGAATGCTAGGAGTTAATGAAATAGTCGGTTCCAACATCCCAGTGGCCACAGGAGTCACTTTAATTACCAAAGTTAAAGCGACTGACAATGTCAGTGTGATTTTCTTCGATGATGGCGCTTCAAGTCAAGGCGGCGTACATGTGACGTTGCCAACAGCATAGGGACTTAGTTATCTATGGTATATATATCATGAATGAAAAGCATTCCCAAATATTGGGACAATTAAATAGATTTTCACCAACGCTAATAGATAGGTTTGAAACCTTAACTGAAAAAGATTGGTCAACCCAAAGTCGATGTAGTGACTGGACCGTAAAAGATGTCATGTCACACCTTACAACGGCGCTTGCAACTTATCTTCAAATTATTGAAACTGCAAAAAATACTGAAGATATTAGAAACAACCCTAAAATTTCCTACAGTGAGCCTGGAACGCTAGATGGGAAATCAGTTGCTAGTCGGGTATCGCAACGAGCCAGGGAAAGTAGCCGGAATTTCAAATCAAATAATGAACTGGTCGTTGAATTCGGTCTCAGGTTTAAGAAGCTACTGGATGGATTCAATTCATGTGAAGAGCATCACTGGGGTCTGAAAGCCTACCATCCCGTAAATTGGGTATCGATTTACGAAATGCTTTTGTGGACGCTATTTGAATCCTCAATACACGCTTGGGACGCATTAAATGCGGTTGATGACGAATATATTATTGACAAAGATTTAGCTCCATTGTTACCTCAGTATTTTTGTAATGATCTGATCAATCGATGGTTCAAAACTCCTGACTCTCCTGAAAACCTTTCACAGACATTAGCGGTGAATTTTGGTAGTTCCGAAGGCTTGCTAATAGCCAGCTCCAAAGGTAATTTGGATATACAGCAATGTGCGATCAATTCGTTTGACGCAGACGCGGAAATAAATACCTCTGCTAGCGAATTTGCACTGCTAATTACAGGAAGAAAAGATCTAGCCGAATCCATGGAAGATTTTTCTACTCAACTAAAAGGTGACTCCAGTCACATTGCGTCATTCTCCAGATGGTTCACTGGTTCATAGATAAAGTTTGGTTTCCAAAACCTCTGAATCAAAGGCCGACAAACCCTCTGGTGGCCTCTATAAAGGCTTCGGGCTGGTCCACCATGACTACATGTCCTGCATTCGCGACATCAACAGAAGAAACGTCTTTACCAAGCCTTTTCATCTTGTCGATCGTATTGTCACTAACGAGATCGCTTTTTTTTCCTCTAATTTCAAATATCGGGCATTGTATGGTCTCTATAGCGGACCAATACCTATTAATTAATTCTGTGCTGGTCATATCAGGAAGTGGGTTATCAAACCCATTTAAATCTGCTTTCCAGGTCCAAACACCAGAGTTTGTTTGCTTTAACCGGGATTTCGCTTCTTCGTGTAGGCGAATATCTGTGGCCAGGACATTTCCAGATCTGAGCCATTGATAACCATCTTCGAGTGTTTGAAAAACCATAGGAGCGGGAGCAGCAGCAGGAGCCTGAAGTCTTTCCTGTGAAGGCTCAGGGGCTATATCTACCATGACGATCCGCTCAACAACACCTGGGTTATTTACCGCGTATAAAATCGAGTGCCATCCACCCATAGAACAACCTATAAGTGTGATACTTTCAAAAGTCCTTATTTTGACGAATTCTGTTAGGTCTTCTACAAATCGATCTCGGGCATAGCCATCCTTTGCCCATCCGCTATTCCCATGTCCACGTTGATCAAGCGCAAAGACGTGATATTTTGAAGAAGCAAACTCCGCAAATTCTCTCCAAGATGCCGCAGAGTTTGTATGGCTGTGGAGACAAATTAACACTGGATCACCTTGCTGACCCCATTCGTAAAAAGCGAGGGAATTCCCACTGATCAGGGCAACCTGTGCGGCTGGCATATTAGACATAATTAACTCCTATATAAAGACATCACTCCAAAGTACTACTTTAGGTATTAAATCAGTCAATATATACTGGGTCAAATCCATCTCAGACGATATCAATTTATGATTATAGGTTTACCCAAAGAAACGAAAGACCAGGAGCTAAGGGTTGGAATAACACCTGAAGGGGTAGACACGCTCATAAAAGGTGGACATCGGGTACTCGTACAACAAAACGCTGGAGTTGGTAGCGGTATTTCAGATGACAGTTATAGTCAAATGGGTGCTGAGTTGGTGAAAACCGCAGAAGATTTGTTTTCATCTTCTGATCTTATAGTAAAGGTAAAAGAATTTCAGTTGTATGAATGTGACTTTCTACGCCCTGGGCTCACAACTTTTTCCTTTCTATCTTTAGGAATTAACCCTAAGCTTGCACAGGCACTAATGGATAGTAAAGTTACTGCCATTGCCTATGAAACAATAGAACTGAATGACGGCTCCTTACCAATACTTAGACCCATGAGTGCATTAACTGGTAGATTAGCGGTAGATGTGGCAACACATTACTTAAAAAGCCCTCAAGGTGGTGCAGGAAAATTATTGAGCCGTGTCTCCGGAGCAGATCCTGTAAAAGTCGTAATAATTGGTGCTGGGGTAGCGGGATTTCATGCTGCCGAACTAGCGTTAAATATGGGTGCCAAAGTCACGGTCCTAAGCCGCGGTGCAAAACGTCTAGAAGAACTTAAACAAGGTCTAGACAATCACAGTGAATTAGAAACAGGTAAAGCATCGAAACAAAAATTAGCAACTTCAGTGGAGTCGGCGGACGTTGTGATTGGTGCGGTTAGAGATGCTGGTGGATCAGTTCCCAAGCTTGTAACCAGATCCATGGTCCGCTCAATGAAGAAAGGATCTGTTATAGTCGATGCATGTATTGACCAAGGTGGGTGTATAGAAACTAGTCGTGAAACCACACTCAGTGATCCTATTTATCTAAATGAAGGTGTGCTTCATTACTGTGTTCGCAATATGCCGGGGGCTGTTCCTAGAACTGCTACTGAGTCTCTTGTTGACGCCACCTTACCTTACATAACCTTGATGGCTGAGAAAGGCATTCAGGCGGCGTTAGCATTTGACGATGCTTTAGCCTTAGGCATTAATGTGGAGGGCGGCAAAATAGTACACGGTGCAGTTGCAAAGGCGCTAGACTTCAAACCCCAATAACGTCATTTCTCTAGGATGTCGACTTCATAAATCATTTTCAGTAGGTGGAATTACTCTATTTTCCCAACATGTTTGTATTAAATTGGAAGCTTCAATTTGGCCTTAGTGATGAGCTACTTAGTGCAAAGTTATTTTGAGGAAATGAATTAGTATAGTTACGTCGGAAACATTGGTTGATCAAGCTATTTTTTTCTGCCTACGACAGCACTTTTCGGATTTAAGTTACCGATCCGGCCACTTTCTGTTCCTGCGCTGCTATCTATAACAGCATTAATTAGGGTTGGTTTCCCAGAATCCATTGCCTCGTTCACTGCATGGCTTAATTCCTCCGGCGATTTCACGCTCATCCCAACTCCTCCAAAAGCCTCTATCATTTTGTCGTATCTTGAATTTTTGACAAATACTGTGGTTGCAACGTCTGCACCGCCAGTCGGGTTGGTGTCCATCCCACGGTAGATGCCACTATTATTGAAAACTACCACGCAAATCGGTAGGTCATACCGGCAAATTGTTTCAATTTCCATACCAGAAAACCCAAAGGCGCTATCTCCTTCGATCGCAAGAACAGGCTGGCCTGTTTCTACTGCCGCCGCAATTGCAGATCCCATTCCAATTCCCATGACACCCCAAGTACCTACATCGATTCGCTTTCTAGGTTTATACATGTCAATTATTGTCCTGGCGAAATCAAGGGTGTTGGCACCCTCATTTATAAGAATTGCGTCGGGCCTCTCTTTAATAACTGTTCTCAAGACACCTAGGGCTCCGTGAAAATCCATTGGATCGCTGTTGTTTTCCAATCGTGATGCCATTCGTGCAACATTGATTTCAACTTTGGATCTGACTTCATCCCTCCATTCTGATGAAGGCATAGGCCAGTCTTCCCCCATACCATCGAGCAACGATTTAACACATGATCCTATGTCACCAACCACCGGGGCTGCAATCTCAACATTGCTGTCCATTTCTTTAGGTTCTATATCAACCTGGATAAATTTCTTGGGGTGATCACCCCAAGTGCTACCTTTACCGTGAGACAAAAGCCAATTTATCCGAGCACCTACCACCATTACTACATCGGATTTTTTTAGGACTAATGATCGTGCAGCCGACGCAGACTGTGAGTGGGTATCAGGCAAAAGCCCTTTGGCCATACTCATCGGTAGATATGGAATACCACTTTTTTCTACCAAATCACGAATATCTTCATCTGCCTGTGCATAGGCTGCCCCTTTACCTAGAATAATGAGAGGGCGTGCAGCTGTTCTGAGCACATCTAAAGCTCTATCAACGGACTCATTTGAAGGAATCTGACTTGGAGCCGCATCGATTACTTTCACTAGTGACTTAGCACCTTCATCTGCATCTATAACCTGAGTGAAAAGCTTACCTGGTAGATCAAGATAAACACCACCTGGTCGTCCAGAAACAGCAGCCCGTATAGCACGAGCGATACCAATGCCAACATCTTCTGCGTTAAGCACCCTGTAAGCAGCCTTACAGAGCGGCTTTGCGACGGCCAGTTGATCCATTTCCTCATAGTCACCCTGCTGAAGATCAACTATTTCCCTCTCAGAAGAGCCGCTAATCAAGATCATGGGAAAGCAGTTTGTTGTGGCGTGAGCTAGAGCTGTCAAACCGTTTAAAAACCCGGGAGCTGACACGGTTAAACAAATTCCAGGTTTTTTTGTAAGAAATCCCGATGCAGCTGCGGCGTATCCTGCATTTTGTTCATGTCGAAATGACAGTATCCTCATACCCGAGGCTTGCATCATACGCCCGAGATCTGTGACAGGGATCCCAGGAACATTGTAAATGGTGTTGATTTCATTTAGTTTGAGAGCGTCAATGACAAGGTTAAAACCGTCAGTCACATCCTCAGTCTCAGTAGTTTCCCCATCTCTTAGTGGTGTAGTTGATTCAGCCATGAAGATCTCCTTGTTAATTATTTTATTGAGTGAATAAGTGATCTTCTAAGTGGGCCAAATCAGAATTCATCTTAAAGGAGCAAAGGGTTTTTGGCAGCCTCATCGGGCCAGAAAAAGCCGAATCCGACCCGCATTGCATACTTTCGATCTAGATCATCCCTATCCCCCACATGGTAGTAGCTCTCTGCATCAAATTGTTTTTTAGATCTGGCAATAGTTGTTTGTAACATACGAAATCATATTAGATGCCATACTCCTTCCAGATCACCCGCTGGGCACTCATGGGTCGATCAGAGTAACTTCCTGTGAGTATCCCTTTGGCGACATATTAACACCATCAAATAACATCCAACCACGCCAATCAAATTTTGGGTTTAAGTTAAATCTTTTGACCTTTGATTTTGATTAGAGGAAATAATTCCGTTTAGTTCAAGAGTTTTTAGATCTTGCTCAGAATATTCGAGATCAACTGAAAGAATTAATTCTGTATGTTCTCCGACTAGTGGTGGCCTAAAGGCATTCCATGGTGATTCCGTGAACCGGTATGGTCTGCCTACATACTTGAAACTGACCCCTTCTCCCAACTCTGGGTGAGGGATGTCGGCAAACATTTGACGGTCTTCAGCAAAATGAGGATCGTTCAAATTTTCTTCTGGGGATCTTACCTCCCCCCATGGGAATTTCAAATTTTGAGCACCCCTGTAGATATCTTTAGCAGTTTGGGAAGCGATGAATCTCCTAACCACCTCAAAAGCGTGGTCGGAATCAGTAGTATCTGGAGCTGCACGCATACCCCGGCTTCCTCCTCTCGCCATATCTTTATACCTTTCCTCTTGTAAATCTTCAGCCATACCGACATCTCCCATCCATCTTACGAGCGACAACCAAGAATGTAAGTTATTAAACAACTGAAACACAATCACATATTTTCCATCAGATGTCTTGCACAAGGTTTTAGGAGTGGGTGTGGTTGAGTGATGCCTACCTGTTTGTCTAAAAACATTTTCCCCTTCATAAAGGTAGGTCGGAAGAGCGTGCTCAGTTGTAGAGTTACAAGCTTCATGAGCAGACACGTCTATATATTGGCCTTTTCCAGAAAAATGCCTGTTGAATATTGCTGCAAGAGTTCCCATCAAACCGTAATGTGAGGCGATTTTATCGCCATGATCTCCACTGGGTCTGATTGGCGGGCTCCCTGGTAAATCATCGTAGCCACAAGAATGCATAATACCTCCCATAGCCAACGCCACAATGTCAGTCGACTTATAGTCTCGGTAGGGCCCGTCCTGGCCAAAGGCTGTCAAGGAAGTCATAACCAACCTTTCGTTTCCAGCAGACAAATTTTTGTATCCCAACCCCAAAGATGGTAGGTATCCCGGTTCAAAATCTTCCAATATCACATCAGCAGTAGCTGCAAGTCTCCTAATGATTTTCCGACCTTCAGGGGCTTCTATGTTTAGTTCCAAACTTTCTTTTGAAGTGTTATGGGCCCAGAAAAATAAACTCCGATCAGGATGAGGGGCATCATCCATAAATGGGCCTATCTGTCGTTCAGGAGCTCCACCCAAAGGTTCTATTTTTATAACTCTTGCCCCCATATCACCCATTAGTTTCGCCATAAATTGCCCCCGAGCACCACACAATTCAATGACAGTTATGCCCTGGAGAACACCACCAATGCGCTCAGGAGGGGTTTGGTGTGATTGACTAATCATGCGATTCCTTCTTCATACAGGGTGATCAATTCCTCTGGGGTTACATCCAATAACTCTGTGTATATCTCGGCAGAGTGTTCACCAAGTAAAGGTGAGGGTCTCTCAAGCTTCCATGGAGTTTCTGACATTCGCATTGGAATTGACTCTACTCTCGCTTTACCAAGCTCTTCATGTGGGATTTCAGCAATGAAGTCTCTGTGTTTCAATTGAGGGTCTTTTTCTGCTCTTTCCATAGGAGTCTGAACAGCTCCCGCCGGCACTCCGGCCTTCTGCAGGATGTCGAACACTTCATGTGGGGAGTGGTTTATAGTCCACTCGGCTATAAAGGCATCCAGAGACTCTTGATTGGCAGATCTTGACTCCATAGATGCAAACCGATCTTCGCTTGCCCAACCTGGATTTCCAACGGCATCAACCAGGCTACCCCATTCATCTTCATTCGTTACAGCTATAACACACCATCTATCGTCACCTTTGCAAGGATAAGTATTATGGGGGGCTATTCGCCGATCAGGAGCCCTGTTACCTGGCGGCATTTCATCTCTCCGAAATGGGCGATTATTGACAGTGTAATCGAGCACTGAGGTGCCTGTAAGAGCTATGCCACTCTCAACTTGGGAAAGATCAATGTGTTGGCCTACACCTGTTTTATTTCGGTGAATTAATGCCATCATGATCGCAATGGTTCCGTAAAATCCTCCTGTGTGATCCATATAGGAGAAGCCCCACCCGGCCGATTCTTCCCCTGGCAAACCAGACATGAAGGTCAATCCGGAGAGAGCCTGAGCAGTTGGTCCCCAGGTAACGAAATCGCGGTCCCTGCCAGTATGCCCGAATCCGGACATGCTACAGTAAATAATTTGGGGATTAATCTTCTTTTGTTCCTCATATCCCAACCCCCATTTCTCCAATACTCGAGAGCTGAAATTTTCAACGATCACATCTGATTTTTTGATGAGCTCTTTTAATAATTCCATACCTCTCGGATGCATCACGTTGAGGGTAAGGCTCCTTTTATTACGGTTGAGTGTGGTAAACAATGGGCTGCGGTTAGGTGAACTAGAGCCTCCGACTGGCCTACTGGCACGAATGTAATCCATGTTGGCGTCATTTTCTATCTTTATGACGTCTGCCCCAAAATCTCCAAGTATCCTGGTGCATTGGGGACCTGCAACAATCCAAGAAAAATCAATGACCCTCACCCCTTCAAGGGCACCTTTTCTTAATAAAGTTTGCGGTTCAGACATATAAATCCTCTATTCCAATTCATCCATCATCATAAATTTGTACATTTTTTCAGCAATTATCATGGTAGTTAATTTATTTACCAGTATCAACACATGAGTTTTAAATGGTTACGTAGTGTAGTGCTCACAAAAAGCCTGACGTCTTAAACCTAGCTCACTATTGGGTTATTTCATTCGGACCTTAAGAAATGGTTCTTAGAAAATTGAATGGTTATTATCGATATATGAAGTAAAAAGGGCGCCAGTTTGGAGGTTGGTTTCGGAGAAATTCAAGAAGCAGTTTCCAAGGAGGGATAATAAGATAGTTTTTTATTTGGTCCGTAAAGCTTCCGTAGGAGACATGTTTGCCGCACGCATCGCAGGGTAAAATCCTGCAATGCCGCCGATTAAAATAGACGAGAATATTCCTCCCGCGATAACATAAACAGGAATAACAATGGACCAATCTCGAGAAACCGCATAAATTGCAGTAACCAGCATACCCACAACTACCCCTGTAATCCCACCTAAAACTGACAGAAGTAATGATTCCGTCAAGAATTGGCTTGCTATATGAAATTTTGTCGCCCCTAAGGCTCGCCGTAATCCTATTTCATTACGGCGTTCAATCACTGCTATCACCATGACGTTTGCAATACCGATTGTGCCTACCAAAAGTGCTACAACCCCAAGCCCAACGAAAAGGTTCAAAAAAGTATCTGAAGCTGCAATCCTTGCTTCTAAAACATCGGAAGCACGGCCAACCTGAACTTCTTCAGGGTTTTCAGGATTTACTGTCGCAGGCATAACAGAACGTACGTCAAGGATATGTTCGGGGTAAGCGCGAACGTAGATAATTTCTGGAGGTTCTTCAAATCCCAAAAATTTACCGGCAGCAGGGTAGCCTATGATCGCTGATCTATCTAAATCCGCTGCGAGAGGCAGAGGTTCCATAATTCCGATCACTATAAACCATTTTTCCTTTAACCAAATTTTTTGTTTACCGGACGTATTTCTTATCCCGAGCCTCTCCGCAGCAACCGAACCTAAAACAACGAAAGGAAACTGAGATGTCATTTCGTCTAGGAATTTTCCAGACTTCAGTGAACCTCTTTGGGCACGAAGCAGGTTGAGATCAGCCGCAAGTATTGTAATTCCTTTTGTTCTTCCGTCTTGAATCAAATCATTTAAGAAAACTCCCCCTGTAATTTTCGTCGTTGCAGAAACCTCATAGACAGGGCCTATGCGGTCAATCATAGCTGCCGCGTCTGGCGATAAACTGGCTTGTTGTGACCGAAAGCCATCACCTGCTTGCACCGTTAGGAGATTGGTACCTAAAGCATCAAGATCTTTCAGTAAATCTGCGCTTCCTGATTGCGATAACCCCAAAATTCCAACTAAGGCTGCGATCCCAATCGTGATGCCTAATACCGACAAAGCCGCTCTAACTCTCCGTGTCCTTAGTCCAGAACTTCCAACACTAAAGATGTCTTTCAATCCCATTTGGCTATATAGGTCAGTAAATTTATCGCTAGTAGAGTCATTCATAGGATTAAATCAGTGACTCAAATCAGAGTGGATACGTCCATCACGAAGTGTGATTTTTCGTTGCGCTGATTCTGCCACTTCTAAATCATGGGTAATTAAAATTACCGTGGTTCCTTCTTCATTCAAAATGCTAAACAACTCCATCAACGATGCTGTATTCTCGGAATCTAGGTTACCAGTCGGTTCATCTGCCAAAACGAATGCTGGGTTGTGTACCAGTGCTCTAGCCACCGCCACACGCTGCTGTTCCCCTCCCGACAATTCGTTGGGCAAATGATTACCGCGATGTCTAAGACCAACTCTTCCCAGCATTTCAAAAGCCCGTTCTGTTCTTTCATCAGAGGATATTCCGGAATACAACAGCCCGTTGGCGACATTTTCCAGAGCTGAAAACCCAGGTAACAGGAAGAATTCTTGAAATACAAATCCTATTTGCTGAGATCTAACCCCGGATAATTGTTTGTCAGACATACCAACAACATTTCGACCATCTATGAACATTGATCCGCTACTCGGAATAGAAAGGGTCCCCATTATGTGTAAAAGTGTAGTTTTACCACTTCCAGATGATCCAATTATGCCTAGCAACTCGCCATGAGCGACAGACATTGATACTTCCGACAGGGCTTGAACAATGGGAGGTCCCGGGTACACTTTACTTATTTCTTTTAGCTCTAGTGCCAGTTTTGGTGATCCATTTTGCAGGTTAATCATATGACCTATCACTTATTGATTAGGCACTATTATTTCTGTTCCAGGTTGTAATCCAGATCCATGGATTTCAACCCATCCATCCGCATATATTCCTGTTTCTACAGGTACGAGAGTCGTTCCGGTCTTGGTTATAATTTCAAGGGCGTAACCCCCTGATAATAGAGCCAACAAACCGTTTACTGGTGAAGCGAGTACTCCTTTAGCCAATTCTTTGGTTGCATTTACAGTTACGACTGCGCCGGTCCACTTAAAATATTCTGTACTCCCTTCCACTGCAATCGAAATCTCTAGAAAGGGGTCCCCATCTTGTGGAACAACGGCAAAACTACCGACTTCATCTACTAGTCCTACTATAGTGGATTCATCAGGAAGTTCGATTTCTACTTCTGATCCCTTAACGACTAAATTTTGATCAGCCACACTCACTTGGATTTCAACTTTTTGTAAAGATTTACTGGCGATATTTATCGCACCATCAGAACCGATTTGGCTGGATATTTTTTCAATGGGAGTTAGCGAAAATAATTCGACACCAGTATTTATTTTTTCACCCCTGTTTTGCAAAGTGGAGGAGGAATTCACCATGGATGTTCCAGAGGCGAATATTATCTCGCCGAAAATTACTTCACCCGACGATATAAGATTTAAGTCTGACTGGAGCTTCATGATGGCCGTTGTGGTATTTGGATCGAATGTTGAATCCACTTCCAGTGTCTCAGCAGTCCCATATCCTAGAGCAATTAAATTGAGTTTTAATTGGTTTATGTCTTCGCCGGGGCCGATACCTTCTTTCATGTCTCGCCATACCGGAAGATCTCCAAACATAAGCAGGGAAGCTGAATAACCTTCTACAAGATCCTTTCTATTTTGCAGTGCGATATTCAAACTAGAAGTTGCAGAATTCAGTG
>QGNN01000051.1 GCA_003228105.1 Chloroflexota bacterium
AATCCCATTGGAACCACATGAAAATTGGTATTCTCTATCTGATATACCTATCTAGAACTTCAATTTTATTAGAAAAATAATTTATATGCTGCCACAATCCCCAGAGGTATCGTAAGAATCAGTAAAAAGAGCACCAGTAAAGCTAAAGTAGAGTCCCCACCGACCAAATGCTTTACCGTATCTATTAACCAGCTCATTAGCTCAGGGTCTCCTGGCTCTGAATGGTGACTCAAAATCGTAAACAAAAAAGGCATATCCAACCCACCCAAACTCTTAATTTAGCTATAGAATAAAAAGCACCAACTAAAATTTTATTATATTTTATTACTAATTCCATGAATTGAAGATTATTTCAGTGAATTTATGTCATTATTAGGGGCCTCACAACTAAATCTACATTATGCAGATATTGAAATTTTCTCTGATGTTACTTTGCAGGTAAATGAAAAGGCCCATATCGGTATAGTCGGGCCAAATGGAAGCGGAAAGACTTCTCTGATTCGAGTTTTGCTGGGAATGCAGGATTTCGATGGAGGAGATATTTTCAAATCTGACTCTCTTCGGGTGGGGTATGTCCCACAAACAGCATTACAGTCCGGAACTGGGACTTTAAAAGATCAAATCAGTCAGGCTTTCCAACATTTAATTCAATTAGAAAAAGATATGGAAGCCAGCGCTTTCGCCATACAAGACTCAGAGGGAGTCTACAGAACACAGGCTGAAAAAAAATATTCGATTCTTTTGGATGAATATGAGTCGTTGGGTGGCTATGATTACCAAAATAGAATGGACAGGGTCGTAGATGGAGTTGGTTTAAGTGACACCATTCTTGACACCTTAGTATCAGATGCAAGTGGGGGTGAGAGAACACGAGCTGCTTTAGCAACTGCACTATTAGCAGACCCAGACCTTTTGGTTCTAGATGAGCCAACAAACTATTTGGATTTTAAAGGGCTCGAGTGGCTTGAGGATTTTTTAAACAGATCAATCAATGCATTTATGGTTGTTTCACACGATAGATTTTTCCTGGATCGTGTAGCTTCCGAAATCTGGGAAATAGATAATTGTCGCTTGAAAACGTACCGCGGAAATTATTCGAAGTACAAACTCCTTAAATCTGAAGAGGATGCCAGATTTGCCAAGGAGTATATTCGGCAACAAGAATATATAAAAAGAGAGCAGAATTTCATTGCTCGATATCATGCTGGACAAAGATCTAAAGAAGCTCGAGGAAGAGCAAAAAGACTCGGGAAAATAGAAAGAATAGAAGCTCCATCTAATGAGCAAAACGTGTCTATTACCTCGGGATTTGCAACTCGTACAGGACAAACCGTAATTAGCACCAACGGATTAAAAGTCGGGTTTTCAACCGAGCAACACAGCGTCCAATTATTTGAAGTCCCTGACATCAAAATAGAACGAGGAACTACCACAGCAATAATCGGAAATAATGGTATAGGTAAAACTACATTATTAAAAACAATTATCGGAAGCACCCCGGCTTTGTCTGGTTCATCAAATCTAGGCCATAACGTAAAGGTAGGATATTTCCGTCAAGGCTCCGATGAAATACCTAGTCATATGACTGTGCTCGAGGCATTGTTAGAAATTAAAAATTTGTCTATAGGTGAAGCAAGAAGCTTCCTTGCCCGATTCCTTTTCACAGGAGAAGAGATTTACGACCAAGTATCTTCCTTAAGCGGAGGAGAAAGAGGAAGATTAGCTTTAAGTAGACTACTCATAACTGAACCAAATGTTCTCGTGCTAGACGAACCAACTACGCATCTCGACATATTAAGTCGCGAAGCACTTGAAGCGATGCTGCAGGCATTTGGCGGGACTACCATATTTGTGTCACATGATCGTCATCTCATATCTCTTTTAGCCAACAATCTTTTAATAATAGCTGAGGGATCTGTGCGGCATTTTTCAGGCTCTTACCAAGATTTACTAAAGGAATCTAATTCCAACAGTTCAACAAAAGAAGAAGAAAAAGAAAAACCTGTCCAACTGCCTCCATCCAAGAAAACGTCGAAGACGAAATCTACACCAAAATTAAACGACACCACCCTCAACCGTAAACCTGCTTCACGGAAAGAAGATCATGAGAAGCTGATATCTGATTTGGAATCTCAAATTAAGAGTTTGGAAAGTGAGCTTCAAGAGGCATCTAACACTGGCAATATGGATAGCATAACTGTGATAGGTAAAGAACACGCAAAATTGAATCTCAAACTAGATAGAGCTATAAGTAGATGGATCGAATGAAATCAGTCTAAACGGGATTCATGTCTTATTGCCGAACAACTCATAGTTGTGAGTATAGGATTGATAGTCGTTTATATCCAATCGAACTTGACCAGTTTCAAAGTCAATTCGGTTTAAACGAGACCTGTAGTTTTCAAAAACAGGTTTTAACCCTAATGTATCATCATTAATCTCTAGCAACTCACCTTTCAATGTGTTTGAAAATAAAACTGGATGCCCCCCTTTGTTCTTATATCTAGGCGAACTTATCAGCATTCCACTTGCCTCATGTTCTTTTATAATCCGGGCGACAATATGACCTTCTGTTGGTTGATCAACACCTATCAACAAAAAACCATTTGAATCTTTTGCTGCCGAGAGAATACCCTGTTTTATAGTTGAAGCTCGGCCTATCTTATAGTCAATGTTACAGGTTAAAGTGATTGATAAATTTTCAGGAAATGTATTCTGAATCTCATCTGATATTCTGGCACATTCATAACCAAGAACGATCACCACATGGCCACAGCCCCCCTTAAGCAAAGCTCTTATTTGATGACAAATTAAGCTAGTATTCCGCCACGGTAAAAGCGCCTTGACAGTACCCATCCTTGTGGAAAACCCTGCAGAAGTCACGATACCTGTAATTGACAAATTTAATGACCTATGTTGCCTCTGCAAAGGTCTTGGAATCTTGATTCACTTTTACTTTGATTCGATCAATCTGCTTTTTATCCAGTTTCATCGGTACTCCAGAACCTCCAAATCTGAACATAAGGATCTCAGACATTATACTGATTGCAATTTCTTCCGGCGTACGAGCCTTTATGTCTAATCCGATTGGAGATCGTATCTCATTGAGGCGATCATATTCCAATCCTGCTCGAATAAGGTCCTCATAAATCAATATAGTTTTTCTTTTGCTGCCCATCAATCCTACATATTTTGCGGATGTTTTGGCAGCCGCCAATAGAGCGACGTTATCGTACCTATGACCCCGAGTAGCAACTACAATGAAAGTATTGGGGTTAATTGGCAATTTCGGTAAAGCTTGTTCAGGAGTCTCAGAGATTATTATATCTGCCTCTGGAAAACGGTCGTCATTTGCAAATTCTTCTCTATCATCGGTAATGAAAAGTCTAAACTCCAAAGGTTTCGCCAAAGAAGCAAGTGCTCGAGCAACATGACCTCCACCGCAAATAACCAGTTGCGGCGGCGTTGTATAGGCTTCAATGAAATACTCAGTCCCTGATTTTGTCGTGACATAGTCGTTTCTCCCATGTGCCATGAGTGCAAAGGCTTTATTCCTAGCTTGACCATCTTCTTCTTCATCACCAATAGAACCTTCATATTCCCCGTTTTCCCGGACAAATAATTTATCTCCGATTTTTGAATGGCCTTTTTCTCCACTTCTCACCACAGTAGCCAAAGCCACTGCACCAGATCCAGAATAAGCCTTATTTATTTCAGAGGCGTAAGGAAGATAGGTATCTGGTGAATAAATCGGGTCTATTAAAAAATACATAGTCCCGCCACAGATTAGCCCATCTTCTGCAGCTAATTCCTCGTTTAACTCATACTCACGGTATTCCGTTCCTCCACCTTCCTGCATCAATTGTTTCGCAGCGAACCAAATGTCACCCTCCACACATCCTCCGCCTAGTGTTCCCGTCCCAGAACCGTCTTCTCGCACTAGTAATTTTGCCCCAGGTTTTTGTGGAGTAGACCCTTTTGTCCGGACGACTGTAGCCACGACAACTTTTTCTCCGCTAGCTAATCTTTCTATCGCATCATTAAATACTTCGTGCATCTAGCCTCCAGGTTCTATTGAAAATAGATCTAAAGTTTCTCATAAATCCACCGATGCTAACCCTATCAAGCACTGATATTAAGATCAAACTTACCGGCATAGAAATAATACAACTATAATACTCTTGAGTAACAACGTTTCCGAATCAATAAACGCGAGAATTTAATGGTAAACAGGGAAACACAAAAGATACCTCTATTTCCCCTTAGTACAGTCCTTTTCCCCGGTGGTACTATTCCACTTCAAATTTTTGAAGATAGGTACCATTCCATGGTGCAAGACTGTCTAGATACTGACTCTAAATTCGGAATTGTACTTATAAAAGAAGGCCAGGAAGTCGGAGGTAACGCCGTTCCTCACAAGGTCGGAACTTTAGCCAAAATCACCAAAATAAGAAAGCTTTCCCAAAACCGTCTCTATTTAACTGCGGTAGGAGAAACACGTTTCAACATAATTGAATTAATCCAAAATAAAACTTACCTAGAAGGGTTGGTAGAAATACATAGTCCCTCTACTGAGGAAGACATAGAAGAGCAATCATTGAAAGAAGCAAAAACTGCTGCTTCCAGGCATTTGAAGGCGATCGTATCCATGAATGGGGGGTGGGTTAAAAAAGTACAGACGCCCCTACCGACAGATCCTGATCAGCTATCTTTTTTCCTGGCACAACTAATTCAGGGCTCTAACAAAGTCCGCCAGGCGATACTTGAAGAAACATCCATAGAAAAAAGAATTGAGATATGCCTATTTCACCTATTAACCGAATCAAAAAGCATATGCAGTACTCTTAACATAGATTTGCTGTTCAAATTTAGCAGAAATTAGCCGATAGGGCTCACTTGACTGTTAAGAGTCTAGGGCTCCTTCCTTAGACAAGAAATTCGCGAGTCGGCTAATACCTTCAGTTATTTCGTCAGGTTTATTGTAGCCAAAACATAGCCGTATGTGATCCTTACCTGAAGTTCCATCCGGCGAATAGTTGATACCGGGATGAAATCCTACATCTATCTCCTCGACTGATCTCTTGTTCAGAGCAACCATATCAGAACCCTCTTTCAATTTTACCCAGATGTAAAGTCCGCCATCAGGATCACTCCATTTTGCGCCTGTACCAAAGTTTTCGCCCAAAGCCGAAAGCATGGCATCTCTTTTTGTCCTCTGAATATTATTAATTTCCTCAATATGGGCATCCAAATATTTCCTTGCATATTTTTCAACGGCCATCGCTGTGAATTCACTCACACGGCCACTTTTAACACCCATTACTCTATCCAAAATTAATTGTGGAGCAGTCATGTATCCTAGACTCATACCAGGAGCAATGGTTTTTGAGAAAGACCCGACATACATCACACTGTTTGTATCATCAAGATTAACAATAGATGTGGGGAGCTCACCGTCGTATCTATTATCTGCATAGCAATCATCCTCTAATATCGGCACCCCATATTTTTGAGTCACTGCCAATATTTGTTTTCGCCTACTCTCAGGTATAGTCCATCCTTGTGGGTTTTGAAAGGTAGGAATTAAATAAACGAATTTCGGTTTGAGGCCAGCCCTTATAGCTTTCTCAATTTCTTTATCTAATACCTCAGGGTCCATACCATTTTCATCAGAGGCAACCCCTCTTATATCTGTCAGATGTCTCCTCAAGGTGTTCAAAGTCCCGCCGTATACAAAACTATCTGTTATAACGACGTCTCCAGGATTCAAAAGTACCGCGCAAATCATGTCTATAGATTGTCCGGAACCATTCCCTAAAATAATGTCGTTTTCTGTTACTTGTATATCTCGATCTCTCCCGATTTTTTCAGCAACGTATTGCCTGAGTGGAGTATTCCCTTGTGGGTGAGGATAAACAGCCAGTTCTGAACCAGATTCTGCTAAAGCCTCTTTAAGGCATTCTAAAATTTCAGCGTGAGGCAAAGACACAGGGTCTGGGTATGCAACAGCAAAATCGTATTTCCCTTTTTTTTCCGGGGTAACTCGAATTGTCTCTGGGACATGAGTTGCCAATATATTTTGAAAATCAAATGCCATTATTCTTCTCCTGATATACATTAAGTGCTATAGTCATCAATAGGAAGGGAATACATTCCAGCCTGGAGATACTAGCTTTTTAAGCCAACCTATTCAAGTTGATTCAGTCTTCTACGACAATACGCAACCTTTTGTTAATTCGCCCTTTGCTTTCATGGCCCACTACTCTTATCTTCCCTACTTCCCCCGTATTACGAACATGAGTTCCACCATCTGCCTGCAAATCCAAACCGGAAATATTTACTATTCGGATTTCTGAGATAGTAAGAGGCAGCTTATTTATTTTCATTCTGATTAGATCTGGAATTTTGAAAGCCTCTTCCCTAGGAAGATTAGATACGTCTATGTTTCTTTCTGCCAAAACCTCTTTATTAATAAGCATTTCGATATCAGATGCAAATCCTGACGACATTTCTTTAAGTTCGAAATCCATACGCGCATGAAGCGGAGTCATGTTGCCTCCGGTTACTTGGGCTCCAAAATCTCTCCACACGACTCCGCATAAAATATGCAATGCTGTGTGTGTTCTCATTAGCTGATATCGTTTTACCCAATCGATCCTACCTATGATAGGGGTTCTGAGATCAGGGATCGGTCCATCAACTTTATGGACCAATTTACTTTCAATTCTCGCTACTTGGGAAATATGAGAAGATTGGCCCTCCCATTCAATTACTCCCGTGTCGCAAGGCTGTCCACCCCCCCCGGGATAAAAACCCGTTCTGTCTAATACGATTCCTGATTCTATTACGTCTGTTACAGTGGCCTCAAATTCCTGCAAATAGCTATCTTCGTAGCATAAAACTTCAGTCATGTGTATTAGGTAATTCCCTTATCTATGAGGTTCCTCATTGGTAAATACAAGGCTCCCCGCTGCCATAAACATTCCACCAACTCCCTGACAAAATGAAGTTTTTACCCCATCGACTTGGTGAGCTGCCTCTCCTCTCACCTGTCTTACAGATTCCTGTATGGCATACATTCCATACATGCCGGAATGAGTGTAAGAAAGTCCTCCCCCATTCGTATTCATAGGCAGTTTGCCCCCCGGAGAAGTATTACCCTCTTCAATAAAAGATCCTGCCTCGCCTCTTTTTACAAAACCTAAATCTTCGAGACCATATATAGGCAAATGGGCAAAGGCGTCGTACACCATTAAATGATCTACATCATCGTGTGTAACACCTGCTTCCTCAAAGGCTTTTTTGCTCGAAGTTTTAAAAGCTGCCGAAGTGGTCATATCATACATTTGACTTATAATAGGACTCTCAACAGATTCCCCAGTGCCTATTACGTACACTGGTTTAGTAGGAAAATCCTTGGCCCTGTCAGCACTAGTAATTATTAATGCACCACCTCCATCAGTGACTAAACAACATTCGAGCAGGTGAAATGGATAGCAAATAATCCTGCTATTGATGACATCTTCGATTGTGATAATGTCCCGGTACATGGCTCGAGGAACTTTGTTGGCCCATTTACGCTGTGCAACAGGAACTGATGCTAATTGTTCGTGTGTTAGACCTGTTTCTTTCATGTAACGAAGCACACCCATGCCAAATTGAGTGGTAGGACCTGCTACCCCATATATTGATTCAAACTGACCTGGAAACGAGCTATCTCTTCTGCCCCCAGGCGTGGAAGCGACATCTCCTATACGTGCTGTCTGTTCCCCAACTCTATTTCGCCCGCTCTCAGCCATAGCCACTAATACTGTTTCACATAAACCGCTTGCGATAGCTGCTGCTGCATGGCGGACATGCACTAAAAATGAAGTGCCTCCGACTTGGGTGTTATCTATCCATTTAGGTACTATGCCCAGATAATGAGCTAATGCAGCAGGGCTCATGGTTGTGGCAATTCCGTCGATTTCATTTTTGTCTATGCCGCAATCGTTAATAGCATTCACTGATGCATCAACATGAAGTTGAAACGCTGTTTTATCCGGTATGGAGCCTAACTCTGTCGTCTCTGAAGCTCCAACTATCGCGGCTTTATATCGTAATGAATCCATTTTAACCTTCCTGTTTTTCAGTTCAAATAATGGTGGCTACACTTAAACTGGCTCCCACTTAGGAATCGCAATTTCATCACTGACATCATCAAACACAACTTTTAATTTCATGTCTAGAATAAGATTTTCTGGGGTGTTTTCTATTCCTACTATATTGGTCATCATCCTAGGGCCTTCATCAAGCTGAACAATTGCTATCGCATAAGGAGCATCTTCCTCGAATCCCGGGACCGGACGATGATTGATCATATAAGAATAAAGGGTTCCCAAGCCTGTTGTTTTGAACCACTCAAGATTGTCTGATAAACAATTAGGGCAATTCATTCGAGGGTAAAAAAACGGCTTATTACAGTTCAAACATTTCTGTATCCAAAGCTCATGTTGCTTTGTCTTTTCCCAAAAAACATCTGATTCGGGTGTTGGCACCGGAATCGGTTTGTTGTAACCACTACTCATATCTTTAATACTCCTTTTTATAAATGCTACGAATTTAAAGGTTAAATAATTTATGTGGAAAGCAATATTTCGATTGTATTGACGATTAGCATTCTAGGTCAATAAACACTGACAGATTAATAGAATTTCAACATCAATATCAAACAGTGAAATGTTAGAATCAGACGATAACCCTTTTGAGACAACCAATTTAAGAGCGTGCGATGTCCCCTAAATCCGGTCCTATAAAAAATATAGTGGTGAAAGGTGCTAGAGAACACAATTTAAAAAATGTGGATGTCACTATTCCCAGAAATAAACTTGTTGTTATTACAGGGGTATCAGGATCAGGAAAAAGCTCCTTAGCGTTTGACACGATTTACGCAGAAGGTCAACGCAGGTATGTGGAGTCATTATCCGCCTATGCCCGTCAATTTCTTGGCCGGATGGACAAGCCAGACGTTGATTATATTGAGGGACTTTCACCGGCAATATCAATAGACCAAAAGGGAACATCGCATAATCCTCGTTCTACAGTCGGAACAGTTACCGAAATATTCGATTATCTCCGGTTATTATTTGCACGAGTAGGTAAACCTCACTGCTACAAATGCGGAAGATTGGTACAAAGACAAACCGTTCAGCAAATAGTTGATTCCATCACTGGATTACCCGTCTCTAGCCGGATACAAATATTATCTCCGGTTGTAAGAAGAAGAAAAGGGGAACACAAGGAAGTGTTTGAATCGGCAAGGAAATCAGGATTTGTACGAGTACGTGTTGACGGTGAAATAAGAGACCTTAGTGACAATTTTGAGTTAGACAAACAAAAATGGCACAGCATTGACATTGTTGTAGATCGACTTGTGATCACTGAAAAGATGGACATAGTAAGAATAAGTGATTCCACCGAGGCAGCACTAAGACAAGCCGAAGGAATTGTACTTGTAGATATTTCCGGAAAGGACGAAATGATATTTTCGGAAGAATTTTCTTGTGTTTATTGCAATGTAAGCCTTGGCGAAATTGAACCTAGAACTTTTAGTTTTAACAACCCACATGGAGCTTGTTCTACATGTACAGGCCTAGGGTTCAAAATGGTTGTCGATCCTGAACTAGTAATTCCTGATAAAACAAAAACTATTGAAGAGGGTGCCATAGAAGGCTGGTCAAAGGGAGGGTCACTGTCTTCTTGGCACATGAGCCAATTGAATTCTTTGTCCGAAATAGATAGTTTCCGAATCGATGTTCCGGTTCAGGAACTTGAGCCTCAAACAATGGATATGATTCTAAATGGTACCAAGACCAAAATTAAGATGTCTTATCGAAGTAGAAGAGGCAGAACATTCCGATGGAACCGACGCTTCGAAGGAGTTATTGGAAATTTAGAACGGAGATATACAGAGACAGAATCAGAAAATGTGCGTAAGGACATAGAGAGGTATATGACATCGCTTCCTTGCCAGGGATGTTCAGGGCAACGTTTGAAACCAGAGTCCTTGGCAGTCACGATCGGAAATGAAACAATCATGAGTGTGTCTGACAAATCCATTTCAGAAGCAGCTGATTGGATTGCCTTACTTGAAAACCCAAAAACTCTTTCAATTAGAGATAAAACAATAGCTTCACAAATTTTGAAAGAATTATCTGGCAGGCTGCAATTTCTGCTCAATGTAGGCCTCGACTACCTAACACTTTCACGTACTGCTTCCACTTTGAGTGGTGGGGAAGCCCAAAGGATACGACTCGCAACGCAGATAGGGTCCGGTCTAATGGGAGTGCTATATGTTTGCGATGAACCATCTATTGGTCTGCATCCTGCAGATGATTATAGGCTCATAAACACATTAAAAGGGCTTAGAGACGTTGGTAACACTGTCTTAATTGTGGAACATGACGAGGCAATTATGCGAGCAGCTGACCATATTGTGGATCTAGGGCCGGGTGCGGGGGAACATGGCGGTGAGATAGTCGCCTCAGGAAGTGTTAGCAAGATTATGGCCTCCAAGAATTCGCTCACTGGACAATATTTATCTGGTAGAAAAGTAATCGAAACACCCCAGACTAGAAGACTATGCAATGGAAAATATCTAGAAATTGAAGGTGCTGAACAAAACAATTTAAATTCGATAGATGTAACAATTCCCCTCGGTATATTGGTATGTATCACGGGTGTTTCAGGGTCCGGTAAAAGCACCTTGATTAACGAAATACTATACAAACGCTTATCACAACACTTCTACCGAGCTAAGGATCGACCAGGTAAATTCAGAAGTATTAAAGGCCTTGAGAACATAGACAAAGTTGTTAATATTGACCAATCACCGATCGGAAGAACTCCGAGAAGTAATCCTGCTACATACACAGGTACGTTTACCCCGATACGAGAGATTTTCGCACAAGTACCTGAAGCGAGAAGTAGAGGCTACAAACCTGGTAGATTCTCCTTTAACGTCAAAGGAGGAAGGTGTGAAGCCTGCTCCGGTGACGGTTATATCAACATAGAGATGCAATTCCTACCTGACGTTTCTGTTCCCTGTGAAGAATGCCAAGCAACCAGGTATAACAGGGAAGCGTTAGAGATAGAATACAGAGGTTTAAGCATCTCGAATGTCTTGCAATCAACGGTGACCGAAGCACTGACCATTTTTTCTAACATACCCAGAATAAAGACAAAATTACAGACCTTACAGGACGTGGGGCTTGGCTATATCAAATTGGGGCAGCCGGCCACACAGTTGAGTGGCGGTGAGGCTCAAAGAGTCAAGTTAGCAACAGAGCTTTCAAAAAGAGCTACTGGGCAAACCTTGTACATTCTGGATGAGCCGACGACAGGGCTTTCTTTCGAAGATTGTTCTCAATTATTAAAAGTACTACAGCGGCTTGTCGATACAGGAAATTCAGTTGTCTTAATTGAGCATCATCTCGATCTAATCAAAAGTGCCGATTGGATAATAGATCTTGGCCCGGGGGCGGGAGATAAGGGGGGGGATTTAGTATATGAAGGAACTCCTGAAAATGCCACCCGACACGAAGGTTCGTATACTGGAAAATATCTCAAAAACGTATTGCCATAAATACATTTGTGATGGAAAGGGTAAATCTTATTCCTTTATTGTTTATAGACAGTTAATCCTTCAGTAGTTAAGCCCTAGTGATATAAATTGCCCTAACCACAAAAATGAGGAATAAATAATAAATATACTCGGTATATTGATAGGGGTGCGTTGAAGATTGTTAGCCTGAAATCCATATGTTAGACTTGAGCCGAAATTCGGCCCCATCTTGAATGGGC
>QGNN01000052.1 GCA_003228105.1 Chloroflexota bacterium
CGATAAAACCCTTCCGTGAAGTGTTTTGGGGTCCCACGGCCCTCTTGCAAAACGTGTAGGGTGATAGATGTTTCTATCTTCGTCATCTCTCTTAAAAAAAGCTTCATTCATGTAACTGTGACACCGCCCAAATACCTCTAATATTATCTAGGGCTTCCTGGGGCAACGCGCCCTTGTTAGCATAATCAACAGCCTGTTGTAATTGATCAAAATTCGACAACCCAATTAAAGCTGTATCGAGACTATCATTACTGATAGCAAATCTAACAGAAGCTTCCACAAGGTTATCCACAAATCCTTCTTTATGTAGGAATTCAAAGGCAGAAGTTCTACTAACATCTTCCTGAAATGTAGCTGAAGTTGCGATGGGGGCCACATTTTGCTGCGCGATCGGATGCCTCTCCAAACTCCCTGACAGAGCTCCTCCAGCCAATATTCTAATTCCGACAGTTCCGATTCCTGCCCCTGATGCCACCTTCATAAGCTCTTCATAATTTTGGTATGGAAAGGTTTTCGTAAGTTGGTATCCGGAAGTTGGATTAAGCATGTTGTAGCAAGTATGTATTCCGCTGGGAGAATACTGGACCAATGCTTCTTTTATGGAATCTGTTTCACCCAATCCATTAAATCCCCAGTACCGCAATTTCCCCGAGGCAGCAGCTTTTTCGAAAACCTCCACTATCGAATCCAAGTCGTCCACGGAAAGAGTCCCTGAAGATACGTTCCGCTCTGAGCCTATAGTATTGTGAGTGTAAACAATATCTACGGTATCAATTCCAAGCCTTTGCAAACTATTTTCTATTTGATCTGAAATAGTCTTTGCAATATTTCCAAATTCATCTCCTGCAATTCGCACTTTCGTCCCAATTAGTAAATCAGTCCTGTCTAATTCTCTGAGGATGGCGCCAGTATGAATTTCAGACAGTCCATCACCATACATGCGAGCAGTATCGAAATAATTGATGCCAGAATCAATGGCGTATTCCACTGCATTCATCATTTCTTTATGATCGGCTAAAACCATCAGCCCGCCAACCGCCCCACATCCAAATCCTAATTCTGAAACTTGTAACTCTGTATCACCAAATCTATTAATTTTCATTCTCTATTTTCCCTACATTACGTACAGGTTCCATTAAGTGATTCTGTATAGATTTACACTTTTTAATCTCGAATAATATCCGTCTGATTCATCATCTCACCCTCCTTCTAATGCATGATCATTCCACCATCAACATTGAAAGCTTGCCCAGTAATATTTCTAGAACCAGGTCCAGCCAAAAAAACTGCCAAAGCAGCCACGTCCTCCGCATCATTTGGTCTGCCAAGAGGAATTTCTTCTGTCATCAGCGCCTTAAGCTCTTCTGAACTGGCACCAAGTTCCGTAGACCTTAAAGAAAGAATGTTCGCTAACATATCAGTTTGAACGATGCCAGGGCATATTGCATTTACATTTACGTCGTATTCAGCCATAACACTAGCAGCATTATGAGTCATTGCAATTACTGCACCTTTACTAGCAGCGTATGCAGCATTTGAGGTTCTTCTGTAACCTTTCCCAGCAATAGAGGCCGTATTTATAATTCTGCCTCCTCTTGCTTGTTTTACCATTTGGTTTGCGACCTTCTGCATGCAGAAAAAAGCACCTTTTGCATTAACACGATTTATTTGATCCCAATGGTCTTCCTCTATATCAAAAAAGCTTATGTGGCGAGTCAAACCTGCGTTGTTGAACAATATATCCACTGATCCAAGTTTCGAAACTGCCTCATAAACCATACTTTCAATCTGACCAATGTCACCAATGTCCAATGAAATAGAAACCGCTCTGACCCCCAGGGCTGAAAGGCCTTCAGCTGTATCTTTAGCGGTATGAGGATCTATATCAGCTATAACTATATCGGCACCACCCTCTGCGAATTTCGTCGCCGCCGCTTTTCCTATCCCCCGACCACCACCTGTTACCAAAGCTACTTTACCTTCAAAGTCCATAAAACCCCCCTTAATTTAAAATCTAGTATATCCGCCATCAATCACAAATTCTTCACCGGTTTGATACGCGGAAGCATCACTGGCTAAATAAACCGCAATACCAGAAAAATCTTCCGGAGTGCCCCACCTTCTAACAGGCACCCTTTTCATAACCCTATCTTCAAATCTTTCGTCCCCAACCCGCGCTGAAGTCATAGCAGTTTCAATCCAACCAGGAATAATGGAATTGGCAGTAATAGAGTAGCGAGCCATTTCAACTGACAGTCCTCTAACCATGGCTAGCATTGCTCCTTTGGTAGACGCATAAGCCCCATTTCTGGCAGCCCCATGAATGGCGGATGTGCTAGAAGTACCAACAAGCCTGCCGCCCTCCCCTCTTTCAATCATATGCTTAGATGCAGCCCTGAAGGTGAAAAAGGTACCATCAAGATTGATTCCCATAACCTTTCTCCAAAGATCAGTGGGGAATTCATGAAATGGAGCTCCCCCACCAGCCCCTGCATTAGCGAAACAGGAATCAACCTTCCCAAAAAAATTTAAGGTTTCCTGAAAAGCCGTTTCAACTTGATCCTCTGAAGACACGTCACATCGGATTGCATGGGCTTTGATTCCAATGGCACTCAATTCTTTTTGAGATCTCTCATTCTTCTCAATATTCGTTCCCCATATGCAAATATCTGCTCCAGATTCGGCCAATCCTTTGGCCATCCCCAAACCAATACCACTATTGCCACCAGTCACTAAAGCAACTTTACCTGATAAATTAAATGCATCTAAAGGCATGATTTCTCCTTTGTTATTAAGCGTTTCAATATGAGTACATTTTAAAGTAGATCAATCTTAGAATTCCAAACAGGAACAAAAATAGTCTGAAATGTTTTACGAAAGTTCAAAAATATACGACGAAGAAGACGCAACCTTACGTATCTATATTTGGACGTACACTGCTTCAAGCCCTCTATACCTCTGCTCACTATCCATCCCAAACCCAACCAACCATCGGTCACTTTTAAGTTGAAACCCACAAAACCGAGGCACTATTCCCTTAGGTTCATTTCTTTCCCGCTCTATCAACACAGCCAAATCCACTTTTGGGAATCCCTTTGATTGTATATCTTTCATTAATTTCATCATGGTAGTCCCGGTGTCTAATAAGTCATCCACTACGATTGTTGGAGCTTGGAAATCAACCCGATTGTCAAAAGTTACGGGGAATTCTATTGTCGGTTCCGCTAAAGTTTCATCGCTTGAATAAGCTGATGCAAATATGGGAGACACTAACCATTTACCAGGTCGTATCCTCTCCAATTCTGACAAAAGAACAGCCGAGAATTGCATTCCTCCCGTCATTACCGGTACTACATTAACAGTGCTCCGATTACCGTAATACTCAGCCATTGATTGGGCCAAAGAGGCAACTGTGGATGATATTTCATGCTTAGAATATAGTATTTCTAACCCATCCAATTCAGGATCTATATTTCGAGCCAATTTATTCTCCTACATATCCGTTTGCTGAACCTATTGCCGCCTTAATATCTCCCCCAAACTCTATAACCGTTAAAATGATTCGCCTAAGACTGAAGGCGCCCTTGCAGTCAGGAATCAACCAAACACACTGTTTTTTTTGAAGCAGATATTGAATTTTTCTATGATTGCTAAATAGAAATGTCCCGATCATCATAAGTTAGTGGATATCGAAACTGTTAAACGTTTGTAAGCTGTGAGTACATTTTCTAAAGGTATGGCATCACTTTTTCAGCGAACAATTCCATGGAATGTTGAACAACTTCGGTAGTATTTCTACCCCTTCTATTGAATTCCAATATACATTGATCGATTCCGGGAATTCTGTCTCCTAATTCCTTTAAACTTTCTATGCAACCTTCCGGACTATCGTAAATGCAGTGTTCTACTGCCGTTTCAAAATTCCAAGACCCCCAACCCCCAGCACCTGATGAAAAATCATGCCGACCACCTCCTATTGCTGAAGAATGCACTGGAGGACCGTCACCAATCACATCACTGTCAAGCCAATTCTTCCGCATCAAGTCATGAGCTTTTTCCCTAGTCTCAGCCACAAAAAGAGAAACAACAACATGAAAAGGTTGAGGGTTACCATTTGCTGCACCTTCGTTTATATTGGCTTTGAAAGTTTTTATATGCGATCCCAAGTTAGATATCGATTGACTTAAAGTTATTCCAACTACGCCCAACCCATTTTGCGCAGCAAATTTGAAGGACCCATCACTATTTGCCGCCATTAAAAGCGGCGGGTAAGGATCTTGAACTGGCTTGGGAAGAACTGGCACATCGGTAAAATTCCAATGTTCTCCTTTAAAATTTAGTCGACCTTCAGTCCAAGCATATTTGAGGACATCAGAATATTCGGAAACCATTGCTCGGCTTTCGTCATCGTCTATTTCTGAAGATACTCCCATTACCTGGCTAGACGGGCCACCCCATCTACCACCTATGCACAAGTCCAATCTACCTTTTGTCAAAATATCGCAAGTTGCTACTTCAGTAGCTAAATTTAGCGGGTGGTGCATTGGGACCTGGGTCGCAAGAGTACCAAACCGGATCTTTGTTGTATGCTGCGCCGCCGCCGCCACCACCAATAAAGGTTCTGACATAGGTCTCGTCGGATAAAAAGGTGCTTCTGCCAACCAACCTTCAATAAAGCCCAATTTTTCAGCCAAAATCAACTCTTCTATGGTTTCCCAATGTCGGCGGCCCACATCTGAGCCCTCATAGCCGGGAACTTGCCAAAATACTCCAAATTTCAAATCGTCTCACTCCTGAAATTTATTCCACTGGTATGGCTATGGATACTCTGGTCCTATCACCAACTGCCTTCGTCGTGTGACCTTGTCCCGTTAAATCTTCAGCGAGCATCATATCTCCAGGACCCAAGGTGTACACAGTTCCATCTCCCAGACCAATTTCCACTTGACCTTCCAAGGTAACTATAAATTGTTTTTGGGGGGCCACATGCCAGTCAATGAAATTTCCTGGTTCATGCCGTCGAAAAATAATACCTGTTGCTGGCAGATCAACAGGCGGAGAATACTCCTCCATATGAGACTGTCCGTCATCTCCAGTGAAAATTCTATGAAACATTCCTTAACCCCCTAATCCAGAAATTTCTTTGTTTACATCAAATATCTTTTCGGAATTGATAATGAAGGATACAGAGCATCAAACGAATAGCAATGTACCTATCAAATTTGTGGACGTATATCTAGCTTCCATTCACCTGATGTAGATGAAGGGGATATTTTGCATTTAATCTTTTTTTTTAACGATTTTGGGAGAGCGTAGGTAGCAACCATTTGTGATGATGTTAAAAGGGTGGTTCCAACTCCATATTGAGTCTCATTTATCGCTTCATCAACACGAGATATTTGTTGTGAAATAGATAAATTCGTCATGTCCACAGTTTCTTGGGGTTTTCTCATTTTAAGGAAACCTTTTGATCCACTGAACACCCAGGTAAGCTCCGACAGCTAGTCCTACCGCATATACCCACCCGTTGAGAGCTAAAGATGGGACGGCCGAAAAGAAAGCCCCCAATGTACAACCTAACCCAAGCCCAGCACCATATCCCATAATCACCCCTCCCACTATCGACTGCACATATCTAATCGGAGTTTGTGGAATTCTTAGTTTGAACTCACGTGCAAACAAAGCTGATGCTAACGCTCCAGCGACAATACCAAAATTCAGGAAAAATCCACTGGTGAACCAAGATCCTTCTGCCATTGTCATCGCACATGCCCCTAATCCCTCCATACCCTTCAAATGTAGCTCTTGAAGTCCCAAGCTATTGCTCAAAGATGTCGTCCATCGGGATATTTCTCCAACAACCCCTAAAGGCCTAAACCTGATAAACAATAATATATTGATTATTCCGAGAGCTATTCCGCCGACAATCGGACTCCATTCCTTCCTAAAAATGTTCCGGAAATACCCTGCTATTTCTGAAGGTGTATTGGCAGGACTGTTTTCTTGAAATTTTCTTTTTATTTCTGGCATAACGAATCCCGCGGTGGCCCTTCTTTCTCTCCAGACAGCAAGGTAAAGTAAAGCTGCTATGAGCAAAGTAGTAACCAGCAGAGCACCTGTATAGGAAATTTCAGCCGGCATCCAAATCTTTAATTCAGAAGAAATTAAATTATCCCACCACCAATTCCAGGAATTATTCAGCAGGAAGAGGCCCACCATAACTCCCCCGATGGCAAGCCAGGATCCAACATAACCTTCGCCCATCCTATACAGAGAACCAGACACACATCCTCCCGCCAAAACCATGCCGATCCCGAATAAGGTGCCTGCGATTAAAGTAGACAATCCTACAGGCAATACATTGGCATCGGATGGAGGAGCTCCAAATCCTGGGTTCGGCGACACCGTACTCATCACCATTACAAATCCTACAGTGCAAACAGCAAGGCCGACCAAAATCCCTTTTATCATTCTAGTTTGTCCCAGAAGGAAAAAGTCTCTAAAGGCCGATGTGAAACAAAACCGACTTCTTTGTACTGTTATACCGAAGGCTATACCAGCTAACCAAAAAACGGCCTCTCCATGCGTACCGGTATAAACTGTGTATCCAAGAATTAATAACAGAACTCCGGACACGGCAAGAGCCCCAAGAGTATTTTTATCTATCTTCCCTTTTACTGGCGGTGTAGCTATCTGCATAAATTCCTACTGCTATATCTTCCTGATGCTAGTCTTACTGTTGGCATTTAAATGAAACCGGGGTCCATCTCATCCATGGTATCCACCAAGTACAATTTATAATAGGCCAACAAAATGTCTCCCATATATTACATAAATTTTTTCTTATGAATAGTGCAACCCACCAGATCAATAAGTTTAATTTGACATAAAAGATACTATTCGGTAAATTTATACCCCATGATAATTAATAGGAAATACGGCTTACTTAAGCAGTCGGCGTGCCTTGTGAGGGCCTACCGTCTTGCAGGTAAGTGTTCTTGTATGAATTAACAAGGGGTATTTTCTAGTCGCCATAAGGCGAATAAACACAACCCCGTCCGCATTGGCAGGACGGGGTTTTTTTTTGAAAAAAATAAAGGAGTTTTTTAAAAAAATGAGCAATGACTCAAACCCAACTTTGCTGGATGTAAGGGGTGAAATATGCCCTTACCCGATGATCAGGACGAATAAAGAACTAGACAATTCAGAACAACCACTGACAGCTCTGGATGTACTAACCGATCACCCGCCAGCATTGTCCACTATACCTCCTGAAGCCATGAAGCGAGGGTATGGATGCGAAATTGAAGAAGTGGAAGCCGGTGAATGGAAAATTCGTTTATTTAAATCAAAGTAGTGATATCTACTTTAAAAACATTACAGGAGCATCAAGATATGCTGATTCGCAAATTGACCCAAATGGGTCTTGGAATGGTAATAGGAGCGCTAATGTTAGGCGTACTAACTGCCTGCTCAAGCACCTCAGATGTGTCTGAAGACACATCACTGGATAGTAGAGGTTACTCATCCACGGAACGACTAGTATCGACGAAATGGGTCGCAGATAATCTCGGCAATAAAAATGTAAAGATTATAGACATCAGAAAACCTGAAGACTATGACGCTGGACACCTTCCTGGTGCCTTAAACTATTCTTCCAAAGAACTCCAGATTGAGTCTGGAGGGGTAAAAGGTTTAATCCCACCATCAACAGATATTTCGAATAAACTTAGTTCCTTAGGTATAAAGAGTGACGACACCATAATCATTTATGACGGTATAAAAAATCTCTGGTCAACACGATTTTTATGGACATTGGATGTATACGGTCATGATGACGCAAGGATGATGGACGGTTCTTTTGGTTTGTGGGGAAAAGAAAACAGGGAAATTAACACCGATTCTCCTTCAGTAAAGGCTTCTACCTATAAATTCATAGGTACAGCCAATAGTGAACTGGTTACAAGTATAGACACGGTACTGGGTTCCTTAGATGATTCCTCCTCAGTAGTCCTGGATACCAGAGGGGCAGAGGAATTTGCAGGACGTGATGTGAGGGCCAGTAGGGGGGGACATATTCCAGGTTCCATACATGTTGAATGGGTGAACAACGTTGATGAAGACGGTAGATTTTTACCTGCCTCAGATTTAAAAGAGCTATATGCAGCTGCGTATATAACAGACGAGTTAGGCGATATTTATACTTTATGCCAAACGGCAGTCAGAGCAACCCACAGCTGGTACGTACTGGCTGATCTACTTGGCTTTGATAGTGTATCCGTCTATGATGGGTCCTGGACCGAGTGGGGTAACAGACAAGATACACCTATCGACTCCTAGACTAGGTTTCGACTAGGACAGCAGTAAATCACTATTCATGTTACTCATCAAAACTAATGGGTGACATGAATAGTTTTCATTTGCACACGGTACCCAATCAGAAGAATTAATAGGAGCATTAGTATGGGAACTTTAGATGGCAGAGTAGCTTTAGTAACGGGGTCGAGCCGGGGAATTGGAGAATACATGGCTCTTCATTTTGCAAGAGCTGGAGCCAAAGTGGCGATTGCTGCTCGGACTACTGAAGTAACCGATAAAAGACTCCCAGGCACTATTTATTCGGTGGCAGAATCAATAAATAAAGATGGCGGTGAGGCAATTGGAGTCCAAATGAATATGAGGGACCCAGAAAGTATCACAGCTGGGGTGGATGAGACGGTGGACAAACTCGGAGGGCTCGATATAGTAGTCAACAATGCTGCGATACTGGTTCCGGGCTCGCTTGAAACCGTCCAAGACCGACACATCGATTTGATATGGCAAATAGATTTACGCGGACCTTTAATACTAATGAAACGTGCTCTACCTCACCTGAAATCAGCAGGTGCAGGAGATTTCATCAATGTGTCTTCTGTTGCGGGTGTTTTCCCGGGCCCAGGGCCATATGAGGGCACTCCTTCCGGAAGAGACGGTAGTTTTTATGGAATGATAAAAGCTGGGTTAGAGCGATTTTCACAAGGGCTTGCCAAAGAGTTGCAAGGAGACAAAATTAAAGTGAATGTACTCTCCCCACAAGGTCGCATTAAAACACCAGGAAACATATGGGCCGAAAACGATCCTGAAAACCCATCCCTTGAATTTGAAGCTGCCGATGAAATGGGCAAAGCAGGTGTGTGGATATGCGAACAACCTAACACTTATACTGGCCACATCCTTTTTGATCAAGATGTTTGTAAAGAGCAAAATTTGTAATCAGGAAACAGATAGCTATTCCGATATAACTATGCCTCTGCAACATCTACGGTTAATTCATACTTCAGACACGCACCTCGGGGATCATTTAGGTCATCCATCGTCGAACATCGCCTTGCAAAAGGTTGTATGTGAAACGATTCTGTTGAGAGCAGATTTCCTATTGTTGGCCGGGGACGTATTTGATAATGAAAGAATATCTGACGAGACTGTAAATTTTTTCTTAAATGAAATTTCTAAATTAGAAACACCTGTAATTTTATTACCAGGTAATCATGATTTAATGCACGACACATCCATATATAAACGGGAAGTTTTCAGAGATCCTCCCAACAACCTTTTTATTTTTAAGGAAGAGAACGGTGAGATTATTGAATTTGATGATCAAGGCATAAAATTCTGGGGTAAAGCCATGTCTGAACACAGCCCCTCTTTCCAACCGTTGTCGCCCCTCCCTCACCCTGAAAGAAACACGTGGTTTATAGGTATGGCCCATGGGCATTTCGAGGCAATAGAAACCAATTCAGGAAGATCATCACTAATATCCCCAGCAGAGATCAATAAATCACCTTTTAATTATATTGCCCTAGGCCACTGGGATCTCTACACCGATGTATCCCAAGAACAAAACCTTGCGGTTTATTCAGGATGTCCTATGACTGTTGGTGATAAAAGTGGGCCAGGGTTTGTCAGTCTCGTTGATTTGGACCCAGAAAAAGGAACGCTCTACGATAAATGGTCCATGAAATCTTAATTCATAGCGATAGTTGCTCCACCATCTATTACAACCATGGCCCCTGTTATGTACGATGCTTCCTCCGAGGCCAGGAATAGGGCTAAATTTGCTACTTCTTCCGGTTTGCCTACACGACCCATTAGCGACATGGACGACGCTTCCTGAATAAATCCTTCTGGGTCTGACGGATCTATCTTTTTTTGTCTAGAAATGCCCCTCTCGTACCAACCATCAGTATGTATATCTCCAGGGCATATGCCATTAACCCTGATACCATATACTCCCCAGTCCATAGCCAAACACCTTGTCAGCTGAGCTATAGCTCCCTTGGTAGAGTTATATGGTAGTGATTTTGCCTGGGCAATAAAACTACTAATAGAAGCAATGTTGGTAATTGTTGGATGATCACTTTTTTTTAAATACTCGAGGGTAGATTTACATACATTGGCAGTTCCGATGACATTCACTGAAATAGCCTTCATCCACCTCTGGTAATCCAAAGTATCTACCTCACCAAAAGTAAACGAAGCAGCATTGTTAACGACCGAATCAACACCACCCATCACTTCAATAGCATATCCCACCATTTCTTTAACCTCTGCTATATCCGACACATCAGTTTTACGAAAATGAGCCCTATTACCGGAACTGGATGCCAAATTTCCTATAATTCCATTCAAGTCTTCCCTAATATCTGCCACCAAAACTGTGGCACCTTCCTGAATGAACCGACTAACTATTGCTAATCCAATACCAGATGTTCCTCCGGTAACAATTATCTTTTTCTTTTTTAACCTCATACCAGTCACAAAATCCTGTTTTATCACTGCGCTTTATGAATTTCGATCCGTTCTAAATCTGTTTTGGTGAAATATGGCTCTAGTAAAGTCACCACTTTCTCCAAAGTCTCTTCGGGGCTATCCCTGGAAGTATCCACTTTAACTACTGGCCCTATGTCACTTTTTGAAATGAAATACTGGTAATCAGCCATTACATCCTCGATATCTGCAACCTGCAGAGGAGTATTAGTATGTTCCGGGTGATCTTTTAGTACAGACATACGTGATTCAATGATGTCAGGGGAAGCGACCATGTGTACCGTTATTATTGGATCAGTGGTAATTTGCTTTATCCGATTTTCAATACTAACGAACACATTGTTCCTGTCGAATTGCTCCCCATCTAACCCATAACCATAATACCTTCTCGCATAAACAGCTTCTTCAATGTGGAACCCCACCGACAAATCGTCTTCTTGAACATAGTGATGCAGGTGGTAGTACATTCCGTAACGATGATACATCTCTTTTAATTTTGGAGACAAATTCAATATTTGTTTCTGTTCTTCCAAAGTGGTGTCATCAGGATGCCCGGAGGTATGAGGAAGTTTTGAATGATCATGAATCAATCCCATGAAAAAAGATTCTCCCATGATTTTTAACTTCCAATCACCCAGCATTCTGGAAATGGTAGTGGATCCGACGTATTCAATGCCAGCTAATATTACTTTCATAAATCAATTCCTTAATTTGTACTTTTGAACCTGCAGCGGATAATCACACAAGTGTTTGATTTTGTATAGACCGAATCCTTTGCAACCAATCAACCCC